>JALORE010000402.1 GCA_025459125.1 Planctomycetota bacterium | reverse complement strand
CGGATACTCCTGCGCCGGCATGACATGGATCAGACCCATGACATCCCCGTCACAGGAGCTGGCCATCAACACCGATCCGTCCGCCGTGGCCTGCCGGCCGACCATCACCGTCGTGCAGGCACAGACCCGTGACGCTGCTACCCAAACGGCACAGTGAGCCAACAGGGAGAATACGGCGAGCTGCGCCCGCGTGTCACTTCGAATTCGCATGACAGGCATCTCCTCGGCAGGGTCCAGATCTCCAGCGCTGTACCGGTGAGAAATAGGGGTGGCAGCGGCAAGCGGAGTCTTCGGAGCTTGCCGATGGCGTCTGCGTCTATCCCACGAGCCATCGGCAAGCTCCGCTTGCCGCTGCCACCCATCGTAAGTCTTGACTGCAAAGAAGTCCATGCACCACCTTTACAGGGCTGGGTTCAGATTTCCCATCCCTTGCGGAAGTGACCCTGGATCAGGGGCTGGGCCTTCGGGGCGTTGATGGCGCGCAGGTTGGGGCCGTCCCAGTAGATCGTCTCCTGGGTCCGCAGCGCCACCGTTCCCAGCAGGACCAGTTCCGTCAGCCGGGCCGCGTAGTCGAAGTTCGAGCTGGCGGGCGGACCGCCTTTGCAGGCGTTGATCCAGTCGCGATGATGACCCTGGGAACGGGGGATCGTCTGCGGCGGCAGCCTGTATTCCTTCATCCGCTGCTCCGGGATGATCCGCGGCGACTCGCTCCAGGAGCCGGAGAGAATGGCGCCCTGATCGCCCACGATCAGCGAGCCTCCCAGCCGGGGCAGATTGCGGTTGGCCTCCAGGCACTCGGGGCGCGGGGGCATCGGGCCGCCGTCGTACCAGAACAGATCGACCTGGGGCTGCGCACCCCGGGCGGGGAAACGGTAATGATAGGTAGCCCCCAGCGGGGTGGTCTCCTCGCTCAGCTCCGTGGAGCTGGCCTCGATCATCGTGGGGTGCTCCAGCTCCAGGGCCCAAGTCGCCGTATCCAGGGTGTGGCAGCCGTAATTCCCCAGGGTTCCCGTGCCGAAATCCCACCAGTAATGCCAGATCAGCGGCGCGTACGCGGGATGGAAAGGACGCTCGGGCGCGGGACCGAGCCACAAGTCCCAGTTCAATCCTTCCGGCACCGGCGGCGTCTCCTTGGGACGCTCGGTCAACGTCATGCGCGGCGGCCCGCCGCGCCAACCGTGCACCTCGCGCACCTTGCCGATCGCGCCGTCCCGGATCCACTCGACGGCCCGGCGGATGTCGTCCGACGAATGGCCGTGGTTGCCCAACTGCGTGGCCACTCTGGCCTCCCGGGCCGCCGCGGCCACCCGGCGGGCCTCGTAGATCGTCCGCGTGAGCGGCTTCTCACAGTAGACGTGTTTGCCCGCCTGGATCGCTGCCAGGCAGGCGACCGCGTGGATGTGATTCGGCGCCGCGATGAGCACGGCGTCGATGTCTTTCGCGGCTTTCTCCAGCATTACGCGATAGTCCAGGTACACGCCCGGGCGGTACGGCCCCGCGGAACCGGCCTGACGGAAGTAGTCCTCGATGGCCTTGAGCGCCGGCCCGCGCCCACCATGATGCTTGTAGTAGAGCTTGCTGTTATCCCAGAATTCGGCGGGATCGCAGATGGCCGTAATCCTGACATCGGGGAACGGGAGCAGGGTCTTGATATTCGTGATCCCCTGCCCGCCCGTGCCGATGACGGCCACGTTCAATCGCTCGCTGGGCGGAGTCTGCCCGGAGCCCCCCAGAACGTACGAGGGAACGATACTGGCGGCGGCCAGTCCGGCGGTCCGGGCGAGCAATCCGCGACGACTCAAGGTACGGGTCGGATGCATTTCATGTCTCCCCTGGTCATACAATATGGGATGTGCCTGCGGTTTCAGTCGTCCTTGAACGCCTTCATCCAAGCGGGCCAGTCCGCCGGCGTGACGCCGCCGGCCTTGGTCCAGACGTTGGCCAGGTTGAAGCCCCGGTACCAACGCAGGGCCCAGAGTCCCTTGAGCGCGATCTTGCGCAGTGACGAATCCATGAAGAGATCGTTGGCGTAACCATCATGCCGATTGATGCAGACGCGCTTCATCTCCCCGGTGGTGACGTCGCCGTCATAAGCCGGGGGTGCATCGGTATCCCGCGGGAACACGTCGAACCAGATGCAGTCAAAGAACAGCGGCACCTCGGCGGCGTGGGGGACGTTCACCGTCCGCCAGTACTCGGCGGCCCGTGACGTGACCTCGGACGGCGGGTTGTATGCCAGCTCGTTCATGCCATAGCTGCCGTAGTCGCCCTCGTCGCGCGGGCCCGCCCATGTCCGCGTCTCGCCCGACCGCCCGAAGACCCCCCAGGCCGAGAAGGGGCCCTGACCGCCTTCGGAGAAGGGCTTCACCGCCGTGGGACAGACGCGAATCTTCGGGTCCTGGTAGTGCGAGCGCAGGGCGCCGATCCAGGTGTCCCGGCTGGTGGCGGCTCCCTGACTGGCGTAGCCGGTCATCAGGTACCCGTTGTTGTCGCCCGTGTACATGGCGAAGATCAGGGCCCACTCATGCAGGTTGGACTGGCAGGCGACCGTCCGGGCGTGTTTGCGAACCCGTGCCAAAGCCGGCATCAGCACCGCCATCAGCAGGGCGATGATGGCGATCACGACGAGCAGCTCGATCAAGGTAAAAGCCTTTGTCCTTCGCATGGTTCGCGTCAACCGATCACAGCAGGTTTCTGTCACAACGATCCGTTCAAAGGCTGGTGCTTCATGACAATTGACTTTCCAGACGGGTGGCCTCAGTCTTTCAGCGAATCGTTGTTCTGTCATCCACCCGTCCTGGACCTGTCCTTTGCGGCGTACGACTGCAGCAGGGCCTGAAGCTCCGCGATGCGCCCCGGCTCGCGGGCAGCCTGGTCCTTCGTCTCGTAGGGATCGGAGGCCAGATCGAAGAGCTGGGCGTTGCGTCCATCTTTGCCCACGATCAACTTCCAGTCGCCCCGCCGCACACCCGCAGCGTTCGGGGTCTTCCAGTAGAACGACCGGGGTCCCGCCGGCGCCGGACCACCGGAAATCGCCGGCCAGACGTTGGCCCCATCCCAACCCAGGTCCCGGCCGGGAGCACACCCGGTCAGGGCGCACAACGTGGGCATCCAGTCGACGATATGGACCGGCACATCCGACTCCCCGGCGGCCAGGACCCCCGGCCAGTTCGCCACCGCGGGTACGCGGATGCCGCCCTCGTAGATCTCGCCCTTCCAGCCGCGGAGCGGACGATTGTTCCCCAGCACCGGGTGCGGCTTGTCGCGATACCGTCCTTTGTACTCCTTGTCGCTGGACCAGCCCTTCTGGCCGCCGTTGTCGCTGACGAAAACGAGCAGCGTATTCCGGCGCAGGCCCTGCCGGTCAAGGGCATCGACGATCCTGCCGATGCCCTGGTCCATGTGTGTGACGCTGGCGGCGTACCAGCGCCGGGAAGGCTCGGCAATACGGCTTTCGTAGCGGGCCGTCCACTCCGGGGGCTCGTGGAGCGGCGTGTGCGGCACGCTGAAGGTGACATAGAGGAAGAACGGCTGGTCGTGTTTCGATTCGATGACGCGAATCGCTTCGTTCGCGATCAGGTCCGTGGCGTGGCCCTTTTCCTCGAGAGGACGGTCGTTGCGATGCCATGAGAGGACGCCGTTCTTGTAGTCGTGCACATAGGGATCGATCTGGCCGTCGAAGTAGCCGTAGGACGAGTCGAAGCCGTACTTGCGCGGCGTATGGTCGGGCGCGGAGCCCATGTGCCATTTGCCGCTGATATGGGTGGTATACCCGCCCCGGCGCAGGGCCTCGGCCAGGGTGATCGTATCGTCATCGAAGATCTTGCCATAGGCGGGGGAGGTCACGCCATAGCGGCTGGGATAGCGGCCGGTCATCAGCCCGACCCGTGTCGGCGTGCACGTGGGCATCACGTAGTGCTGCCGAAAGCGCACGCTCTCCCGGGCCAGCCGATCGATGTTCGGCGTCTCGATCTCGGAGTCGTGAAAGCCCACATCAGCCCAACCCAGGTCGTCGGCGAGGATGAACACAACGTTGGGCCGTGGGGCCGCAGCACGGCCGCCCCCGGAGGATTGGGCGCCAGACGTGGTCGCGGGAAGAGCCGCCGCGATCAGGCCGCCCGCAGAGAGGCCCAGGAAAGTACGGCGGGAGATGGTTCGCTCAGTGTCAGGCAGTGTCATGGCTCCAGGCCTCCTTCGCAATCGGCGGTCCCTTGAACGGCAAACGTGCCCGAATTATGACCGGCCGCACTCCCCGCTGTCAACCCGCGCAGGTAGAGGAAATCGACGATGCCAATCTACCACTTGATCCCGCCGCGGTGCGCCCCTATCATTTACTCAGACATCGGACGACCACGATCGATTCTCCCGCTGCGGAGAAAGGAGTCAAGCGATGAACGGACACGTCTCGACACGCCGGGAATTCCTGCAGAGAACCGCTTATGGTCTGTGCGCCGCCCCGGTGCTGGCCTCCGCGGGAACCGCCTCAGGCGGCTCCGGGATTGCGACACGCCCGCTGGGCAATACCGGCGTGAAGGTCTCCATGCTGGGACTCGGCGGGCACCATATCGGCCAGATCAAGGATGATGACCAGTCGATCCGGCTGATCCGCAAGGCCGTGGATCTGGGGGTGACGTTCATGGACAACGCCTGGGAGTACCACAACGGGCGCTCCGAGGAACTCATGGGCAAAGCCCTGGCGGACGGCTACCGGGACAAGGTCTTTCTCATGACCAAGCACCACGGCCGGGACCGCCAGACCGCCCTGCAACACCTGGAGGACAGCCTGCGCCGGCTGCGCACCGACGTCATCGACTTGTGGCAGTTTCACGAGGTCGTCTACGACAAGGACCCGGAGATGATCTTCGCGGCCGACGGCGGCATCGAGGCCGCGGACCTGGCCAAGAAACAAGGCAAGGTCCG
>JALORE010000401.1 GCA_025459125.1 Planctomycetota bacterium | reverse complement strand
GAACTCAGCCGCCAGGGCGGCGGATTCGTCCCCAAGGTGGACGTGAAAGAAGAGGACAAGGAGATTATCGTCTCTGCTGAGTTGCCGGGTCTCGATCTGAAGGATCTCGACGCCACGGGGACCAACGACTCCGTGCCCGGGCCAGCGAGATATGGCAGCGGATATTGCCATGACCATCCATCCGCACCCGACGCTTGCGGTGACGTTCCTGGAGACCGCCGCCCGCTTCCTGCATCGGAGCACGCAGATCGGCTCGGCGAGATGAGCGGGGAGAATGGAATACTCGTTCGGAGTACCGCCTTCCGGCGGGTAAGACTCCTCCCATCCGTTTCTCTCTTGCGGCGGCCAAGGGGATTCAGAACCGCGTCAACGCGGGACTCCGAAGATCATTCCATCATTTCTTGCCGGTCTTGACCGGCGGAGCGTACCAGGCGATGCCTTCGTACTTCCAGTCCTTCGCGAATTTGTCGACGAGCAACTGTTTCTGGGCCTCATCGAGCGTGAAGAAATAGCGGTTCAGGCTCTCGGACCGGAAGCGATAGACAGGCCGGGAGCCGGGCGGCTGGTAGCCCTCGGGGTAGGCGAAGAACGCAATACCCTCATATTTCCAGATCGCGGGCTTGCTGTCGATCAGCCGGTACTTTTCCTCTTCGCTGATGGTACAGAAGTGCCGCGTGGAGGAGACGGACGTGAAGTGATAGACCGGCACCGCGTGCTGACTGGCGTCCAGGTACAGGTCGGCCGCCAGGCCCTGGCGGACCAGGTCGTTCAGGTCGACGGGAGAATTGGGCTCGGTTGCCGGCGCCGGCTTGGCCGTGGTACCGCTGCGCGACGTCAGTGGCTTCTCCGGCGCACTGGTCTGCTTGGCCACGGCGGGTTTCTCCGGCGGATTGCTCGGCTTGGTTTCGGTCTTGGCGGGGCTGCCCGGGGAGCCGCTTGTCTGGGACGCGGGCTTGAGGGCAGGGGGGGACGCCGCCTTGGCTACGGCGGGTTTCTCCGGCGGATTGCTCGGCTTGGTCTCGGTCTTGGCGGAACCACCCGGCGCGCCGCGTGTCTCAGGTGCGGGCTCGGGGGCAGGAGTGCTCGCCACACTCACCGGCGGGTGCTGAATACTCATCGGGTTCGCCGGGGCGTTCAGCTCGGCCACCGTGAGCGTCGCCGCCGCCGGCGGAGGCGTGGTCCGTGTCTCTTCCGGCCGGGAGTAGCTCACGAGTGGGGCGGTCGCATCGTCGCCCTTGGGTTGGGCTGCCGGTGCAGGCCGGGGCTGGGGAGGGCGGGTCTGGATCGCGTTCGCGAGCCGACCGTTTCGGAGAGGACCGGCCTCCGGTGACCGGTTGTCCCGGATAGCCAGGCAGTGGAATCCACCTGCGGCGATCACCGCATAGCGGTCCGTTGCCGGCGTGTCGCACTGAGCGTACTCATTCTGGCCCCAGGCTTCCACCTGGCCGTTCTGTTGCAGCGCGAGGCCGTGGAAGGAACCCGCGGCGATGGCGATGAAATCGCTGCCCGCCGGCACCCGGCATTGTCTCTCGCTGTCACGGCCCCAGGCGGCCAGCGTCCCGTCGGTCTTCAGGGCGACATTGTGCATCGCGCCGGCGGCAACGTGGACGAAGTCGCGGCCGGCAGGGACGTTGCACTGACCGTCGCCCGTGGCGCCCCAGGCCACGATAGACCGATCCGCCTTGAGGGCCACACTGTGATAATATCCGCCGCTGATCTCCAGGTAGTCGGTGCCGGGCGGCACCTCGCATTGCCCGTGCTCGTTCCAGCCCCAGGCCACGAGCGAGCCATCGGCTTGGATGCCCAGGCTGTGCCAGGCTCCCGCCGCGATCGCCAGGAACTTCGTTCGCGCCGGCACGTGGCACTGCCCGCGCGAGTTGTCGCCCCAGGCGACGACGGTGCCGTCGGCTTTCAGGGCGAGGTTGTGATAGAGGCCGGTTGCGATCGCCGTGAAGTCACGGCCCAGCGGGGTGTTGCATTGCCCGTTGCTGTTTTCGCCCCAGGCGACGAGGGTCCCATCGGCTCGCAGGGCCAGGCCGTGGTACCCGCCGGCGGCGATGGCCATATACTCGTCGCCCGCCTTCGGTTCGTGCCGGCTGCCCAGCAAGGTGCCCCAGCCGACGATCTGCCCCGGTTGTCCCTGGCACAGTGTCACCAGGGCCAGGACGAGCAGGCTCACCACCTTCGTCCGTCCGACCCACGTGCGCCGGGCGGCGCCGCGGATCTTGCGCCCGGGCACGCCGCGCGCGCCGTCTGCCGGTGGGGCCACGCGCCCCGACCCGCGGTGGAGGCGAAATCGCGAAATCCCAAAGGACATTCTCTCCTCCGGCTCTTCTTGCCCGAAACCACACCGCTCTCGCAGTGCGACGTCACGGCCGTTGGTCATCATTTCATCACTCTCTCGGGCTCCCGAAATACGGCAAGCGCACGACAGACCTTTCCAACCTATACCCAACTCGCCCTGGTACCTGCCCATTTACCGCATATTGTACACGAATTCACAAGCCAAGACAAGGGGTTAGCCGGGCGATTCCGGGTGTCGGCTGGATCTGCCTCACGCGGACCGATAATCCCGGGGTTCAGGACGCCCGGTACGGCGACGTCAGCTCGACGGTCATGAGCTGGCCGGGAAGTCCCCGGCCATAATAGTCGGGCAGGAGGCGGGTTTTTCGGAAGCTATGCTTCATAAAGAAGGCCAGTCCCGTCGCGTTGGCGGTCGAGACTTCGAGTGTGACCCGGGTGCAGCCGTACCGGCGGACCTCGTTCAGGAAAGCCCGCAGCAGGCGGGTGCCAATGCCCTGGTGCTGGACCTCCGGCAGAACGCCAATGCTGTCGATGTGGGCCTTCGGTGGATCGCGCCAGGTCTCGACCGGTCCGAGGATGTCCCCCACGACTCGCCCCGTGTGGACCGCCACGAGGAAGATGCACTCGGGGTCCTGCAGGTAACACTCGAATTGACGCCGGTCGAGCATGTAGTAGTCATAGAAGTAGACGTTGAAGCACTGTCGCTCGATGCCCAGCAGGGCGTCCATATCCTCGCTCCGGGCCGGCCGGATCTCAACGGCACTCTGTTCTTGCTC
Organism: Planctomycetota bacterium; assembly: GCA_025459125.1. GTDB lineage: Bacteria > Planctomycetota > Phycisphaerae > Sedimentisphaerales > Anaerobacaceae > PLanc-01. Next base: position 1,873 of record JALORE010000401.1, on the reverse strand, counting down.
CTCGGGCATCGTCGCTCTTCAGACGGAATACTGGAATAATGGAATACTGGGTGGCGTATGCACGTCCCACTCAACCTACCAGCATTCCACTCTTCCCATCTCCCTCCAGGGCGGCCTCGGTGAACTTGATAATCTCGTTCATCATGCGGACCGCTTCATGAGGGTGCTTTCCGACGGCCGTCTCGCCCGACAGCATGACGTAGTCCGTGCCGTCGATGATGGCGTTGGCCACGTCCGTGACCTCGGCGCGGGTAGGGCGGGTGCTCTCCGTCATGTGCTCGAGCATCTGGGTGGCGGTGATGACGAATTTGCCTGCGGCGTTGCACTTGCGGATGATCATCTTCTGCACGATGGGCACTTCGTAAATGGGGATCGCCACGCCCATATCCCCCCGGGCGATCATGATGCCGTCGGCGGCCGCGATGATCTCGTCGATCTTGTGAATTGCCTGGCGGCTCTCCACCTTGGCCACGATCCCGCAGTCGGGCAACGCCGGCTTGACGATCGCGGCCGCCTCCCGCACATCCCGCGCATCCCGCACGAACGACAGGGCAACATAATCGACCTGGTGCTCCATGGCGAACTGGATGTCCTCTTTGTCTTTCCGAGTCATGCCCCGGAATCCCAGGCTGGCGCCGGGCATGTTGATGCCCTTGCGTTCCTTGAGGACGCCGCCCTCGATCACGGTGGCGCGGATGCTGTTGGCGCGGACATCCTCGGCCCGCAGGGCGAGATTGCCGTCGTCGATGTAGATCATCTGGCCGGGCCGGATCCGCCGCACGTCGCCCGCGTAGTCGAAGGGAATGGTCTTCGGGCCTTGTGCCTGCAGGTCGTTCGTCAGCCAGACGGTGGCGCGGGGCTTGAGGATTCTGGTCTTCTCGCCGTCGAAATGCCCGATCCGGATGCGGAAGCCCTCGAGGTCCTGCATGATGCGGATGTGCCGGCCATACCGCTGGTTGATCCGCCGGATGAGTCTCACCGACTCCAGATGCTGGCGGTGCGTGCCATGCGAGAAGTTCAAACGCACGACGTCCAGGCCCGCCCGGACCATTTTGCGCAGCATGGTGTAGTTATTGCTGGCTGGTCCCAGCGTCGCGACAATTTTCGTTCTCGGCACGATCGTCAACTCCTAAACCCGCGGTTGCTCGGTTCGCCTGTACGCCCGGCAGGATACCGCGCGTGACCCGGCCTGTCCACGCCGAGGCTGCCGCCGGCATGCGGTGGCAGATCCACGTCCTCCTCGTAGTTCGTGCGTCCCCGCACGACATCTTACCAAGCGAGTGGGGACGCTCGCCCTGCGAAGACCGCCACGAGCGCCACGGTACTGGCGCCGGCACCCTCGTTTTTGGCTCAATTTCTGAAGATCGTCAAAGGCACCCTCATTTTCAGCTCAATTTCCAAAGATCGCCAAGCGGTCCCTGCCGGCACCCTCATTTTTGGCCTAAAAACGTGAAGATCGTCAAGATCGTCGACCAAAAACACATGACGATCTTCCCGGTTTGGCGATCTTGACCTTAGGCGGGCACCCCCGTTTTTCGCTCAAAAACGAAGACCGCCAGACGTGCAGGATGGGCTTGGGCCCATGCCATTCCTGCCGGCACCCTCGTTTTTGGCTCAATTTCCGAAGATCGCCAAGCTTGTAGGATGGGCTTCAGCCCATGCGGTTCCTATCTTCCGACTGCGCCGGAATGTGACGATCGGACGACACCCCCGTTTTTAGCTCAATTTCCCGAAGACCGCCAAGACCGCCAACCAAAAACACATGGCGGTCTTGGCCCTCTGACCGGCTCCGGCTCAATCCGCAGGGTGTGTATCACGCACCGCTCTTGTGACCACCCAAGGTGCCCAAGGTGCTCATGTCCATACCTTGAGC
>JALORE010000011.1 GCA_025459125.1 Planctomycetota bacterium | reverse complement strand
CCTGGACGCACCCGGCGAGTGGTTCCTCGCCCGCGATGGCTGGCTGTATTACCGGCCGCTCGATGACGAAGACCTGCAAACGGCCAAGGTCGTCGCCCCGGTGATTGAGAAACTGCTGCTCGTCGAAGGCGATGTGCCGAATGGCAAATGGGTCCAGAACATCACTCTCAAGGGTCTCGCGTTCCGCCACGCCGAGTACCACATGCCGCCGGGGGGCTTCGAAGCCAGCCAGGCCGCCTCACCGATCGACGCCGTGGTCATGGCCGACGGCGCCCGCAACCTCATGATCCAGGATTGCGAGTTCGGACATTTCGGCCGCTACGGCGTCTGGTTCCGTAAAGGCTGCCAGAACTGCACCTTGCGGGGATGCTATGTCCACGACTTCGGCGCCGGCGGCGTGCGGATCGGCGAGGCGAGCGTTCCGAAGAGCGAACACGAGCAGACCGGCCATATCACCCTGGATAACAACATCATTCGCGCAGGCGGACGGATCTTCCCGTGTGCGGTCGGCGTCTGGATCGGCCACAGCCCGGATAACACGGTGACCCACAACGAGATCGCCGACCTGTATTACACCGGGATCTCCGCCGGCTGGATCTGGGGCTACGCCGGCAGCATCGCCAAGCGCAACAACATCCGCTTCAACCACGTGCACCATCTCGGCTGGGCGGTTCTCAGCGACATGGGCGGCATCTACACCCTGGGCGCCTCGGAAGGCACGGTCATCAGCAATAACGTCTTCCATGACATCTACGCGTACTCGTACGGCGGTTGGGGTCTCTACACCGACGAAGGCAGCACCGGCATCGTGATGGAGAAGAACCTCGTCTACAATACCAAGACCGGCAGCTTCCACCAGCACTACGGCAAGGAGAACGTCGTTCGCAACAATATCCTCGCCAACAGCATGGTCCATCAGGTTCAGGCCACCCGCGTGGAGAATCATCTGTCCTTCACCTTCGAGAAGAACCTCGTCTACTGGGAGACCGGCCCCCTGCTGGCAGGTCCCTGGACCAAGGTCACCGTCAGCATGGACAACAACTGCTATTGGAACACGGCCGGCCAGCCGGTGACATTCGCGGGCCTGTCACTCGACCAGTGGCGCCAACAGTACCAGCGCGATCGGCATTCGATCGTCGCCGACCCGCTGTTTGTCGATGTCAAGAGCCACGATTTCCGTCTCCAACCGAACTCCCCTGCCCTGCGACTCGGCTTCGAGCCGTTCGACTACACCCAAGCCGGCGTCTACGGCGACCCCGCCTGGATCGAAAAGGCCAGCGAGGTGACGTATCCGCCGTTGGAGTGGCCGCCGGACCCGCCGCCGGTGCCGATCCGGGATGACTTCGAGAAGACCGCCGTCGGTCAACCGCCGCAGGGCGCCGAGGTCCACGTCGAGAACAAAGGCGATTCCATCCTCATCACCGACGAGACCGCGGCGGGAGGCACGCACAGCGTGAAGATCACGGATGCCCCCGGCCTGCAGAACTCCTGGAACCCGCACCTGGTCTATTCCCCCAACCACGGCAGCGGCACCACGCGCTGCTCGTTCGACCTGCGGATCGAGCGGGGCGTCTCCCTCAATCACGAATGGCGTGACTGGCGGAATTCTCCGTATAGCGTCGGCCCCAGTTTCTCGGTCACAGGCAACGCCCTGCAAGCCGGCGGCAAAACGCTCCTGAGTCTGCCCCTCGGCCAGTGGGTGCGCTTCGAAGTGACCGCCGACCTGGGTCCGAAGAACACCGGCACCTGGAGCCTGACCGTCACCCTTCCCGGCGCGTCGCCCAGGACCTTCAAGGCCCTGAAGGATGGCCACAGCACCTTCGAGAAACTCACCTGGGCGGGCTTCACCAGCAACGCCACCGAGAAGACCGTCTTCTACCTGGACAATCTGGCAATCACGAATCAACCTTAGACCGTATGAGTGAAAAACCCTATCGAGTCCATATCGTGGTCGATCCGCACTACGAAGATCGGATTCGAAATCTGCCCGGCGGCGAACCGGTGTGGATCGTGGACTCGACAGACAACCGCCCGGTTATCCAGGCAATATGGCAAGAGCGAAAGAACCTCGACCAGTACACCGGCATCACGTCGTTCAACTATGGCCCGGGCGGGCAGCCGGAGAGTTCGTTGATCTCGATCCTGCCGGTGATCGACCTGCATTACTACTATCACGACCCGCCGTATACGGTCCTCAGTATCATCGGGGTGTCGTGGTCGCAGACGATCCAGGCGCAGTTGGACCGGTTCGGATTCTTCGAGCGCGAAGCGACAACCGAGGGGTTCACGGCCGAACGAGATCTCGCTGACGCCAGGCCTCCCACCGCTTGAACGACCGAAAGGTGCCCAGCCCTCCCGCTGTCACCCCCGCGCAAGCGGGGGTCCATAACGCCGACGCGCAGATCAATTCCCGCCGGCGCGGGAATGACACGGGGAGCGTCCCCCAGCTCCGTAAAGGTAATGCGTGAATCTCTCTGCATTCAAAGCCTACGATGGTGGCAGCGGCAAGCGCAGCTTGCCGATGGCTCGTGGGATGGACGCAACCGCCAGCGGCAAGCTCCGCAGACTCCGCTTGCCGCTGCCACTGTGTTTTTCACTTTTACAGGGGTGGGAGTGTCCCCTTAGCCGTCTTACCCTCACTCGGTCGGGTGGTCCTGCGGTTGCGGCTGCCATTCCAGGGTGACCAGAACGGGCTTGTGATCGGAGACGACCTTCTCATCCACGATGATCACCTCTCTGACCTTCCACGGATCACAGGATCGCAGGAGAACGTAGTCGATGACGGAGCGAGGCGCGACAGCATCGATCCAGCCGGCGTCGAGCAGGACCTGCATCGGCTCGCTGCCGGGCCGGGCGTTGAAGTCCCCCGCCAGGATGATCGGACTGCCCTCGGGCTTGGGGAACAGCCAATTCAACCGCTGCGTCTGCTGAAGGCGGTTCTCGACTTTCTGATGGCACAGGTGTGTGCTGAGGAAGGTCAGGGGCCCAATGCCCCGGGGATGGATGCGGACCTCCACCGCCGCACGCGGTTCCTGCTCAAACTGATAGGGCAACGGGTGCACCAGGACCTTCTCGATCGGAAAGCGGGACAGGACCGCATCGCCATACTGGCCGCCCTGATGGGGCATGGCCTGGCCGAAGGCGTGGTGCATCCCGCAGAGCTTGCCCAGCAGGGCCGCCTGATCGACGCCCGCGGCCCGCTCGGTTCCCACGTCCACCTCCTGCAGGGCCACGAGATCCGGCGCCAGGTCCTTGATGACCTGCGCCAGCCGCCGGTAGTCGAATTGCTTGTCCATCGCCTCGCCGTGATGGATGTTGTAGGTCAGCACCCGGAGCGTCCCCGGTTTCCGCGCGTCGCCCGGCCCCGATTGACACGCAGGCAGGGCCACCAGCGACACTCCGACCAGCACCGCGGCAGAAAGCCCTCTTCTCGTGTATTGCATAATGATCCTCCCCACCAACTTTCGGTCGATCCGGAACACCAGCCCACCTGGGCTTCACCCCATACGCCGCATTCGGACGGATGGGTCAATTCGTGGGGTGAGGCGACGCCGCCGGGACGTTCGGAGTCTCGCCATACGGCGGGACACCATCCTCCCAGGCCGTGTAGTCGAACTCGGGGTACAAACGCGTCGCCTCCTGACGGATGCTATGGAGAATAATCGGGACATGCTCCCGGGGACGCAGCCGCTTCTGGGGCTTGTCTCCGTAAACGATATGCAGGATCTTGTCGCTCTCCCACTCGTGAGGCTCGATCTCGAGCGTCAGGGAAAAGCCGTGCCGCGTCAGAGCATCGAGATGGGGAACAGGATAGGACGGCGGCGCGTCACCGGAGCATCCCGGCACGCTCGGGATCAGGCTCGGCGTGACCAGGCCGTCCTGCAACCCGATATCATAATTCCGTTTCCGCATCGTCACGAGAATCGTGACGTCCCCGGTGTACCAGGTGCCTTTGACCGAGTCGGCGGCCCGCTTGGCTACGCGGGCCGGCTGGATACCGAGCTGTGCCAACTCCTGGTCCAGTGCGATGGTCATCGCCTGGTTGAACGAATGCTCCGGGTCATGGAGCGCCTTCACGGCCACGACCGTCCCCAGCAGGTTCGAGAACGAGTCCTCCCAGGAGAACGCCGAGGAGTACTCCGTGGGCAGGCCGACGCATTTGAAGCCGAACCAGGTAAGGATCTCGTGCCAGGTCACGAGAGTGTAGGCCAGGTATGGTCCGGCCGACCAGGCAATTTCCTCGGCAATCGCGCGGCGTTCCGCCTCGGGAAGACTGCTCCAGTCGGAGGGACAGTGGAACTGGACGTAGTGCCGCGAGCGATCGGCCAGGAGCTTGTAGGAGAAGTTGGGATCATTTGCCATCAGGTGCCGATAGGTCTCCGCGACCAGATAGGCAGTCCAGTCCGCCGCAATGCGCAGGTGCGCGATGTCGATGTGACCGGCCCGGCACGTGTACACAATGCCGTCCTTCTCGGAGAGGCGATAATAATAGCCATGCGCGCCCAGTTTCGGGCCCAGAAAGGACATGCCCAGGACCGAGGCCGCATACGAACCCCGGCGCGGCCGCGGCGTGCCGCCGAAGCCGTGGGAGATCACCTGGCTGGCCGGAACCGAGAGCCCTTTGTCGGGCCAGATCTGGCATCCGGACACGACCAGCACCAGAGTCAGAAGGCTCACCAGATACTGTTTCCAAACCCTCGTGCTTCTTACCATGATCGAGTCACCATCTCACGCGCCCCCGACCGCCGAGGCCGCCCGGACGGATCGCTGCGCCGCCAACCATTCATGTCATCTGCCGCCTGCCGGACACCTCGCGTCAGGACACCGACGGCAATGAGGGCTCATTATACAAAGGGAGCGCCCAGGTTCCACTGTGTTGCGCGGCCGACGGCGAAAAAAAGCCGGGCCCTGCGGACGGGTGCGGCCGGCACACAGGGGCAGATTCACCGCTCCGCGCAGGGCGAGCGTCCCCGCTCGCCATTCCGGTCGTGCGCCCTTCGGCAGGTTTTGGCACGATATCATGATCTGCCGAGTGTTTCTATGACTCTCCGAAGGCGAGCGGGGACGCTCGCCCTACGAAGAGCCCCCCCCGTGCGGACCGGCACCCCGATCCCTCAGCGGACGCTGTAGATCGTGCTCGGGCGCACGGCGTAGTTGGGCTGGTATTCCGGGCCGTACTTGGCGGCAGCTTCGCGGCGAATCGTATCCATAATCAGCGCAAAGTGCTGTTCCGGGATGATCCGCTTGTGCGGCTGGTCGCCGTGGACAATGCGCAACAGCCGGTCGCGCTCCCACTCGTGGGGCTCGATTTCCAGGGTCATCGCGAAACCATGCTCCGCGAGCACATTGAGCCGGGGCACGGGCAGTGGTAGCGGCTCGGCATCCGGACAGGCGGACACCCCGGGGATCAGGGTCGGCGTGATGTAGCCATTCTCCAGGCCGATATCGAAGTTGCGCTTCTTCATGTTCACGTGGAAGATGATGTTGCCGGTGAACCAGGCGCCGCGCACCGACTCGCTGGCTTGCCGGGCCACCTCGGCCGGCTGGATTCCCAGCGTCCGCAACTCCTGCCCCAGCGCGATCTCCACCGCCTCGTTATAGCGATGTTGCCCATCCTGCAAGGCCCGCACCCCCACGATCGTCCCCAGCAGGTTCGAGTACGTGTCTTCCCAGGAGAAGGCGGAAGGATACTCCGGGAACGGTCCCATGCACTTGAAGCCGTACCAGGTAAGCATCTCGTGCCAGGTCGTCATTGTGAAGGCCAGGTACGATCCCACGGCCAAGGCCACGTTCCGCGCAATGACCATCTGCTCGATCCGCGACCGCCGTTCCCAATCCGCCGGATACGTGAACGTCACGAAACTCCGGGAGCGGTCCACGGCGAGCTTGCAGGAAAAACCGGTCTCGCGATCCATCAGATGGCGGTACGCGGCCGCGGCCAGGTAGGCAGTCCAGTCCGCGGCGATTCGTACGTGGATGATGTCGATATGCCCCCCACGGCAGGTATAGGCTACGCCGTTCTTCTCCGACAGGCGGAAGTTGTACCCGTGCTTCCCCAGTTCGAGGCCCTTGAAGAACGTGCCGATGTTGGAACTCGGATACGAGCCGAACCGGACGCGCGGAGGACCGCTGAACCCGCGGTAGATCACCTGATTTGCCGGGTATGACAGGGTTCGATCCTGCACCATCCCGCAGCCACCGGCCAGCGGCATCAGGAGCAGACCAACCAGACAAGCTTTTCGTAGTGCTCGATCCATGACAGGACTCCCAGGCGGTGCCGGCCCCCCAGTACTTTGGGTCCGTCACCGGAGGGCCACTCGATTCTTCCCGATCACACCATCATCTCTTTCAACGATCGCATCACGCAGGCACATACGTCATGAGGCACGAGATTGATGAAGGGCTTTTCCCGTAATCGGGCTGCGTAATCACCTGACGCGCGGATCGCGTGAAGGGGACTCCCACCCGGGCTCCACGCGGTCAACATCTCCGATCACCCAATTCCCTGCCACCAGCCTGGCCTCGTTCGCACGCTCCAAAGCGAGGATCATGCCACAAGGCGCACTAGATTCTACCACGCCACGCCCCGAATCGCAAGAGCCGGCGCCCCTTACATGGGAGAGGTCACTTCGCATGTCGTGCGGCTACGCGATATCGATCGCTCCCTCGTTCTGTCCCCGGGAGATTCGACCGGCAGCAACAAGGCCCACCGCCTCGTTATTCTCGGACCTATCCATCCCCTCAGGGGCGAGGGGGATTTGTCGACACCTCACTGGCGGCCGCCTCCGCGGCCACCTTTTTCTCCAGGGCGGCTTTCCACTCGTCGCCCAGCTCCTGCAGGGTATGGCCGGTAGCTGTCTTCCACAGACCGTCGTGGTATTTACCCTGGCGGGCCGCCGCGTTCAGACGTTGCACGATGTCCCGGCAGTACGTCTGTGTGACCCAATTGAGGAAGTTGGCGCTGATACGATAGTTGCCGTCGTACCGGGCCCGCGCCAGGTTCCGGGCGGTGATCTCGGCGCCGCGTGTCTGCGGCTCGTACAGGTACCAGCGCAGGTAATCGCAGATCCCCTCCACCAGCCATCCGGGGGTCCGGGTCGCCTCGGGATTGCTCCGCCGGGCCAGACCGTAATTCTGCACCACGTGCGCCAACTCGTGTACGACCGCCCCTTTCGCTTCGCCCTGGAGATTCCGCCGGAACCAGCCGGCGGCGCAGCGGATGCGGGTGCCGCCGGTCGCCGCCACCCCTTGCATCCGCGTGCTGAACGTGATGCTGACCTGCCGCGGGGCTTCATAACCCTCGCTCGGCAGCAGCTTGATCAGGCGCGGATACCACTGGCGGATGACGGGCGCCAGGTCCTGGTGCGCCCAGTCCGTCAGGTCGGGCGCCTCGGTCGTGTCGATCGTGATCTGGTGGACGCCGCCCTCCGTTTCGACCACCTCCCGGCGCACCTCACCGGCCGGCGCGATGGCCGGCACCGCGGCCAGTGCCGGCGTGTTCGGATCGACCACATCGATCTCGCTGTAGAACGTATTGCCGAACCCATCCTGCCGCTCAGTCCGGGCGATTTCAAAAAGCAGGTAGCGATACCGGCCGACGATCCCGTCGGCCGCGTCGCGAATGGTGACGCCATATTGGCCCCCGTCGGGACCACTCCGGGGCCGGGTATCGACCTGCGCGATCCGTGCCCAGCCGCACTGCTGCGGGTCGGTCCCCGACTTCGGCTGAGGCTCGAAACCCGGGACCGTCCCGCTGCCGGCATAAAGCGTATAGACCTGGGGCCCCCGCGAACCGGGATGCCAGGAGTAGGTATTGATCTGCTTGATGTCGATGACGGCCCCCAGATCCACCAGCAACCGGCCACCGGCGGTGCCGGCATTGAAGAAGAAATTCTCCCCAGGCTGATCGTCCTCGGTGGGGACCATGCCGTCATGGAGCTTGTCGAGATCGCCGCCGTTGGCATCCCGGCGGCCATCCACGAGGGTGAACCTGGCCTTCGTGGCCGCATCGTTCCGCGACGGCACGGGAACGTCCTTGAGCTTGAATTCCATCGAGGCGGACTCACTGCCATAACGCTCGACGACAATCCGTGTCTCGGCGTGCAACGCCGTCGTCAGCAGCAGAACCGCTGCGACCCCTGCCGTGTTCATGATGCGAGACTTCATGTGATTCTCCTTGTGATGCGGTGACGCGTCATCATGTCTTCCCAGCTCCGGATGAAAACATAAGAAGCCGGCCGTTACGGCTGCGAGACAAACGGGTTGCCCTGAAGGTAGAACCGCAGGAGCCGCCGGGCCCAGCGGCCTGCGTACTCTACCCCGATGCGGGGCCGCTTGACGATGCGGAAGCCCTGGAGTTCCTCCCCTGCGGCGATGAAGAAATCGTCGCTGAGCAGGTCATGGCCGTTGAGCCGCCGGTCGATGCGCAGCGCCCGGCACAGCAGGCCCGGACCCTGTGTGCGGCCCTCCACGTTCTGCACCGGCTCCAGCGCCCGCAACAGGACCGCCGCGGCCACGCCTTCCGGCTGTGTCACCACGTTCATGCAGTGATACATCCCGTAGATCAGATAGACATACGCATGGCCGGGCGGGCCAAACATGACTTTCGTCCGCTCCGTCCGTCCGCGGGCGGAGTGGGCGGCCAGATCATGCGGACCCAGATACGCCTCCGCCTCCACGATCCGCCCGATCCGCCGGACCCCATCCGACACGTGGACCAGATACGTGCCCAGCAGTTCCCGGGCGACCAGGACCGTATCGCGATCGTAGAAGGCGCGGGGCAACTGCCGCAGCCTGGACGGAACCGGCTTGGAACGGAACGCAGCCAACGGATCTCAGATGTACTCGATCGTGGCCGGGGGCTTGGGCGTCAGATCATAGAGGCAGCGACTGACGTCCGGGACCTCCGTCACGATGCGCTGGCTGACGCGCTGGAGCTTGGGCCACGGCAGCTCGGTTACCGCCGCCTCCCGGGCGTCGGTGCTTTCGACGCAGCGCACGACGAGAATCTGGCCGAACTCCCGTTTGTTCTGGCGAATGCCCGTCGCGCGGTCGTTCAGCAGAACCGCCAGGTACTGGAAGGCGCCACAACCGGCGAGTTCCTGTTCCACGATCGCCGTCGCCTGGCGGACGGTCGCGAGTCGTGCCCGGGTCACCTCACCCACGATCCGAGTGGCCAGCGCCGGGCCGGGGAAAGGCATGCGGTCGGCAATCTCCGCGGGCAACTTCAGGAACCGGCACACCTCGCGCACGCCGTCCTTGCGGAGCGTCGCCAGCGGCTCGACCACCGCGTAGCCGTAAGCCGCGTTCGTGTCGATGCCAAGCTGCGACAGGATGTTGTGTTGACGCTTGATGCCGGCCACGGTTTCCTCGATATCGGTCAGAATCGTCCCGTGCAGCAGGAACCGCGCCCCGGACTCCTTGACCAGCCGGCCGAAGACCGTCGCGTAGAACGTGTGGGTGATGGCCTGGCGTTTCTCCTCCGGGTCGGTTACGCCCGCCAGTGCCGCGAGGAACTCCTCCCGGGCGTCCACCAGCTCGACCGGAATCTTCATCCCGGCAAACATCCGGACGACCCGCTGCGGCTCGCCTTCCCGCATGAGGGCATTGTCGATAAACACGGTCCGCAGACGCGTCCCGAGCGCCCGGTGCCCCAGAACGGTCACGAGCGAGCTATCCACGCCGCCGCTCAAAGCGTTGATCGCCTGGCCGTCGCCGACAGTCTGCCGGATCTGCTCAACTTGCTCCTCCACGAATGCCTTGCAGTTCATGATCAGCTCCTTCTCACGCACCTGAACGGATGGATTCCAACCCTTTCGCAGGCTGAAATGGTAGCGGCGGCCGCCGTCTTCTGTCAAGGACGAGATCCCCGCCCCAGAGGTGGGGGTGTCCAACCGGAGGCGGCGGGCGGCATCATCCAGCTCGGCAGGGCCCGGCCATGCACCCGCGCCAACGATCGTCGCCGATGGCATCGAACATGACCACGAGACACGGCGTAGCGGCACAGTCTGGTCCCGCGCACGCGGGATGGCGTTGGATACCCTGGAGCCCTTCGACAGTTGCAGAGTGCAGGAGCGTACCATCGTTGGCTGTGAGGCGACTGCCGATCCGACTGACCCGTGACCCGAAGCACACGATTGCCCGTTTCTTCTGGCTGGGCCCGCACCGCGCACGCAAGGTGATCGACCGCGTGATGAGCCCGGACCACGCACAGGTCGAACGCCTTCCGGCGGTGACCACCCAGGACTTCCACCCTTTGCAGATCGACCTGGACGCGATCTTCCTCACTCGTTACGAGGAGGCGGCGCGGCGCGTGCTGCTGCCCTCGGCGCCGAGCGTCGCATGGAAGCCCCTGATCGAGGTGTACTTCACGCTCGAGTACGCCTTCGCATCGGCGGCCTTGTTCAACCCGAGCATTGCCCCCACCATTTCCCAAGCGGGTGTCGAGCCCGGCGCGCTGCGCTTCGCCATGAGCCTGCGCTGCGTGGGCCAGGGGCATATCAGCAGCATCGTGTTCCGGCGCGGCATCGTGGACGCCGCCGGCGAGATCACCTTGGGGCCGGCCGGTCCGCACCACGAGCCGAAACGCGAAGTCGGGAAACGCCTGCTCAGCAAACCCGAATCGCATGCCAAGCTGGCCGCCCTGGGGCTGCGCGAAGAGATTCTGGAGAAGGTCTTCGCCCGGCTGAACGATCCGTTCACGATCCCGGAGCCGCCGGCGGTCTTCTACCGCCTGCAATCCGAGCCCGACAGCCCGTCGATCTCCCGAGGAGGAGCTCCACAAGGTGGAGTGGCTCGCCTCCTGCGACTACAACATCGAGATGCCCGCGAACGTCAACCTCAACCAGGTGATCCTGTTTCCCAACGGCGAACCGGAATCGCGCGGCATGGAAGACATGCGGCTCGTGCGTTTCACCCACGACGACGGCTCCATGTGTTACTACGGGACCTATGCCGCCTTCAACGGCTGGCGGACCCGCCTGCAGCTCCTGGAAATGCCCGGCGTCGAGGTGGACGGCACAACCGGGAGCCTGGTCGTCCAGATCCGCTCGTTGCAGGGCCGCGGTGCCAAGGACAGGGGCCTGGCACTGTTCCCCCGCACGGTGAACGGCCACTACCTGGTGGTCGGCCGCAGCGACGGCGAGAACCTGTATCTCCTGAAATCCCGCGACATCCGCGTCTGGGAGCGCGAAACAACGCGCTTGGGGGCCCTTCGCTGCGCTCGCCATGACATACCTGGCGTGGAGTTCTGAGATAGCCTCTCGATCCCGCTCACGGCTGCAGCTCCCGAACCAGCCGGTCGGCCTCGTAGACCTTGCGCAAGGCCTCCACGATCGACGCCGAGTGCACGCTGACGGCGCGGGCCTCCTCCTCGGTGTAGATGAAGTCGAGAATCAGCGATTGGATATTTCCGTCGAAGATGATTCCGACGATCTCGTTGTTGCGGTTGACCACGGGACTGCCCGAGTTGCCGCCGATGATGTCCGCGGTGGAGACGAAGTTGAACGGCGTGGTCAGATCGAGCTGATCCTTGCGCTCGAGCCAGCGCGGCGGCAGCTTGAACGGGTCCTGGTTGCCCTGCTCCTCGGCCCGGCGATACAGGCCCGCGAAGTCCGTCCAGGGTGCAATAGTCCGGCCCTGCTCCGCGTAACCCTTGACCTGCCCGAAAGCCAGCCGCAAGGTGAACGTCGCATCCGGGTAGACCTCGGTCCCATAGAGCGCGAAGCGCGCCGCCGCCAGCTTGGCATAGGCCTGCCGCAAGGGCTCCTCGACCTGGTCCTCATACGTCTTGCGGAGGGCCTGCGCCTGCGGATCGACGAGTAACACCAACTGGATCATCGGATCGTCCCACTGGCGAACCGCTTCCGGCCCCGCAGCCGCCAGCTTCTGGCGCACGTCCACGCCCTTGAGTTTCGTGCCCGCGACCACTTGCGCCGCCCGTTCCCGGGGTGACATGCCCGCCAGGACCTTCTGGACCAGCCGGTCGTTCATCCCTTTCACCTCGACGAGCATGCTCAACGAGTCGGCCAGCAGTATCGTCTCCAGATCCTCATAGATCGGCGCCTCGGAGAAAAGCTCGAACTTGAGCGATTCGAGATTCGATTCGCGATACTCGCGGAGCCGCTCGGCGTTGGGTTTCGCGGATTCCTCGTTCAGGCGCACCAGCGTCCGGGCGATACCAAACAACTGGCTGTGGAAGGCCGAGCGCTGCTCCAGCAGGTCCCAGTCCAAGAAGATCCCGTCCCAGATCTTGAGGGCCGCGACCACGTCGCTCCACGGATCGCCGATGGGCTCTTTGAGCCGGGAGGCTTGCTCCTGGGCCGCGGCGCGGAGCTTGTCCTCCTCGGCCCGCTTGCGCCCCAGGAGTGCGGGGTCCTGGAGTCCGGCCAGCATGCCGATGCGGGCTTTGCGGCTGTTCTGGACGCCGAACAGGTCGTCCTGGGCCCGGCGGGCATTCTCCCGGCTCTCGGCACTGTACGCCGCCAGGATGACCTCCCACCGATACAGCTTGCGCAGCGCGTTCGGGAAGGTCCGGTCGCGGAGGAACTCGATATGGGCCATCGTGTCGAGTCGGTCGGTCCGGCCGGGATGGCCCGAGACGAAGACCAGCTCGCCGTCGCCCGCCCCCTTGCCGCTCCACTTGAGGTAGTGCTCGATTCTGGCCGGCTTGCCGTCCTCATAGACGCGGAAGAAGCAGATGTCGAGGTCGTGACGCGGGTACTCGAAGTTGTCCGGGTCCCCGCCGAAGAAGGCGATGTCCTTTTCCGGGGCGAACACAATCCGGATATCCGTGTACTTCTTGAAACGGTAGAGATGGTACAGCCCGCCGTGATACAGCGTGACGACATCGCTGCGGAACCCGGTCTGGTCGAGCGATTCCTTCTCGACCGTGTTCATCGCCGCCCGGCGGGCCTGGTTCGCCTCGGCCGAGCTCATCCCCGGCTGGACCGCGGCGTTGATCCGCGCCGTCACGTCCTCGATGCTCTGCAGCACGTTCAGCTCCAGGTCCACGCAGCGAATCTCCTCCTCGGGCGCCCGGGCATAGAACCCCGCGGTGATCAGGTCCCGCTCTTTCGTGCTGAGCTTCTGGAGGCAGTCGGCGCCGACGTGGTGATTCGTCATCACCAGCCCGTCCGCGGAGACGAACGACCCCGAGCCGCCGCTGTTGAAGCGGACGCTGGACCGCTGCAGGTGCAGATACCAGTCATCGCCCGGGGCGAAGTTGTATTTCTCCTGGAGCAGCTTCTTCGGCGGGTTGTTGAACAGCCACATCCCCTCATCGGCCGGGGCCTCCCCCGCCAGCAGGCAAGCCATCGTCATCATAGCAGCGATTCCATAGACTCCACGACTCCAGCGGTTCATGACGGTCACTCCTTTCGCAAAGCGGACAGCCGCTTACTATAACACCCCCCGGCCGCCGCACCAATCATCAAAATCCGCAAGTGAATGACACGTCACGGACTTTGTGCTCCGCAGGCGAAGTCGAAGCGACTGGCTAAGACCGCCGTTTTTTAGTGGGCTCGTAAGAGCAGGAAGATAGCGTCTGACGACGCCACTACGAACCAAGTCGTGTGGATGAGGTCTCCTTAGCCCTTGTGCAGATCGTTGCTTTCATTGTCGCCCCGCCTGCAACGACGATAACCCCCTTCCCGACCGAGTCTTACAGGCGTCCCCAGTCACAGACCCCCAACGGCAGCCCAGCCGCCCCCGCCTGGGAAATGCCGAGGCATCGCCGCAGCCGAGGCAACGCCCGGGGCAGCCTTCGGCCGCAACCAAGAACCTGTTCTCGCGCCAAGGGGCAACGAACGCGCAGAAGACCTTCTGGAAGTGCCTTTACGCCTGACGATCTTGGCGTCTTCGCGCGAGACATGATTCTCTTGATTTCGGTGACTTATGTGATGCCCCGGCGGAAATCTGCGCAGGAAGACAAGATGCCAACAGGTAGTAGTCCGAATCTGCCCGGCGTGTTTCGGCCTCTGGATTCGTCTGATTTGTGGCATTGGCTGTTGTCCCTCATAGAATCTGTGCCAATCGATGAAATCGGTGGCTCCCTGGTCTTCGGTGACGGCCGAAGACCACGCCGGGTCTTCTTGCGGCAACATGGCTTTTGTTGCGGCCGGAGTGACTCGCGCAGAGACGCGGAGACGCAGAGAAAAGGCAAGTCAGCCCCGCGCTCCAACTCTGCGTCCCTGCGTCTCTGAGCGCGATAATCCCTTTCCCTTCCTGGACTTGCCCTCACCCTCCCCGGCCGCCGGATGGCAGGGAGACCACGGTACCATTCTCTCTGCAAGCTGGAGCCAAGAACAAGCGCTCGCCCCGAGCCCCCTCCGCAAGTCTCCCCCGCCGATCCGGGAGATGGACCTCGACCTCACGGAGCGCAAGGGGGCCGAAGCGATTCTCCGGGGATTGAACCAGACGATGCAGGGCGATGAAGCCACGCGGCAGATCAAGAAGAATCTACCGCAAACGCGCGTGATCGCGCTGTCGATGTAAGGTGAAGCCGATAGGAGAAAACGCGTGTTCGCGACCGGAGCCGAGGACTACCTCCTCAAGGCGGTCTTTGCCCGGGAATTGCTCGCTGCCATCCGGGGAGAGCAGGCGCCCGTACGGCGCGGCGAGTGATCCTGATCGCTCACGCGGTGGCGCCGCGTTTCAGGGCGGCGACTTCGCCCTTCGCCAGCGGCCGGAACTTGCCGACCCCCAGGCCTTTGGTCGTCAGACCGCCGATGCGCGTCCTTCTGAGCGATTGAACGGGCAGCCCGACTTTGGCGAGCATCCGGCGGACCTGCCGGTTGAGCCCCTGCGAGATCGTGATCTCCAGCAGCGAATCGTGGTGGCCGCTGCGGAGCACCTTGACGCCCGCCCGGCCGGTCTTGCCCTCGGCCAGCCAGACGCCCTTGCGGAGCTTCTCCACGGTCTGGCTGTCCACGTGGCCCGCGACCTTGGCCACGTATGTCTTCGGGACCTTGTATTTCGGATGGGTCAGGAGATTCGTCAGTTCGGCGTCATTCGTCAGGATGATCAGCCCCGTGGTGTCGGCGTCGAGCCGGCCGACGCAGAAGACCCGCTCGGCACGGGGCACCAAGTCGACCGCCCGCGGCCGGCCCTGCGGGTCGCTGCTGGTGCAGATGATGCCCTTGGGCTTGTTCAGCAGGTAGTACACCCGCCGGGGCTCCTGCAGCCGCCGGCCGTGCACCGCGATCACGTCCACCTCGGGGTCCGCGAACGCCGGCAGCTCATCCACCATGCGTCCATTGACGCTGACCGCCCCCTGCAGGATCAACTCTTCGCATTGCCGGCGGGAAGCCACCCCCGCCGCCGCCAGCACCTTTTGCAGACGCTCACGCATACATTTATGATTTACGAATTATGATTTACGATTCATGAATGATGAATTACTCTCTTCATTTCGGACTTCGCGCCTCGCACAACACCGTGTGGCCCGTCGCTGCGTCCGAGTTCTTGATCCAATCATAAACCATAAATCGCAAATCGCAACTCATAAGTAAATGATCACCACCGTCATCTTCGACTTGGACGACACGCTCTACGACGAGCTCGACTTCTGTCGCAGCGGCTTCCGCGCGGCGGCCCGGCACATCTCCAATTTATCGGACGCACCGGACGCCGAGGCGGTCTCTGCGGTCCTCTGGCAGTGTTTCATCACGGGCGACTGCGGCTCCACCTTCAATGCCGCCCTGACGGAACTCGGCATTCCTTACGACGACCACCTGATCGGCGCATTGGTTGAGATCTATCGGACGCACCTGCCCACCCTGACCCTGCCACCCGAGAGCCGGGCCGTCCTGGACGACCTCAAAAGCCGGTACACCCTGGGCCTCCTGACGGATGGCTTCCTGCCCACGCAGCGACTCAAAGTTCAGGCCCTGGGCATCGAGCACGACTTCCAGGCCATCGTCTACACCGAGGAGTTGGGCCGGGAGTTCTGGAAACCGTCCCCGCGCGGGTTTGAAGTGCTCCTGCAGCGACTCCAGGCCCGTCCGGAGGAGACAGCATACATCGCAGACAACGAGACCAAGGATTTTATCGCCCCCAACCGGCTGGGCATGGCCACCGTCCAGGTGCGACGTCCCGGGGGATTGTACCGGCAACCGTCCCCCCTGCCGGAGGCCGCCCCGCGACTCAAGATCGACGAAATTGCCGCCCTGGTCGGGGTGCTTGCCACGCTGTAGCAGGACTGCAGGGGCTATCCGTGGAGACGCCGCCGTGGCATGGTTGACTCCCGTCTCTCACTTGGCCAATGAACAATCAACCCTCCTGCTTCCGGCTTCCAGACAACGTCCCAGGCGGCCTGATCCCCCCTGTCGCCCCACCCGAGATGTCCCTTCTTTTTTCTTGACTATCGCCGCGCCAAAGGTGATAATATGGCTAAACTGGTAGTTATGGGAGACGTTCTCGACCAAGGAGTTCTCTATGCCGGCAGGTAAAAGACGTCAAAGCAATGCCATGCTTTACACGCTGATCACCTTTGTCGCCCTGTTCGTGATTGCGACCACGGCGGCGGTGATCTACTACGTCCGGGCCGAGGAACTCCGCACCACGAGGGACACGCTCCAGAACGAGATGGATACGATGGTCAGCCGGGAAGAATCGCGCAACCTCGGGACCATCGTCGGCGCGCGCTTGCCCGGCAAGAGCAATCTCGGGACCGTGGTCGAGCACCTCGACCAGGCGGTCATGCTGGTCAAGGGCACGCCGGTCCGAGCAACCACGGCCGAGGTTAAACTGACGGAGACCCGCCAGGCAATCCAGCCCCTGTTCGAGCGCGCCCGCACTTACATCCCGCTGGCGGGGGCCGCGGCCACCGCCGTCGACCCGAACGCCAAAGCCGACCCCAACCGTCCGGCGGACCCCAATGCCGCCGCCCCGGTCCAGGTGGCCCTGACGGACGTCATCCGCGATCTGCTGGCGGAGCTCGACAAGGTCACCCAGGCGAGGAACTCGACCGAGCAGGCGTTGGCCACCCTCAAGGGGAGGTTCGACGATGCGGTCGCGGATATGGAGAAGACCAAGAACGATCTGACCGCCCGGGTGAACGCTTGCGAGCAACAGGTCAACGCCATCAAAGGCCAATACGCCCAGCTGAGCGCCACGAACGATCAGAGCACCAAGCAGCAGCTCGGTATCCTGCAGGGCGATCTCGCGAAAGCGCAGGCCAACGCCAAGCAGTTGAATGACGAGTTGCTCAAGACGCAAGCGGAGCATAACGTGACGCTCGGCAGGCTCCAGGGCGCCCTGACCCAGCTCAGCGACATCCGGCCCGCGCCGGACAAAGAGGCCCCGGCCTTCCAGCCGGATGGCGCCGTCATCCTCGTGGATCAGCCGGCCGGCGTCGTCCGGATCAATCTGGGTTCCGAAGACCGCATCTATCAGGGCCTGACCTTCTCCGTCTACGACCGCAGCGCCGGGATCCCGCGTGACGGCAAGCCCAAGGCCCAGGTGGAGATCTTCGCGATCGACAGCAAGGTGGCCACGGCCCGCGTGTTGTCGTCCGACCGCCGCAATCCCATCGCCGTCGGCGACCACATTGCCAACCTCATCTGGGATGCCAGCCAGCAGAATCAGTTCGTGGTGGTGGGCGACTTCGACACCGACGGCGACGGCCGGCCGGACTACGACGGGGTGACCCGGATCGAAGCGATGATTCAGAAGTGGGGCGGCGTGTCTTCCACCGAAGTGACAGCACTGACGGATTACGTCATCCTCGGCGCGGAGCCGAAGGTGCCGGCCGAGCCTACGGTCGAGATCCAGACAGCCGACCCGACCGCCCGGGAGAGATACGACGCCGCCAAGGCGCGGAACGAGCGGTATCAGCAGATTCGCGCGCAGGCTCAGAAGCTCTGCGTCCCCATCTTCAACTACGACCGGTTCCTCTACTTCACCGGCTACGCCAACCAGACGGGCCGACCCGGCGCGCTCTGATCCTGCGCGGGTGCCTGCAGCCGTTCGGAGTTCCGCGTTTACGCGGGTAGAACCCCTCTGGGCTCATCCGGCCTGAGCATACTTCGCCGTCCAGATCGGCCTCCGGGCCCCTCAAGTCCAAACGAAGAGGCCGTTCCGGGGATGACTCGGCACGCTCGCAGGGTGGGCTGTGCCCACCATTCGTTGCCCCGATTCGTCCCGAGCCAGATGGTGAGCCCAGCCCACCCTACAACTTCCGGGTAACCGGAGAGATCATGAACTATGCCTGGGCGGACGTCCTGATCTCGTGAGCCCGCCTTCTGTCAGGGCTGCGGCCGAGGCTGGATTCCGATCGGGGCCACGTAGACTTCCCCGGTGTAGTGCCGGGCCTCGGGCCAGGCGAGAAAACCCTTCTTCATCGCCACGAACGTCACTGTCCAGGCGGCCCGGACCGCGGCCCCGAGCGGCCGGCCGGTATCGCAGTCCAGACCGGAGGGGATATCCACCGCCAGGACAGGTTTCGCGAGACCATCGATCGCCTCCAGCAACCGGCGGTGCTCCTGCTGCACCTCGCCGTGCAGGCCCGTGCCGAACAGAGCGTCGACCACAACATCCGCGTCGCCGGCAAAGGTCTGCACGCGCACAGCGGGCTGATCGGTCCCCGGGTCCAGCAGCTCGACCGGATGGCCGAGCCGCTCCAGGATCTCCAGGTTGATCCGGGCGTCACTGCGGACCTTTTCCCGCGCGCCACAGAGCACCGTTCTGGCCCGCAGACCGGCATTGAGCAGGTGCCGCGCGATAACGAAACCATCCCCGCCATTGTTGCCCGTTCCGCAGAAGAGGCAGACACGCGCCTCCGCCTGATGCGCCAACTTCTGTTGGATGAGTTCCGCACAACTGCGGCCGGCGTTCTCCATGAGCACGACGCCGGGCACGCCGATCTCCTCGATCGCCCAGGCATCGACCCGGCGGACCTCGTCCCGGCTCATGACCCGAATTCCTCTTTCCGGCGTGTACTTCTCCATATCCGGGTTTATACCCGCCCCCGTGCCTGGCGGTCAAGTCCGGCAAATCCCTCTGCGACGCCCACCTTGCTGAGTTCTGACACCCAAGTTCAGTAATGTCAGGCCCTCGCCAACCACTCTTCGTAGGTCGTGCGTCCGCGCACGACGTCTCAGGCGAGCGGGGACGCTCGCCCTACGAGGAGGACCGCAGGGAGCGGCCAACCCCGAGATTGTCCATCAAGACTCATGAGGTTCAGGCCGCGAAATCCGCAAACACCTGCCGCGCGTATGCGGTGCTCTTTTGGAAGGCCCCGACCGCGTTCATGGTGTTCGGCGATCCCGCTTCGACCGCCTGCTCCAGGACCAGCAGGGGCTTGACACCGATCTGGAGCAGGCCGGCGGCCAGACGTGGATAGTCGATGTCGCCCGGCCCGAAGGCCTCCGTCCAGACGCCGTTCTGCGATTGGCGCAGGTGCAATTCGGTGATGCGCGGGCCATACAGCTTCACAACGTCGAACAACGCCACCTGCGAGTTGCCCGAGCCCCGGTAGATCCAATGGGCATCCAGGCACAGAGTGACATGGGCCGGATCGGTGCCGGCCATCATGTGGTGGAACTCCCGGGCGGCACAGCGCAGCTCCATGTCGTGATTGTGGTAGGCCAGCACCAGCCCCATCTGCTTGAGCCGGGCGCCGAGCTTGTCCAGGGCCGCCGCCTGCACCTGGAGATGCTCATCCGTCTTGTTCTCCGCTCCGCCCCAGCGGAGCGGGCTGGGATTGGTCACAATGATCCGCGTGCCAAACGCCTGGGCCTTCCCCGCCGCGGCCACGACGTCCTCGATACTCTTTTCCGCCTGGCCGGCCTCGTGTAGCGTGCTGTTGACGTAGAGCGACCACATCTCGAGTCCATGCTTCTTCAACAGCGGCGTCATCTGCTCGATCTGTTGCAGCCCGCCAACGCCCGGCTCGAAGCCGTCATTGCCGCTGGCCTTCACCTCGGCCAGTCCCGCATCGAGCAGCTTGTTGAAATCCTTCTTCTGCCGTGCGTAGAATGTCCCCCACGGATACTGATTGCACGCCACGTGCAGGGCGCTCGGACCCGCGCCGCTCCCCACGCTCGGCAGCACCGCCGCCAAACCCGTCGCCAGCACCGTTTCTTTGAGCAACTCCCGCCGGGAAGAAACTCTATCGTTCATCGTTCGAAGCTCCTCAATACTGAGCCCGTGGTATGCATCCTTCCCTTACGCCGTCACCCGGCACGCATATCAGTATGATCCACAGGGTCCGTACAGGCAAGCCCAATCCGGCCAGCGCAGGAGATGCCGCTTGCCGGGGTAGTCAGCATGCGATGGACTGTCGGTCACCGTGGATCCCAAGCGCGGGGCGGATACAATCATGGGCATTACGATCCATTATCGCGGGCGGTTGAATGACCTGGGCCAGATCGCCCGGTTGCGCGCGGAACTGGCGGACATCGCGGCGAGCATGGGATGGGAGTCCAGGCAACTGGATGACGACGGGGAGCAACCGCCGGATGCTCGGCTGCGGCCCGCCCGCCGGGGCATGACGATTGATGGCAACCTGGGACTGAAGGGAATCATCGTGTCGCCCGGAGGAGGAGCCGAGTCCCTCCGTTTCTGCTTCGACGCGCAAGGGCAGGAAAAGGGGACATTCTGCTTTTTCCGTCAGCCCCGATAACGAGAAGGATGAGTAAGTAGAATGTCCCCTTTTCTCCCGCTTGCGTCTCTGCCGAAACGAAAGACGTATAGAACCACGCGGCAAGCTCCCCATCGGTACCCGCAAAGCGACAAACGCACCTTCCGAACGGCACTGGCTGGCGGCAGACGGGCAAGAACAGTCATGTACCCTCGCGCCGTTTCCCGCTTGCCGGAGCATGCTGGACCCGATAGAATCCGACTCAACGACATCTACCGAACCATTCTTTGGGAACGCAGGCAACTCTATGCCGCCTGAACAACCGATCGTCAACTAAGAACGGGAGACCCAATCGTCGGGAGGAACCGCGGATGATGTTACGCAGAGGCATGGCGGCGTTTGTCCTGGTGTGGGCGGTGGGCGTGGGGAGCATGCACGCGGGGCAGGGAATCGTCCTGAGCACGGACCGGGAGCAGGTTGGCAAGTACGCGAAACTCCAGATGCGGATCGACGTCGGCCGGCAGTACGCCAATGCGTTCGATCCTTGCGAGGTCGAGCTCAACGTGCGGATCACGAGTCCCAGCGGGCGCTCGCTCGTGCTGCCGGCGTTCTTCGGGCAGGACTATGAGCGGCAGGATATCCCGCAAGGCGGGCGGACCACCGCCTGGTATTATCCGCGCGAGGTCGGGTCCTGGCAGGCCCGCTTCGCGCCGACCGAGATCGGCACGTATACCGCCGTCGCCTCGCTGCGCGATCGGCAAGGTGAGGTCACGGCCAAGCCGGTGACGTTCTCCTGTGTTGCGTCGTCGCGCAAAGGATTCCTCCGTACCGGCACGAAGGACCCCCGCTATCTCGAATTCTCGGAGGGTGAGCCGTTCTTCGCTCTCGGACAGAACCTGGCCTTCATCGGTGAGACGCAATATGTCACCCCGATCCGGGCCGAGCAGATCCTGGGCAAGCTCGCCGCCCATGGCGCGAACTTCGTGCGGGTCTGGACCTGCTGCCAGGATTGGGCCCTGGCCCTTGAGGCCCAGAAAAGCGCGTGGCGGCGTTCCTGGACCACGGAGTCCCTCGTGGTCCCGATCCCGGGCAGCGCGGGCGATCCGCAGGCCCGCCGGTGCATCCGCATCCAGGGCAATCAGGGGACGTCCATCACTGCGTCCCCTTCGCATCCGGTCGGCCTGCGACCCAGGACGCTCTACGTGTTCACGGGGAAGTTCAAGGCCGAGGGCTGCCAGGCTCTGCGCGTGCAGGTCGGCAGCAACAGTTGGGAGGAGCCCGCGGCCGGGGAGGGGAGTCCCGACTGGCAGACGTTCCGCCGCGAGTTCACGACCGGCGAAAACGAACGCTGGCTGGGCCGGGTCACCTTCAGCCTCGTCGGACCGGGCACCATCTGGCTCGATGCGCTGTCACTGCAGGAGGCCGGGGGCAGCGCCGAGTTGTTCTGGGAGGCGGATGTCAATCGACCGGTCCGGGGCTATTACAATCCGCTCGATTGTTTCATGCTGGATCAGCTGGTCGAGGCCGCCGAGCACCATGGCATCTATCTCATGCTCTGCGCGATCACGCGCGACCTGTACATGAATGCCCTGTCCAAAGTGGACAGTCCCGAATATCGCCTGGCCGTGGCGGATGCGAAGAAGTTCCTGCGATACGCCGTGGCTCGCTGGGGCTATTCCACCAGCGTGGCCGCGTGGGAATATTGGAACGAAATGGACCCCGGCAAACCCACGGACCGGTTCTACGCCGAGGTGGGCGACTACCTCGCGGCGGTCGACGTCTACGGCCATCTGCGGACCACCAGCACCTGGGCCCCTTCCGCCCGGGACTGCCGCCATCCACAGCTCGACATCGCACAAACCCACCACTACATGCGTCCGGACGACGATGATTTCCAGGACGAGGTCGAATCGATCGTCCGCCAAACGCGTTTCCTCCGGGACAACGCCCCGGCCAAACCGGCCCTCATCGGCGAGTTCGGCCTGGCCACCGCGAAATGGGGCCTGAACGATTACATGAAGCAGGACCGCGACGGCGTGCACTTCCACAACTGCCTGTGGGCCTCGGCGTTCGCCGGCAGTTCGGGTACCGCGATGTTCTGGTGGTGGGAGGTCCTGGACCAGCAGAATGCCTACCGGCACTACCAGCCGCTGGCGGCCTTCCTGGCCAATGTCGCGCCGGCCGGACTGGAACCGACCACCGCCACGACGTCCGAGCCGCGTCTGCGCCTGCTGGGACGCCAGGGCACCGATCGCGCCTGCCTGTGGCTGGTCAACCGCCAAGCCACGTGGTGGAATCGGGTCGTTCAGAAGCGGACACCGGAACCGATCGATTCCGCCACCGTCACGATCCAGGGTCTCCATCCGGGCAACTACACCGTACTCTGGTGGGACACGTACGAAGGCGAGTCCATCAGCCGACAGACTCTCGCCCTGGAGGGCGGTCTTCTCCAATTGCCGGTCCCGCCCTTCACGAACGATCTGGCCTGCAAGATCCTCCCCGCCACCTTCGCCGATTAGAAAAGGGAGTCTGTTCGGCGACTCCGGTCCTCGTAGGGCGCGCGTCCCCGCTCGCCCCCGATATCGTGCGTCTTCGCACGATGCACCACAGTGTCTCGAACGACCGTGAGACTCTCAAGAGGCGGGCGGGGATGCGCGCCCTATGATGCGGGCGAATCCGCCGCTGTATGCCGATAGTGCCATGCTTGACGTGCGCCGGCCAAGCTGATAGGTTCAGGGGCCATGAGCAGGTTTCAGGAATACGGGATGAAGATGGGGTGGGTCGGCATGGGGTTGTTCCTGCCGATGGTGGCGGGTGCCATGAGCTTTGCGATACCAGACCGAGAACAAAGTCGGCGGGCGATCGGGACCATCCTGTACCTCCTGCCCTTGGGCGAGTTTCGCGCCGGCGCCGCCCCGGCCCTCGACCTGCTGCGGGAGTATGCGGCAGCCTATTTCGCTCTGGAGGTGCGTGTCCTGCCGACGGCCGGCCTCAGCGGCCAGGGCATTGCCGCGCGTCAGAACCCCTCGACCAGGAACCGCCAGCTTTTGACGACGGACATTCTGGCGGCTCTGAAGAAACGGATTCCCCATGATGCCTTCTGCCTGCTCGGCATCACCATGGAGGACCTCTACCCGAAAGCCTCGTGGAACTTCCTGTTTGGGCAGGCGAGCCTGCGCGAGCGCGTCGGCGTGTACAGCTTGGCGCGCTACGCTCCGGCATTCCACGGCGGGCCGCGCGGTCCCGATCACGCACGCACGCTGCTGCGCGGCAGCTGCAGAGTGCTGGCGCACGAGACCGGCCACATGTTCGGCCTGGCGCACTGCCTGTGGTTCCACTGCGTTTTCAACGGCTCGAATCACTTGGCGGCAAGCGATGCATGTCCCTTGCACGAGTGCGCCGTCGATCTGCGCCAGCTGCACGGGAGCATCGGGTTCGACGTCCCCGCGCGGTACGCGCGCCTCTACCGGTTCTACCGCAAGGTCGAGTTTGACGACGAGGCCGTCTGGACCCGGACGCGTCTCGAACGCATCGTGGGCGGCGCGGAGGCCCGCAGGATCATCGAGACCATCGGCGAAGGAACCTCATCATGACCCAGGTCATCTCTCTTCGTGCGGGCGACAACTTCATGTATCTGCACCCCTGCGGCGACGGCCGCGCCTTCGTCGTAGACCCGGGCGACGCTCCAACGGTGCTCCGGGCTCTGCGGCAGCACGATCTGTCCCTGGCAGCCATCCTCGTTACGCACCACCATTGGGACCACATGGCCGGAGCGGCGGATCTCCGCGCCCAGACGCCGTGCGAGATGATCGGCGTCGATCGTTCGCTCATCCTCGGCTCCGATCGCACCGTCGCGGACGGCGATGTCCTGACCCTCGGCACAACCACGGTCCGGGTGCTGGCAACCCCGGGCCACACGCGCTCGTCGGTCTGCTACTACGTCCCGCCACAAAACGGGGCGCGGGGTCTGGTCTACACGGGCGATACCCTTTTCGTCGGCGGCTGCGGCCGCGTGCTGGAAGGCGAGGCGGCCGCGTTGTGGAAGTCCCTGCAGCGGCTCGCCGGCCTGCCGCCCGACACCTCGGTCTACTGCGGCCACGACTATACGCTGGAGAACTACGAATTTGCCGTCCATGTCGATCCCGCCAACCGCCGGTTCCGGGAGCGTCTGGCCGAAGTGCAGAAGGCGGTCGAATACCGGCGTCTGACCGTCCCCTCTACGATCGCACAGGAAAGCGCGACGAACATCTTCCTGCAGAGCGATACCCCCCAGGTCCAGGCCGCCCTGAGCATGGCCGGCGCAGATCCCTTGGAGGTTTTTGCTGAGTTGCGCCGGCGCAAAGACTTCTTCGCCTGATCCTTCAATCATGTCTATGCCCATGAGAACCAGGCCTCTCTCGGGGATAGTGTCCTGCAGCCCGATTCCTACGAGGGCGGTCAGGACCCGTGCGACGCGATCGGCACCCTCGCGGAATTCCAGTCCATCGTCTTTTCCCGTTGGGCCAGCAATACGATCGATGCCGCCCTGGCGCTGTGCACCGCCGCCACCCTGAACCGGACCACGCCGGAGGGAAGCTATGGGATCCCCAGCCGCACACCGACGGCATCCACCCTGGGCCTGGCCGTCATGAAGCACGGACGAACCACGGGTCTGACCCACGGACTCGTCTATGCCGTCAACGCGACGGTCAACATGGGCTATGACTCCGGCACGGCGCGATTCGTCAACCAGATCGTGGTAATGCCGAAGACCTTCAGTGCGGGTGGAGATTTCGGCTCTCTCATCGTAACCGAGGATGGGAACCGCCCGGCAGGCCTGCTGTTCGCCGGCAGGGACTATCATACAATTGCCAATCTGATCGACCCGGTGTTGACCCGTTTCGGCGTTACGATCGATGGAGAACCGTAGCAGGATGCGCCGGCAGAATAGACCGGTGAGAGCTTCATCCAGGATGTTCCGGAGTGGATGCCATGGCGCGGCAAACCGTATGCGGATATGGTCGGTTTGCCGGACCGTCAGCATCGCCCTGATGTGTGTGGTCTGCAGCTGCACGAGCAGCCCCGCGAACTTGGAGCCCGAACCACGCATGGCCGGTAAGACAATTGCGGCAGTCCTGCAGGAACACACGGACGAGTGGATGTCCATTTGCGTTGTCGTGGCCGCGGCGCTCGGCGTGCAGGAAGGGAAGCCCTGCATTCTCGTCTTCACAGCCTCCGATACCGAACCGGTTCGGCGACGAACTCCGCCGCGGGTCGAAGGTTATCCGGTCGTCGTCCCACGCAGGGGCGAGGCCGCGCCCGCTGAGTGCGTCCGCAGAAGCCCTCTGGCGTGGGGGCGCTCGCCGGTGACCGGCAGGCGCGGCGGTGAAACAAATCCATTTGACCCAGGGAGGTTTTGTTGGTACGTTTTGGGCAGGGACAAATCGTTTGTCCACGTCCCTGGTTGTCGAGGAATTCTATGGGGGCCGCGCTCGAGACGATCCTGGTGACCGTAGCGGCGTTAGTGGTCGTCAGACTCCTGCATGCGAACAGCTCCCCCTATGTTCAAGGGTTGGCGATCCCGAGCGTGCTGGTCCTTGCGGCCCTGGTGCCCGCCTGGATCGGGAAAAGAGAAT
Source organism: Planctomycetota bacterium (assembly GCA_025459125.1). GTDB lineage: Bacteria > Planctomycetota > Phycisphaerae > Sedimentisphaerales > Anaerobacaceae > PLanc-01. The sequence goes on along the minus strand of JALORE010000011.1, from coordinate 23,545 downwards.
TCCCCCGGATGGGGCTCGACCTTCAGCACGCCGGCCACGCGATACGAACCGTCGGCAAAACATGCGTCTGTACGTTTCCCATCGTCTTCCTGGGCCTATGGGTCCTGATGCGGCTGAGCCTGCCCGTACCCTTGCAGCCAACGATCCCTTCCGGGCAAAGCTGGTTCGCCTGGCTGTTGTACCAGTTCCTCTACGTCGCGGTTGCCGAGGAGATCTTCTTCCGAGGATACGTCCAAGCCAATACGATGAGATTCCTTTCCCAATGGGGCGTGCGGATTCCCGACGCCCGAGTGCATCCGGCGCTCGACGCAAATTCGCCGTCCGCGCTCGTGTCGTCCCCGGTCTTGACCGGCGGGCGAGGTCTGCGGTGCCTGACCGCTCTTCTCATCTCCGCCACAGTCTTTGCCCTGGCCCATATCGTGGTGCAAGGTCAGATAACCAGCATCTTCACATTCCTGCCGGGCCTTGTCCTCGCCTGGCTGTTCCTACGAACCGGCTCGCTGCTGGCTCCCATCCTCTTCCACGGCCTTGCGAACATCTCTTATGCGGTCATGGCCATGATGTTGGTTCCCGCGTAGCGCTCGGAAGCGCCGCGCTCCGCTCCCACCGGGCCGGCGGCACCGCGCCGGCAGGCCGGTGGCAACACCCGAAGGCCGATAACACGCGTTCCGAGAATGCTGTGCACCCCCTCGTCATTCTGAGCAGGGTGACGGACGACCGAGTCCATGAGGCGCGCGGTCCCTTTCGCGTTGGTGTCAAACGCGCTCGTCGATAGTGCCGGCAACAATCCAGGCTGATTCCGGCCCTGCCGGTTCGCCCGCATTAAGTGTCACTCCGGTCATGACGATAAAACGCGTGAAGCCATGTACAAAGAATCACGGACAATGCCAATGGAAGAGAAACGGCTCGTGAGAATTCTGTGGACGGCGAAGATCGGGCTCCTGGTCGTACTCCTGTACGCAGGTTTCCACGTGGCAACCCGTCGCCTGCACGTAGGCGATTTCCTGGACCCGAGCGCCGCCTCAGGCGACCTGCGGCCCCGGGAGGAGTCCGCCCCGTCTGCCAACTCCTTTGTGCCATCCGATTACACCACCATTGCCCAGAGGAATCTCTTCACCGGACCCGACAACGCAGGCGGCGTGCGCGCGGGCACAACGGCGTCCGAGTCGCTCGACACCCTGCTATCGGCGGAGGCGTTGGGCCTGCGGCTGGTCGGCGCCGTCGCGGGCGGGCCTACCGCTTCGCGGGCGCTCATCCAGGACGCCAAGACCAACGCAACCGGCGTGTACCGGATCGGCGACACCGTGGCAGCCGCTACCGTCGAGACGATCCGGCGCGACGCGGTGGTGCTGCGGCATCACGGCGAACCGGTGGTTCTCAAGCTGAGTTCCGGAACAGCCACCCCCGGCAAGACCGCCCCGGCTCCGGACCGGCAGCCTAATGGCACCGTCCCCGCAGCCGGCACCGTGCCGGCGAACAACGCGCCCCGGCCGGACCGGGCAGGATATGTCGCCGAAATCTTCCGCCAAGTCACCATCGAGCCTTACGTGAAGAACGATCACGCGGAGGGACTGCGAATTACCGGCTTGGAGGCGGTTCCCATGGCCGAGAAACTCGGCCTGAGGAATGGGGACATCATTCAGACCGTCAACGGTCAGAAGCTGACCAGCAAGCAAAGGGCCTTCCAGGTGCTCATGAAGGCCAAGACACTACCCCGCATCGATATTCAATTACTGCGAGACGGTAAGAGCAAAGGACTATCATTCGATCTGTAACACATAGGAGGGCACCTTGAACACAAGGCAGCACCGTATCACAGGGCCCCGAGACCATCATCATGCCGGGTCTGGCTGTAGGCAGCGCACGACGACCGCGCTTCTTCTGACGCTGGGCGTCGTCCTGGCCTCCTACTCCGGCTGTACGGCTCCCTCACCAACCGCAACCGGCAGCAACGGCAATACGCCCAAGGCCCGCACGCCGCAGGCGTATGGATGGTATGGTCCCATCAAGGGCGATCCCATGCCTGCGGAGCCAACGAGAGCGGTGTCGGCAACCCCGGCACCCTCAGTTCGAACCGACGCGGACGACCCGGTACGAATTGAGACCCTGGCGCCGGAGCCCCGGGCGGCGAAGGCCGAACCCATAACCCCGGTCGATTTGCCTGCTCCGCGGGCCCTCCCCCCAGCGCAGGCCCTGTTGCAGCCGCAGGCCCCGCCCCAACCGCAGAACCCAAGACCGGTTCCGGACCTCAAACCTGTGGTAGCTCCCATCAAGGAGCCCCCCCAGATGACGCCGCCTCAGCCGGAGGCGGCCGCCGTCGCGCCAGGCCGGCAGGCGCCGGTCGGCGACCCCAATGAGCTGATCGCCATCAACTTCGACAACGTGGAGATCCGGACCGTGCTCAAGACCGTGGGCGAGATCACCGGGATCAACTTCATCCCCCACGCCAGCGTCGCGGGCAACGTGACGGTCCTGTCGCCGACTCCCATCCGTCTCGGGGAGATCTACCCGTTCCTGCAGTCCATTCTGGACGTGCACGGCTTTGCGACCGTCGAGATGGACAATGCGGTCAAAGTCGTTCCCAAAGCCGAGGCCGCCAAGACCCACTCCCAGGTCCGCGTCGGCGCCGATCCCGCGGACATTCCCAAGACCGACACGATCGTCCGGCAGATCCTGCCGTTGAAGTACGCCGAGGCGGCCGAGATCAGCGAGATCGTCCAGCCGATCTTGTCGACCGGGGCTCAGATGGCGGTCTATCCCCGCACGAATTCCCTGGTGATTACCGACACCTCGGCCAATCTCAACCACATCGCCCGGGTCATTCAGACGCTCGACGTGGAAGGCTCCAAGGAGAAGGTCCTGCTGTTTCCGCTGGCCCACGCTTCGGCCCAGGTGCTGAGCGAACAGATCCTGCGGATCCTGGAGAAGAGCCAGGCTCCGGGCGCGCCGACGGGCCGGCCCCGAGCCGTTCCCACTCCGGGCGACGGCTCCCGGGTCCTGCCGGACGAGCGAACCAATTCCCTCATCGTCATCGCCGCCGAGCAGGATGCGGAGACGATTGCCGGGCTGGTGCGCCAGCTCGACATCGAGCGTCCGGCGGGCGTGGACAACGTACACGTGGTCTACCTCAAGAACGGCGACGCCAACGAAGTCTCGCGTTCGCTGGAGCGGGCCCTGACGAGCATGCGGCTGGCCGGCGCGGTCCAGCCGACGCCGCAAATCCAGATTACCGCCGACCCGAGCACCAACGGCCTGGTCATCGTCGCGCCGCCGGCGGACTTCGAGGTGATCGCCCGGATCATCGAGAAGCTCGACATCGTGCGCGAGCAGGTGCTGGTCGAGATGCTGATCCTGGAAGTCAGCGAGGAGTCGCTGCGGAATATCGGCGTGGACTGGGCCACTCTCGACGAGGCGGTCTCCGACGGCGTGCGCGGCTTCGCAGCCACCAACTTCGGCCCCCGGGTCAACTTCCTGACCGGGACCGCGGAGGGGCTCTCCGTGGGCGCCTGGCGGATGCAGGGAGACAGTCTCCGGATCGGGGCGATCCTCGAAGCGATGGAGCGGCAATCCGGCGTCAACATCCTCTCGACGCCGCACATCCTGGCCTCCAACCACCGCAAGGCCAAGATCGTCGTGGGCGAAAACCGTGCCTTTGTGACCCAGTCGCGGATCACGGAAACGACAGATCCGGTCACCCCGACGGTGATCAAGAGCTTCGAATACAAGGACGTGGGCATCACGCTCGACATTACGCCACACGCCAGCCAGGGCGGCATGATCCGCCTGGAGATCAAGAGCGAATTCACCAAGCTGATCGAGGACGTCACGAATCTGTCCCTGGAGACCCCCACCACGGCCAAGCGCACCGCCGACACGGTTGTCACCATGAGCAGCGGCGCGACGGTCGTCATCGGCGGCCTCATCCGCGACGACACGGTCAAGACCGTCCGAAAGGTGCCGCTCCTGGGCGACATTCCGCTGCTGGGGGCGCTCTTCCGCACGCAGAGCGATCACCTGCAGAAAACCAATCTTCTGCTGTTCATCACCCCGCGGGTGCTCTCGAGCCAGGAGGATCTCGCCGAGATGACGGACCAGAAGAAAGAGCAAATGGACGCAGCACGCGAGGCACACAGGTGATGTTGGCGCCACGAACGGAAAGTCGGCAGTTGACGCGGATCGCCCCGGAGCAGTTGAGCTCCGAGCTGATGCGGCGTCTGCCGCTGGAGTTCCTCAAGAAGCAGCGGGCCATCCCGATCCTGCTGGACCGGGACGAGCCCGCGGTCGCCTTGGCGGACCCGCTGAACGTCCAGGCCTACGACGCGATCGTCGGCATCCTGGGCCGGCCCTGCCAGCGGATCGTCTGTCCCGCTCCCGAGATCGAGCAGGCTATCAGCCGGTGCTATTACCTGAGCCCGACGGAAGAGGCGAACTACCTGACCCCGGATGCCCCGGAGCGTCCCTCCCAGGAGACCGGCACGCTCGACCTGGCCAGCACCGTCCAGACCCACGCTGAAGACCTGCTCAACATTGCGGAGAAGGCCCCGGCGATCAAGCTGGTCAACAAGGTCCTCTTTCACGCGGTCCACAGCCGGGCGAGCGATATCCACATCGAGCCCTACGAGGACGAGGTCAAGATCCGCTTCCGCGTGGACGGTGTCCTCCGCAACATCCTGACCCTGCCGAAGAATCAGGTGGCTCCGGTCCTGTCGCGGCTCAAGGTCATGGCGAACCTCAACATCGCCGAGCACCGGCTGCCGCAGGATGGTCAAAGTCGCGTGAGCATCGGCGATGAGCTCGTCGATATCCGCGTCTCCGTGATCCCGACCGCCGGCGGCGAGCGCGTCGTACTGCGTCTGCTGGACCGGGGCCGGGGAGAGCTCAAGCTGGAGGAAGTGGGCTTCGGGCCCCAACTGCTCAAGACGTTTCGCAGCCTGATCGGGATCTCGCACGGAATCATCCTGATCACGGGCCCGACCGGCAGCGGCAAGACGACGACCCTCTATGCCGCATTGAACGAGCTCAACCGCCAGGAGCGGAACATCCTGACCGTGGAAGACCCGGTCGAGTACCAGTTGGCCGGCATCGGCCAGATGCAGGTCCGGCCCAAAATCGACCTGACCTTCGCCAACTGCCTGCGGCACATCCTGCGGCAGGACCCCGACATCATCATGGTCGGTGAGATTCGCGACCGCGAGACCGCGGAAATCGCCATCCAGGCTTCGCTCACCGGGCACCTGGTGCTCAGCACCCTGCACACCAACGACGCCGCCTCGGCCGTCACGCGTCTGATCGACATGGGCATCGAACCCTACCTGATCTCCTCGACCGTCGTTGCCGTCATGGCGCAGCGGCTCGTGCGCACGATCTGTCCCGACTGCAGGCAACCGTACCACCCCGAGGACGGGGCCGTGTCCTGGGCGGAGCTGCAGCAGCTGTTCCGGGGCCCGGTCAAGCTCCACCACGGCGCCGGCTGCGACAAGTGCCTCCAGACCGGCTACCTGGGCCGGACCGGCATCTTCGAGCTGCTGCTCATCGACGACCGCATCCGCCCGATGATCGTGGGACGTCAGGAATCCCACCTGATCAAGCAGGCGGCGGTCGAGAAAGGCATGGCGACGCTCCGTCAGGACGGCCTGCGCCGGGCTTTGGCGGGGACGACCACCCTCGCGGAGGTCTATCGCGTGACGCAAGACAGTGTTCAGATCGGCCAGGAGGCGAGTTGACAATGCCCAGGCTCGAGCCATCATTACGGAAGGCCCTGGATGCGCCGCCGGAGACGTCCGATTTCGGGTGGCGGACGGCAGAGGGCGGATTGGAGGAGACGCTCGAGGCGGATCCAAAATCCGGAATGCGAACTCCGAAATCGTCGGCCTGCCGGATCGGCACCAAGGAACTCTGCCGGATGACCCGACAACTGGCCACGCTGCTCCACGCCGGCATGCCCCTGGTCCCGGCGCTGACCGCCCTGACCGAGCAGTTGCAGTCCGCGGCGGCCGTGGCGGGACAGTCCCGGGACCGGCCCAAACGGCCTCTCGCCACGGTGATCGAGGAGGTTCGGGACAACGTGAACGAAGGCGGCAGCCTGGCCGAGGCTCTTCGTGCCCATCCCGGCCTGTTCTCGCCGCTGTTCGTCAGCATGGTTCATGCAGGCGAAAGCAGCGGGGCTCTGGAAGAGGTGCTGACCCGCATCGCTGAGATCCTGGAGAAACGCGTGCAGCTCACGGACAAGGTCAAGGCCGCCCTGGCCTACCCCGCCATGATGGCCTTCGTCGCCACCGGCGTGGTCCTGTTCCTGATCGCCTACGTCGTTCCCGGCATCACGCGGCTGTTTGTGGAGATGAACCAGGAACTGCCCTGGCCCACCCGCTTCCTGATCGCCCTCAGCGCCTTTACGCGGACCTATCTGGTGTTCATCATCGGCGGCCTGTGCGCCGGCATTGTCGCCGTGGCGGCTCTTCACAAGAACCAGGAAAGCAAGGCCCGCCTGGACCGCATCGTCCTGCGCCTGCCCCTGTTCGGCGCGCTGCTGCTGCGGCTGGAGCTGGCGCGGCTAACCCGGACCCTGGGCGCCTTGATGAAAAGCGGACTGCCGGTCATCACCGCCATGGAGATCGCCCAGCGGGTGGTCCAGAACAGCCTGATCGCCCAGGCGATGCGCGATGTCAAAGAAGCGGTTCACAAGGGCGACAACATCGCCGACGCCATTCGGACCACCGGCCTGTTCCCACCGGTCGTCTACCACCTGATCGCCACCGGCCAGATGTCCGGCAACATCGAGGACGGCCTGCTCGACATCGCCGAGATGTACGACGCCGAGGTGGAGACCTCGGTCCGCGCGCTGACGTCCCTGCTGGAGCCGGTGATCCTCCTGGCCATGGGAGCGATCGTCGCCTTCATCGTGCTGGCGATCCTGTTGCCGATCTTTGAGATCAATCAAGCCCTTTAATTGAGAGGATTACCGGCTATGCGCAAATCATCCATCAGCAACCACCAATCCGTCCTGCCCAAGGGCTTTACGCTGATCGAGCTGATGATCGTCGTGGTCATCCTGGGCCTGTTGGCTACGGTGGTGATGCCCAAGATCCTGGACAAGCCCGAGCAGGCCCGCCGGACGAAGGCGAAGGTGGACATCCGCGCCATTCAGTCGGCCCTGGCGATGTTCAAGACCGATACCGGCCGCTTCCCCACCAGTGCGGAGGGTCTGCAGACGCTCGTGACCAACCCCGGAATCCGCGGTTATGGCAAGGACGGCTATATCGAGCGTGTGCCGTCGGACCCCTGGGGCAACCGCTATGTCTATATCAGTCCCGGCGTCCGCAGCAAGGATTATGACCTGCTCTCCTACGGCAAAGACGGCGAACAGGGCGGGACCGACGACGATGCGGACATCGGAAGCTGGAACCTGGAAGGGTGAGAATGCGGATTCGGACAGATGCGTGCGATGCCCTTGTCATCCCGAGCACAGCGAAGGATCTGGGCTGCGAGCCAGAGCAACTTCTGTTCAAAAGCCCAGATTGTTCGGCTTCGCCTCAGAATGACAGACTTGGCGCTCATCCATCAAACCGCGCCGGTTTCACGCTGATCGAGGTGGTGGCGGCCCTGGCGATCGCGGCCACCGCCCTGCTGGCCTTGCTGCAGCTTCAGGTGCTCAGTATGCGGACGGCCGACCAGGCACGGGTGATGACGCAGGCGCTCTTGCTCGCCCAGGAGAAGATGGCGGAGGTCGTCGGTCGTGACCGTCTGGCAACGGGCGTCTCGGCGGGGGTCGTCGAAGGCACGGACTTCGCCTGGCAAACACAGGTGCTGGATACCCCGCTGCCCACCGCCTGCCGCCCGGCCGCCGGCCGCAGCCGGTTGCGGGAGATCTCGGTCGACGTCACGTGGCGGACCGGCCCCGGGGCGAAACACATCCGCCTGACCACGTACCAGGCAGAGGATACGATCCGTGGCGTGTAGGAAACAACCAGTCCGTTCACAGCTCCCAGTTCACAGCCGGCCGCCGGCCCGTGCGCGCCCGCTGTCAACTGACAAGTGTGAACTGTCTACCGGCTTCACGCTGGTCGAGATGCTCGTGACTCTGACGCTGGTGAGCGTCATCATGGCGATCGTCTACGGTAGCTACGCGGCCGCGAGTCGTTGTGTCCAATTCCACGACAACCGCGCGGCCTCCCTGGAACGGGCCTGCCTCGTGCTACGTCTGCTTGGTCGCCAACTCCGCTGTGCCTACGTGCCGACCACCGCGACCGGCTCGTCTGGACCGTCCGCGTCGAGCGGCCCGGTCCCCATCCCGGCTCCGGCCTTTCGGGCCGACCCGCAGGACGCGGACGGCCGAATCTTGTCCTTTCTTACCACCGGCGGCTTGGGAACAGGAGCGAATACCGCCGCCGCTCCCACACATGTTCTGTACCGGTACGATGCCCGGAGCGGGACGCTGTCGCTCGCCACTGAGCCCTCGGTGCGTCTCGCCGGCTTACCCGAGACCAGAGAGGGTCGGACAATTCTCCGAGGCGTCCGGAGCGTGCAAGTCCACTGCTACGACGGCCAGCGGTGGCGGCCTGCCTGGGACGGTACGGAGCGCGGGCGCCTGCCCCGGGCCGTCAGGATCGGCTTCACTGTCCGCGACGAGCGCGGCCGGGAACATGAGTTCGGCACCGCCATACCGATCGGGTGCCGGTATGCTCCGCCGCAGCGAGCATCGGTTGTCGGAGCGGCACAGCCATGATACAGCGTGCGCTGCCAGTGGACTTCGGCAAAACGGACGTTGGGCCTGTATTGTACCAGGAAATCGGTTTCACGATTTCCTGGTATAATGGCTTGAACGGCGGCTCTATCAGTTACCTGGGGTTTGGGAAGGAAAGATCATGAAATCGATCTTCCCTTCCCAAAGCAGGCCCAACGTCCGTTTTGCAGAAGTCCACCTTCAGCATCGACAGGACGGGTTCATTCTGGTCGTGGTGCTGGCCGCGGTCCTGGCGCTGTCGGCGCTGCTGTTCGGCTTCAACCAGACGGCACGAATCAGCCTGGCCAAGACCGAGAGCTTCCACCGAACCGAACAGGCGCGGAATGCCGCCTGGGGTGGACTGCAGGTCGCCTTGGCGGTCGTCCGCGACGCCAACAGCCCCGGGTCCGACCGCTGGGCAGGCCAACCGCCGACCTCCCGGATCACGCTGCCGGTGGGAGATGCCAATTGCGCCGTGACGATTACCCCCGAGAACGGTCTGCTGAACGTCAACCGGCTCCAAGTGCCGGACGACCGGCTGGCGCGGAGGCGCATCGACCAGTTCCTGCGTCTGATCGATCTGGTCAATCGCCGCCACCGGGACCTGCCGCCCATCGGTTACGGCGTCGTGCCGGCCCTGATCGACTGGGTCGACGACGACGACGAGGTAACCATCCTCGACTTCGTTCAGCGTGACAACACCGGTGCGGAAAACGACTACTACCAGACGTGCACGCCCCCCTATGCCTGCCGGAACGGGCCACTCGATGCCGTGGACGAGCTCCTTTACGTCAAAGGGATGACGCTCGAGAACCTCGCCCGTCTGCGTCCGTTTCTGACCTGCGTCGGCGACGGCCAGATCGACCTCAACGCCGCACCCCGGATGATCCTCGAGTCACTCTCGGAACAAATCGATCCCGCCCTGGCCGAGATGATCCTTCGTCAGCGCGAGCTCCGACCGTTCACGACGTTGGCGCAGTTGCGCAGCATCCCGGGCATGACCGACGGCATTTGCCGCGACATCCAAGGCCTGGTAACGCTGACGCCGGCCCAGCGTTTCTATCGCATAACGTCGCACGGACGCTTCGGGGAGCACAAATGCACGATCGAGGCCCTGTTGCAGAGAAACCCGCAGGCCAGAACGGTCGATATTGTCCAGTATCGGGAGTAGAAGTCCGAAGCCCGGTTTCGAGTTAGGAACGACAAGGCATGCCCAAACGTTGCATCGGCATAGACATCGGGCGAACACACGTGTGTGCCGCCCAGGTCCTGCGCACGGCGGACGGTTTCCGCCTGGAGAAGGCCTTTGCCATGCAGACCCGCCGCAGCACCGACTCCCTGTCGGCGATTTTGCATGCGCTGACGAGCCGGCACGGCTTCGATCGGCGGGCGGCCGTGGCTGTCTCGCTCCCCCAACACGCGTTCTTCTTTGCGGACCTCGAGACGGACGCCAAAGGCCTGGAGAGGATCCGAGCGGGCGACCTGACCGCCCTGCACGATCGCTTTCCCATCCCCGCGGACGACCTCGTCGCCCAAATCTGTGCCGTGCTGCCGATGGAAAAAGGCAGCCACTCCATGCTCATCGCGGCCACGTCGCGCCAGTCTCTGAGCGAGAGCGTGCAGTCGCTCAGCCAGGGCCGGATCAAGCCGGTATGCCTCGATACACCGATCGCCGCCCTGCAGGCCACGCTGACGGTCAATCACCCCGAAGCGGGTAAGGGATTGGCCGTGGTGGTGTATGTGGACGAGGCGACACTCAGCCTGGCGGTGCTGCACGAGGGGACTCTCCTGCAGGTGCGGAATATCCCGATCTTCTCCGCCGACCGGCAGGACGTGCACACGTTTGCGCGGCAGACAGCCGACATCGTCGCCCAGGAGATCGAGATCACCTGGAAGCGGTTGTTCGGCAACGATCCGGACGCGGGCCTGCGTCTGTTCCTGTTCGCCGGGCCGCCGGCGAAGGCGGCGTTGGCGTCCGCGCTTGAGGACAAGACTGCCGGGCAGGTCATCCCGGTCGATCCCTGGGCCCGCGTGGCCCGGTCCGAGACGAATCCGGACCTTCCGTTGTCCGTGGCCGCGGGACTCGCGCTGCGGGTCCTCCAGCCGCGGGCGGCCGAGCACACCGATTTTCTGTCCGCGTACCAGGCGCGGACGAAGCCCGGACGGCGGCTCACCCGAGAACTGGGGATCTGCGGCGGTCTGGCCGCCGCCGCCGCGCTGATCTGGGGCGTGGGCCTCTTCGTGCAGTTGTCCGCCCTGGAGGCGGACTACGCACGTCTCAAGAAACAGACGGAAGAGGTCTTTCGTCAGGCTGTGCCGGAAGAGACCGTCATTGTCGACCCGGCCGCCCAACTCCGCCAGAGGCTCGCCGCGTGCCGCCAGGAGTGCGAGCTCCTGACCGGCCTTCACTCCCGGCGTTCGGCCCCGCTCGAGATCCTGTATGCTCTCGGCGCTCGGATCCCCGCCACCGGCGACCTGCAGCTCCAGGACGTGCTGATCGCCGCGAACTCCGTCCGGATCATGGGAACCTGCGATTCCTTCACCACGCTCACCGAATGGCAGCGCCTGCTGGGGACCATCCCGGGACTGCGAGTCGTGGATGCTCCCAGCACGAAGAACGACGCACAGTCCGGCAGAGTCCAGTTCACCATCTCGCTGTCCGCTGACAAGGATAAGGCCTAATGATGCAGATCACGCCCCGAGAGCGCTGGCTTCTGATCGGCTTGCTCACCGCCGTGGCCGTCTGGGCCTCGTACGCCTTGGCCCTCCAACCGGCGCGCCACCGCATTCGCACGCTGGCACGTATCATCCCCGAGAAACAGGCCGAGCTCAACGAGCTCGAAGCCACCAGCGTCCGCTATGCGGCCCTCCGGCACGAGTTCGTTGATCTGCGAACGAAAATCGCGGAACAGCCGGCGGATTTCCCGTTGTTGCCGTTCCTCGAATCCGTGCTCGAGCGACACCGGCTGACCCGGCAGGCCAGCCTGGAGCAGAGCACCGCGCCCCCCCAGCCGGACTACACCGAAGTCATGGTCACGGTCGAGCTGCGCGACGTGTCCTGGAAGCAGTTGGTCGACTTTCTCGGGGATCTCCAGACTCCCGAGGCCGTCCTGCGAATCGGCAGTCTGCACATCCGCAGAAACCCGGGCGACAGCACGCTGCTCGACTCGACCGTCGGCATCTCCAGTCCCCGGCTCGCCCCCCCTGCCCTGACCGCCCAAACCGTGCCGTAACCGGTGCTCATCGCCGGGCCGGGACCCGGTTCGGCGCGCCGCGCGCGCCCGTCCGGAGGCAGGTTCCTGCCCAACGGAACACCCGGAAAATCTTGTGAAAAATTTTTGCACAAAGGGTATTGCTTTTCGTAAACGCCAGCATACGATGAGTCCGGCATTTGGGGACGGGCTCGGCGTGGGCCTGTCGGTTCGAGAATGACTTCAAGACTCTTTCGAGGTAGTACCAATGTGTGATTCATGTGGATGCACCCCCTGCAACTCGTGCGGCGCACCGGTGGAGGACGGCGTCTGCTCCTCTTGCGGAGAGAAGCCCAGCAACTGCACGTGTGAGCCGCTCGATGAAGAGTTCGACTACGAAGAAGAGGAGGAGATCGAGGACGAGGACGAAGACCTCGAGGATGAGGACGAAGACGAATTTGACGACGAAGAAGACGAGGAGGAAGAGGAAGAAGACGAAGACCTCGAGGATGAGGACGAGGACTTCGATGACGAAAAAGACTGGTAATGCCTGCTGAAAAACCAAGGCCCCGCCGGGACTGCGCGGGGCCTTTTTCCTTCCAGCGATCCCTGCCACCGCCTCAGCAGGGCTTGACGTTCGTTGCCTCCAAACCCTTTCGGCCCGGGGCCGGCGTGAACTCGACCGCCTGCCCGTCCTGCAGCGACTTGAATCCGTTCCCGGCGATCTTTGAATGATGGACGAACAAGTCCTCCCCTCCGTCGTCCGGCGTGATAAAGCCAAAGCCCTTCTTCTCATTGAACCACTTCACTACACCTCGTGCCACGTCATCATCTCCTTGGACCCACCGGATCCGTACTGCGCGCTGCCCTCTACTGATGTTCAGGGGTATGCTTCGAGGGAGGAAAGTATACTCCTTGACAGGCACCCCATGATACCCACGCCATGTCACGTTGTCAAAGAAAATTCCCACCGCGGGACAGGAAAACTGCGGCGTGACGGCAGGACGTTGACAGGAACACTCGCGGGGGGGACAATCGACATGCGCGGCGGCGTGGGCGAGCGGCACGGCGGCTCCGTCATCGGGCTGTCCCGCGCGGACGCGCGCGCCCGTCGCCGCTGGGTCCGGTTCCGGCAGCCACGGAGAAGAAACCAGGGAAAGGAGATCACGTGACAATGCTGCGCATGATCGTGTTCACGGTCCTGGCCACGGCCGCCGGCGGTGGGCCCGTGCAGGCCGCGCCGGCGGGAGGTGGGACCGTCGGCGGGCCGTACGAGGGCCGGCCGACGACCCTGTTTGACTTCGCGCCGGGATTCGACGTTCGTACCGTCCCCATCACCGACGCCACCGTGACCGTCACGGCCGGAGGGGCGCTCCGGATCGAGACCGGTCACGCCGGCTCCTGGCCGGGAGTCACCCTCAAGGCGCCGGCAGGAAAGTGGGATTTGTCGGCCCGCGAGTACATCGCGTTGGAGGTCACGAACCGGGGCGCCGAGCAGGTGACGGTACACTGTCGCGTCGACAATCCCGGGGCCAATGGCGCGGACCATTGCGTCACCGACCAGGTTTCGATCGAACCGGGGGCGGTCCAGACGCTGACGGTACGTCTCTTCCCCGTGCCCTGGAAGCTCAGTGCGCCGGTGGACCTCGTCGGCATGAGAGCCAATCCCGTCCACGCGGGCAAGATCGACACGGCCAATGTCACACAATTGGTGATCTTTGTGGGAAAGTCGGCGCAGGATCACGCCGTCGAGATTGACAATATCCGAGCCGTCGGACAGGTGCAGGTGCTCGAGGCCTCGACGTTTTTGCCGTTCATCGATGAGTTCGGGCAGTTCATCCACCGGGACTGGTCGGGCAAGACGCATTCCCTGGAAGAACTGACCGCGCAGGTGCAGCGGGAGGATCGGGACCTGAAGGCCCATGCCAAGCCGAAGAGCTGGAACAAGTACGGCGGCTGGGCGGACGGCCCCCGGCTCAAAGCCACGGGCATGTTCCGCGTCCAGAAGCACGGACGCAAGTGGTGGCTCGTGGACCCGGCGGGCCGGCTGTTCTGGTCCCACGGCATCGACTGCGTCCGCGCTACCAACGCCACGCCGATCACAGATCGCGAGCGCTACTTCCGCGCGCTGCCCGAGCCGGGCTCGCCCTTGGCCTTCTACGGCGAGGGCGCCTGGGCGCCGCACGGCTACTACCAGACCCACTCGCCCTACCGGACCTATGACTTCACCCGCGCCAACCTGCGACGCAAGTACGGGGAAGACTTCGAGCAGGTCTTCGCCGACACGACGCACCGGCGGTTCGAAAGCTGGGCGATCAACACGATCGCCAACTGGTCCGACGCGCAGATTTACCTGTCCCGTCTGACGCCGTACGCAGCCACGATCTCCTTCGACTCCAAGAAACTGGAGGGGTCGGAAGGCTACTGGGGCAAGTTCCACGACGTCTTCGACGCGGACTTCGAGACCAGGCTGCGGCAACGGCTTGAGCCGGAGAAAGGCCTGACCGCCGGCGACCCGTGGTGCATCGGGTACTTCGTTCACAACGAGCTGGCCTGGGGCGACGACACGTCACTGGCGCTGGCCACGCTGATCTCACCCGCCAACCAGGCGGCAAAGATTGCCTTTGTCGACGACCTGGTGGCCAAGTATGAGACGATCGAGGACCTCAATCAGGCGTGGGGCACCAGTCACGCCTCGTGGGAGGCCCTGCTCCAGAGCCGGACCGCTCCCGATAAGGCCAAGGCGCGACCGGACCTGGAAGCCTTCTATACCCGGACGGCCGAGCGGTATTTCAGCACGATCCGCCGCGAGCTCAAGCGGATCGCCCCCGAGCAGCTCTACCTGGGCTGCCGGTTCGCCTGGGTCAACGACCGGGCGGCCCGGGCCGCCACGAAGTTCTGTGACGTGGTCAGCTACAACCGCTACAGCTACAGTGTGGAAGACACCCGGCTGCCGGACGGCATCGATATGCCGGTCATCATCGGCGAATTTCACTTCGGCGCCCTCGACCGCGGCATGTTCCACACCGGTCTGCGCCGGACCGAGAGCCAACAGGACCGGGCCGACAAGTACGCGGTCTACGTGCGCGGCGCCCTGCGGAATCCGTACCTCGTGGGGACACACTGGTTCCAATACGTCGACCAGGCCACGACCGGACGGGGCGACGGCGAAAACTACCAGATCGGCTTCGTCGATATCTGCGACCGGCCCTATCCGGAGATCGTCGCCGCCGCCCGGGACGTCGGCGGCGCGATGTACGAGTACCGGTTCCGTGACTGAGCCCATACGGGTCGTGCCGTGGCAGGCGGTTGCGCAGGACGGCCGACATCGGACGTGACGAGTCGCGTCACCGCTCCACCCCCGACAATCCTCGCGTACTCCGTCCAGACTAAAATGATGGGTGGCAGCGGCAAGGCCGCAGGCTTTGCGGAGGCCTTGCCGATGGCGGACGGGCCAACCATCGGCAAGCTGACGCTTGCCGCTGCCACCCGGACCCCACCGTCTTGGAATGGGCGGGGTACTAGGGCTTGGCCGCACGGTACTTCTTGACGAAACCCACCGGCCGATAGCTCTCCTTGGCCTGCCGCAGGCCGGGGTCGCCGAGATCCTGTTCGCGATTGATCAGCTCGTATTTCTCCGGCAAGACCGCCGCGAAGACCCGGTTCACGTGCTGGTAGACCCCGGTGTACTGCTTCCGGCGGACGGCCTTCTCGAAGTGAACGACAAACATGCGACCCTGGGCCAGCTCTTCACCCAGAGTGTAGGCGATCGGCTCCGCGCCCACGTAGAAGATCCCGCCGCACAACTGGAGAGCCTCCATCTTCTCGATGGCTTCCCGGGCCGCCGCGTAGTCGCCCGCGCTGCCCTGCTGCTCGTGCCACCGGTCGAGGATCTGCAGGGCGTCACCCGCGTACTCCTCCAGCAGGGGCTTGGCCGTGCAGGTGTTGTTGCGGAGGAACAGATTCACCAGGTTCTTCTTGCGATGCAGCCGCCGTCCCGCGAGCGTGGCCATCTTGTCCCGCGCGTAGAGATAGTCGAAGTTGTCCCGGTCCTCCCACACCCGTAGGCCCATCTCGGCAAGCCGCTGGGCCTGCGACGGCATCACTGCCTTCATGCTGCCGTAGTGCGCAAAGAGAAATTCCAGCACGTCCCGGGAAGGAAACTCGAACGGCAGAATGAAGAACGGCTCCGCGTCCTGACCGACCACGACGAGGACGTCCTCACCCACGCGGGCGATCCGGTAGTGATGGGTCTCCCGGAACAGGTAGAGACCGGCAAAGGTCAGTTCCGACATGCCCTCTGTCAGGCGCTGAAAGCGGGCGTGCAGCAGCGTCCGCTGGTCCAGGCTCAGTGGCGAAAACGAAGGATATTCCTCGATCATGGGACGGCAACTCCTGTACCCGGTATCCAATTCAACTCCCGAGACGTCGTCGCCACGCGCTGGGTGCCATGCCTACGGCTCTGCGTCGGCACGTTCGCCTCGCGAAGCCGGGCATCTCTACGAGGCGTAGACATGGCACCCAGCAGCAGATGGTTTCGATCACCAGTTCTGCTCGTCAAAACTCATCAGGTCATCGGACCCGATGCCGCGGGACCTCGATTGACCGTGGCGATGTTGTCTGCTATACTACGCGGGCTTTTTCAAGGAGTTGCACATGGATTCCGAGCGGAACGATTACGAGCCCTCTTTTCCCCCGGACGAGCGCCGCCCTGAGCGACCGCCGGGAGCCGGACCGTACCCCGCCCGCCGTTCGTTCAGCGGTTGGCGGATTCTCTGGCGGATCGTGTTCTTCCTGTCCGTCCTGGCCAACGTCGGGCTCTTCATCCTCCTGCTTTCCGTGATTGTCATGTTCTTTGCCGATGGCGGCGGGGTCTACAAGGCCGTCATTCGCGAAGGCCCGCGGGACACCCGGATCGCCGTGATCACGATCGGTGGCATCATTGACGGCACCGAGGCGGAAGGCGTCCGCCGCCAGATTGCCGCCGCCCGACAGGATCGGGCCGTCAAAGGCATCATTCTTCGCGTCGACTCCCCCGGCGGCACGATCTCAGCCAGCGATCGCATCCACAAGACGGTTCTGGATTATCGACGCGAGTTGGGGGTGCCGGCCGTAGCGTTTCTCCAGGGCATGGCCACCTCCGGCGGTTACTACGTTTCCGTCGCCTGCGAGAAGATCGTCGCCGAGCCGACGACCATCACCGGCTCGATCGGCGTAGTCATGATGCACTTCGTATTCCAGAACCTCCTCGAAGACAAGCTGGGCATCCAGCCCGTCTTCCTGACGATGGGCGAGAAGAAGGACTGGCCCAGTGCCTTCCGCGCCCCGACCCAGGAAGAGCTGGCGTACATCCAGGACCGCCTGCTCCAACCGGCGTACCAGCGGTTCGTGCACGTGGTGACGCAGGGCCGGGAAGGGATTCTGTCGCCCACCGAGGTGAAGAAGCTGGCCGACGGCAGCATCTACGGCGCCGAGCAGGCCCTCCAGGTCAAGCTGGTCGATGGGATCGGATATCTGGACGAGGCCATCGCGACGGTCAAGAATCTGGCCGGGATCGAGGCCGCCCAGGTGGTGGAGTATCGCAAGCCCTTCTCTCTCCTGGGCCTCCTGAGCGCCAAGAGCGGCGCCGTCCCCAAACTCGACCGCAAGACGCTCTTCGAATTCGGTACCCCCCAGGTCCTGTACCTGTGGAACGCCTACTAGCCGGTGAGTGACATGAAGCCATCCTCTGGTGACGTCTCGAGCATGGGGCGATCTCCGCTCGTGCGGACAGGTGCGATACTTCTGCTTCTGGGAACGGCCGGCTTCCGCCCGGTCCGGGCGAACCAGGTGTCTCCCACGCTGGGTCTGATCGCTGTCAGCCCGGACGGCAAGGGCTTCGTCGAGCGCCCCTCTGGGCGGCACTACGTGCCGTTCGGCGTCAACTACTACGACCCGAACACCGGCTGGGCTCCCCAGATCTGGCGTCAGTTCGATCCCAATCGGGTGACACGACATTTCGAAGTCATGCGAAGTCTCGGGGTCAACTGCGCGCGGGTCTTCCTGACGGCGGCCACCTTCCAGCCCGAGAGCAACAGGATTGATGAGCAGGCCCTGGCCAAGCTCGATGCCTTCCTCGGGATTGCCCGGCGGTCCGGCATCCGGCTGATCCTGACCGGGCCCGACCACTGGGAAGGCAGCCCGGCTTACTGGAAGCCGGATCGATTCGCCGGCGCGCCGGCCCTCCAGGCCCTGGATCACTTCTGGAACACCCTCGGCCAACGGTATCGCGATGAGCCGGCGATCTTCGCCTGGGACTTGCTCAACGAGCCCCACCTGCCCTGGTTCACAGAGACCTGGCGGCCGCTGTGGAGCAAATGGCTCCAGGACAAGTACGGGACATGGGACCCGCTCCAAGCCGCGTGGGCAGGCGCGGTCCAGGAAGACGAATCCTGGGAAAATGTCGCGGTGCCGGAGAACAAGGCCGCCGGCGGCAATCCCCGCCTGCTCGACTGGCAGTTGTTCCGGGAACACCTGGCGGACCAGTGGGTGCGCCGACAGACCGAGGCCATCCGCCGGGCCGACCCGACCCATCTCGTGACCGTCGGCTACATTCAATGGTCCTATCCGCTGGTCCGGCAGGGCAATCCCAACCTCTACGCCGCCTTCAACCCTCGCCGGCAGTCTCAGTGGCTCGATTTCATGTGCATTCACTTCTACCCGCTCCTGGGCCGGCCGTTCGAGTCGCAGGAAGCCTGGGACCGGAATCTCGCCTATCTGCAATGCGTGCTGGCTTATTGCCACGTCGGCAAACCGGTCGTCCTGGGCGAGTACGGTTGGTACGGCGGCGGCGCCCCGCGCGGACAACCCGCTCTGACCGAAGAAGAACAGGACCGCTGGGTCGTAGCCGAAATCGAGGCCACCCGGCGGCTATCCGACGGCTGGCTCTCCTGGCCTTTCGCCGACACGCCCACGTCCACGGATATGAGCAAATTCGGCGGCCTGGTCCGGCCCAACCTGACGCCCAAACCCTGGGCGCGGAGCTTCACGCGCTACGCCTCCAACCTTGCACCCTTGTCCCAACCAACTCCGGACCTGCCCGCCTTTGAGGTTGCCGTCTCTCTGACCACACCCGCCGAGGAGCTGGGCCCCTTGCACGATAAGTACCGCGAGATGGTGCAAAGGGCACGTGGCGCCATGAAGTAAGGCCGCCGGCAGATGGGCCAGCCTCGTGGCACGCATCCGTGTGTCCGCCTCATCGGATGAGTTCGCCGAACAGCGTCAGGGGCGCGGTGCGTGTGATCCGGACTGGGGCAAACTGCCCTGCCAGGGAGACCGGACCATTGAAAACCACAATGTGATCGGTGGACGTGCGTCCCACCAATTGCGGATGAGCCTGGCTGTCGGTCGGGTTGACACGCGATTTCTTGCTCGGCCCCTCAACCAGAACCGTCACCTGGCACCCCAGGAAGGCCTGGTTCAGTTCGCCGCTGATCTGCTCCTGCACAGCGAGCAGCTCCAGGTTCCGCTTCTGCTTGATCTCATCCGGAATCGTGTCGGCCAGGCGCTTGTCGGCGGTCGTACCCGGGCGGGGCGAGTACTTGATCCCCTGCCACCGCGATGTCCGGCAAGACCGCTCGGGCTTTCTCGATCAATTCCAGATAATGGGCCGCCGTGTAATGGCGGTTCATCGCCTGGAGAATCCGGTCCGACCCGCTCTGGGCGGGCATGTGCAGGTATCGGCAGATCTTCGGGGAAGCGGCCATTGCCTGGAGGATCTCCGCGTAGAACTCATCCGCAGGATAACTGGTGACGAAGCGCACCCATTCAATCCCCCCGACCTGCGCCGTGGCCTCCAGCAGGTCCGCCAGGCAAGTGGTCTTGGCGCCGCTGCGATACTGGTACGAATTCACCGTCTGGCCCAGGAGCGTCACCTGCCGGACGCCCTTCTGGGCCAGCTTCCGGACCTGCTCCAGAATCGCTTCAGGGGACCGGCACGCCTCCGGACCTCGCACATAGGGCACAACGCAATAGGTGCAGAAGTAATTGCAGCCGCGCATCACGCGGACGAAAGCCTGGCCGGGAATTTGCCCGTCGCCGGCCCCGTACGCCAACTCGAAACGGTCGAGCGAGTCATCCGCCCGGGAGACCGGCTGCCGGATCTTCTCGGTCACCGCCGCCTGCTTGTCCTGGTGGGCCAGGGTCTGGCGGATCAACTCGGCAAGCTGCGGAATCTGGGCGGGACCGCATACGAGGTTGACCGCTTCGTGCTCCAGGAGCTGGTCGCCGAGGCGCTGCGCCATGCAGCCGATCACGCCCACGATCAGGTTCGGCCGCTGCGCCTTCACATGCTTGAGATGGCCCAGGTGCGAGAGGACACGGTCCTCGGCATGCTGCCGCACCGAGCAGGTGTTGATGAGCACGACATCCGCCTCCGTCAGGCGGGCCGCCGGACGGAAACCCGCCTCCTCCAGCGCCCGGCCCACCAGGGCCGTGTCGAGTTTGTTCATCTGACAACCGAAGCTTTCGATAAAGACCGCGGGGGATTTCATATTTACTAACTACGATTCACGGTTTACAATTTCCGCCTGACGGTTCGAGCTTGCCCGGCGAGGTGATTACACCCAGACAGGGAATACGCGTTGGGCGTCAAGCTTCGAATAGTAAATCATAAAGCGCGAATAGTAAATCGGAACCGTTGGTGAAATACCAGAAGACTATCGAGCAGATCGCCGGACTGGCTCTCATCGGGGCCGTGGTCGTCGGTTGCGGGTTTGTGTTGCGGCCGTTCGTGTCGGCGATCCTGTGGGCCGCGATCCTGTGCTTTGCCACTTGGCCGTTGTATGAGCTGTTCCTGCGCTGGTTTCGCGGCCGGCGCACCCTTGCGGCCGGCCTGATGACCGGTGTGCTCTCGATCGTGCTCGTCATTCCGTTCGTCGTTGCCGGCGTGACGTTCACGGACAGCATCCGCTCGATCCTGCATACGCTGGATCCGAATGACAAGACCTTGGCGCCGCCCTCGGTGCTGATCGGGGCACCGGCGTTGGACCTGCTCGATCCCGCCGGCGAGGCGGAGGTGCCGCCCGTCGATCCCAACATCCCGGCCACGCCGCCGCCGGCCGCGGAACCGGTCGATCCCAACGCGCTGAGTACAGCACCGCCGCCGGCATCCGATCCGGCGACCGCCCCCACGCGACCCAACTCCAACCGGGAGTCGATCCTGCCGCCGCCGCCGCGTTGGGTCGAGCGTATTCCCCTCGTCGGCGCCTGGATGTACGATACCTGGACCACGTGGAGTAAAGACGCCGAGCTGGCCCTCAAGGCGTGGACCCCGTGGCTGAAAGAGGCCGGCCGGTGGCTGCTGCGCCATAGCCTCGATTTCGCGCAGGGCCTGCTCCAACTGGTCATGAGCGTGCTGATTGCGTTCTTCTTCTACCGGGACGGCGAAGGGCTCGTCATCCGCCTGCGCGAGGGCTTTCAGAAAATCAGCGGCGACACGGCGCAGCGCATGATGGATGTCGTCAAGACGACGGTGCAGAGCGTGGTCTACGGCGTACTCGGCACCGCCCTGGCCCAGGGAATCGTCGCCGGGATCGGCTTTGTCATCGCCGGGGCGCCGGCGCCCATGATCCTGGCACTGCTGACGTTCTTCCTGAGCTTCCTGCCCTTCGGCCCACCCATCATCTGGATCGGCGCCTCGATTTGGCTGTTCGCGATGGGACGGACCGGCTCGGGCATCTTCATGGCCGTCTACGGCGTGTGCGTGATCAGTATCGTGGACAATATCATCAAGCCGATCATCATCAGTCGCGGCTCGAAGTTATCCTTTATCGTCATGTTCATCGGCGTCCTGGGCGGTGTCGCCGCTTTCGGCTTTATCGGCATCTTTCTCGGCCCGACCCTGCTGGCCGTAGGCTTCAGCCTGGGTCAGGAGATCCTCGAACAGCGCCGTTACGGCTCCCTGCGCACTCTCGTGCCGGCCTCCCCGGGAGTGCCGCCGGCCGAAACGCCGCCGGCCAGTCCTCCGGCAGACGCGCCCGAAGCTCCCGCTGCCCAGCCATAACTCCTCCCCGCCAATCTGGTGAGTGCCGTGTGGCAGCGGCAAGCGTCAGCTTGCCGCTGGTTGATCTCTCCGCCCTCGACATGGACTTTGTCATCCCTTCGCTGCGCTCAGGATGACATGAGAACGCAAGACTTCTTCCGAATCCGTCTCAGGTGCCTGCGCTGGCGGCGACCGATCGATTGAGCGCCCGCTGCAATTCCTTGAGCCGGTTCACCTCGTCGAAGCCGAGGCGAAGAATGGGAAAAGCGGTCTTGTTGTGCAAAAGCGGCTCGTCGAGATCGACCCAGCGCCGGCAGGCTTCGCCGTCGGGCGTGCCGGGAAGGGGCGAGAAATCCGCCAGCATGCCGCGAATGCCCAGACTCCGCACGAACCGCATGGATTCCTCCAGTTCCTGGACGTCGCTGTCGGGGTGGCCAACGATCTGGTAGGCGGTGATGTCGCTCGGATCGGCACCCGCGACGCGCAGATGCTCCACCGCGCAGGCCAATTCCTCCGAGAACACCTTGCCGCCGGTGCCCTGCTGCCACCGGCGGGAGGCGCTCTCGAAGCCGAGGTAGAATGTCTTGAACCCGGCCCGGACCATCCGTTGCGCCAGATCGGCAGTCAGGAAGCGGGCATTCAGGGCGTTGGGCGTGTGCAGATTGACGCGCAGACCCCGCCGGACGACCTCCGTCAGGAAAGGAACGAGCACGTTCCCGGCCTCGAACAACAGCGCATCATCGTAGAAGGCAACATTCTCCGCGCCCCGACCCACCAGCATGTCCAGTTCCGCCAGCGATCGTTCCAGAGGCCGGGGCCGGAAGCGTCCGTAGATCTTCGGCACGGAGCAGTAGCTGCACTGGAATGGGCAGCCGTCGGCCAGCTTGAGCACGCCCACGTGCAGCGTTGCGCAGGCCTCCCACAGTGCCGGCTGACCGGGATCGGGCGCGAGCTTCAGGAATTCCCACAGCGGCTGCAGATCGGAGCCGACGACGACCAGGTCGGCGCCCAGCCCCTGTGCATGGTCGGGGCAGAGAGTCGCGTAGTTGCCGCCCAACACGATCCGGGCTTTGGGCCACACGCCGCGGACATCCGCGATGACCTCATGCACCCCGGGATACCAGTACGTCATCATCGTCTGGATCAGGACGTGATCGAACGGCCCGTGCGCCCGGAGGTAGTCGGCGAACTGCGGCCGCGGCAAGCCGAAGCGCCGGAAGTACCGTGGAATGTGTCGCAGCGGCTCGGGCGACTCGATCCGCTCATGCCCGAGCGGGCGGCGACCCCAGCGGTCCGGCTTCACATTGCCCGGCCCCTGATCCAGGTAATCGAAGAGCAGGAAATCCGCCTGTCCGCGCAACTGCCCGACGACGCTCAGCAGGCCGTAGGGTTTGAGCCAGAAGTCGTAGGCCGCGAAGTCGTGGATCGGCGGATTGATCAGCAGGATTCGTGGTTTCATACTCCCGCAGCATAGAGAGCTCCCCCGCCGCCTGTCAACCTCCGGTACGCCTGTGCCAGGACGGGCATCCGCCCCACGCAGGGAACCTCCGTGCCCGGTTCGGAACTGAGAATTGATGACCGGCGCGTCCCGGCGTAGAATGACAACCATGCTCG
>JALORE010000134.1 GCA_025459125.1 Planctomycetota bacterium | reverse complement strand
ATCACCCTGACGTTCCGCGCCGCCGTGGGCGAGCCGGAGTCTTACGAGGAGATCCGGATCGAGGGCGAGCCGGCGTTCCGCTCATGCATCGCCGGCGGCGTCAACGGCGACATCGCCACCTGTGCCGTGACGCTCAATGCCGTACGGTCGATCCTCGCAGTCGGTCCGGGGCTCAAGACCATGGCCGATCTTCCCACGCCGTCGTGGTTCGCCCCGTCCGTATAGGTTCCATCCGCTCTCGCTGGGTCAGGAGCGGGACGCGGGACCGCGTCTTTAGTCAACCAGTATGACCGCCGCCCCCAAGCCCGGGCTCGCCGGCGGTTGGCCCTCATCAAGAGAATGACTCCCTGATCAAGCACGTGACCCCGTCTTTGCACTCCTGGTCGGGAAGGCTGCCAACCAGGCCCGATCTTGCGGACAGGGTCACAGTGGCTATGATAAGGACATCGGCAACGACAAGGGGAACCTATGGATCGGGGAAATCACGCTTTCAGTTTTGGCCGTCCCGGGGGCATATCGGCCGCCGCTCTCGTTCTGGCGACGCTCTTCGTCACGGCCCTGACCGCTGCCTGCTCCCAAGCGGCGCACGTGAGCACCAACGCCGACGGCGTCCTGCTGATCGACGGCCGAAAGGTCCTGCCCATCGGCTTCACCTCCGGCCCGCCCCCGGAGGGTCGGACCCCCGACGGCCGACCCGCCTTCGAGGAAATCCGCGCCGCCGGCGGCACGTTCTTCCGTACCGGCCTGATGGGCAGCAGTTCCTGGAATGAGGCCACGATCGCCCAAGAGCAGGTCTGGATGGACGCCGCCGCCCGTTACGGCCTGTACTGCTGGCCGCGCCTGGAGAAGCTCTCCAGCCTCGAAGAAGGCGACACCCGAAAAGAAGCACTCCTGCGCTCCGTCCTCACCCGTTTCCGACACCATCCGGGCCTGCTGCTCTGGAAGAACGTGGACGAGCCCTTCTGGGGCAAAGTCCCGCCGGAGCCCATGATTCGCGCCTACCAGGTCATCAAAGAAGTGGACCCTTGCCATCCCGTCGGCCTGACGCAGGCCCCGCGCGGCACGGTCGCAGACCTGCAGCCCTACAACGCGGCCGCGGACATCCTGCTGCTGGACATCTACCCCATCGGGTACCCGCCCGGCCTGCACTCCCTCGGCGCGAACAAGGAAATCAGCATGGTCGGCGACTACACGCGCTTTATCAAGGAAGTCGCCGACGGCAAGCCCGTCTGGATGGTCCTGCAGATCGCCTGGAGCGGCGTGCTCAATCCCGGCAAGACCCTGCGTTTCCCCACCTTCCCCCAGGAGCGTTTCATGACCTACCAGGCCCTGATCAACGGCGCCCGGGGAATCATCTATTTCGGCGGCAGCCTCAAACCCGCGATGACGCCCGCGGACGCCGAACTCGGCTGGAACTGGACCTTCTGGCGTCGTGTCCTGCGTCCCGTCGTGGAGGAAATCGGCACCAGCAGCCCTCTCGCTCCCGCCCTCGTCGCCCCCGACTCCCGGCTGCCGATCCAGGTCGAAGGCGCCCACGATGTGGAATTCTGCGTCCGCGAGGTTTCCGGCGACGTGTACCTATTGGCCTGCAAGCGTGAGGGCCAGACGGTCGAAGTGAAGTTCACCGGCCTGCCTTTTTGGGCGGCCACCGGCACCGTGTTGTACGAGTCCCCGCGCCAGGTCCGGGCCAAAGCCGGTGTCTTCAAAGACTGGTTCGCCCCCTTCGACGTCCATGTTTACCACTTCCGCCGCCCCGACCCCGCGCCGGAAGCGCGGTAAGCATTTGCCACCGCGAATTGCCTGCGGCTACTTCACGAACGAGCAGATGTAGTCCGTGACGCTGGCGACCTTCAGGCTGAACTTGGATTTCGCTGGTACGGTAAACTGCGCGCCGGCCTTGATCTTCTTCCACGTGGCCGAGCCGGGCAACTGCACCTCCAGGTCGCCGGAGAGGATCTCCATGATCTCCTTGTCCGCTGTATTGAAGGAGTACTCGCCGGGCAGCATGACGCCCAGCGTCTTTTTGGAGCCATCCGGGAACAGCACCGTCCGGCTGGTAACCTTGCCGTCGAAGTATACATTGGCCTTCTTGACCACCGTCACGTTCGTGAATTCTGACATGCGCGAGCGTCCTTTCTCTGCTGGGTTGTCATTGAGGCCGCCATTATGCCACTGCTCGCCCCGTAATGCAACCGTCGGACGAGCTCCTTGTCCTTCAGTAGGGCGCCAAGGCCTTGCGGACCTGTTGGTCTGCCTCGGCCGGATCGGTGCCGTTGGGGAACGATCCCTGGTGATTCTGGGCGTACTTCAACATCGCGAGAGACATGGCCTGGAAATCATGCCAATGCTGCATTTGTTTGGCCTTTTCCCGCGCCAGGCCAAGACCCGGCAGCAGCAGCCCCAGCAGCAGGGCCATGATGGCCAGCGAGATCAGAAGCCTCGTCAGGGTGAAACCGCTGCCTCCGGATTGCGGCGAACGGCAGTCCTCACCGCACGACAATCTGCTTCTCCGTAAGCCCTTCATCCTGTAACCTACTCTCCCTGCTCAGGCAGGGTTCAGTCCCCGGAACAGGCAACCCCCGTGGCCGGCGGATCAGCTTCTTCTCACGGGCGTTGAGGCCCCCGCGGGTGGCCGCTGCCTCGATCCAGCGATCTCGGCTCTCGCGGCTTACCTCTATGTTCGCCTTCCCGGCGCGGAGCTCGCGCGCCTTCGGTCCAAGACCGGAGGAATTCCTTCCGGCGGATAGCACCGCCGCGCGTCGCGGCCTGCTTTGCCGCGATGATGGTTCTTCGGGGGGCCTGTCTGGTATAATGCGGCATGGCGCTCGGCTGGGGCCGAGTCGCAAGAGCAGGACACAGCCGCCGGAAGATGGGAGTCGATATGACCAGGAAGAGCCTCGGGGTGTGGCAGTGGAGCTGGCTGGGATGCGTGGTCGGGGGCTGCCTCGCGCTGGGGGCGACGGCGGCGCTGGGACAGGCGACGCATCGGTTTGCCCTGGGGGAGCAGGACTTCCTGCTGGACGGGCAGCGGCTGCAGATTCGCTGCGGGGAAATCCACTTCGCCCGCGTGCCGCGGGAGTACTGGGGGCATCGGCTGCGGCTGTGCAAGGCGATGGGCCTGAACACCGTGTGCGCGTACCTGTTCTGGAATTATCACCAGTGGGACCCCGGGCGGTTCGAGTGGTCCGGGCAGGCGGATGCCGCCGAGTTCTGCCGGCTCGCGCAGCAGGAGGGGTTGTGGGTGATCCTGCGGCCGGGACCGTACGCCTGCGCGGAGTGGGAGATGGGCGGGCTGCCGTGGTGGCTGCTCAAGAAGGACGGCATCCGGCTGCGCAGCCGGGACCCGGACTTCCTGGCCGCCGGCCGGGCATGGCTGAAAGAGGTCGGCCGGGTGCTGGGACCCCTGCAGGTCACGCGCGGCGGTCCCATCCTGATGGTGCAGGTGGAGAATGAGTACGGCTTCTACGGCGACGACGTGCAGTACATGGGCGAGATGCGCCAAGCCTTGCTTGATGCCGGGTTCGAGGTCCCACTGTTCGCCTGCAATCCGCCCTACGCGCTGCGCAAGGGCCTGCGCGATGACCTGTTCAACGTGGTCAATTTCGGCAAGGACCCCGCCGGCGGGTTCAAGGCCTTGCGCCAGGTTCAGCCCCGGGGTCCCCTGATGTGCGGCGAGTTCTATCCGGGCTGGTTCGACACCTGGGGTTTCCCGCATCATCTGGGCAACACGCCGCAGTATCTGGCGGACCTGGAGTACATGCTCCGGAACAACGCGTCCTTCAGCATCTACATGGCCCACGGCGGTACGACCTTCGGCCTGTGGTCCGGGGCCGACCGGCCCTTCAAGCCCGACACCTCCAGCTACGACTATGATGCACCCATCAGCGAGGCTGGCTGGATCGGGGAGAAGTTCCACGCGACACGGAACCTGATGGCGAAGTACCTGTTGCCCGGCGAGACGCTCCCGGAGCCGCCGGCCGCCCATCCGGTGACGGCTATGGCTCGTTTTACGCTCGGGCAGTCTGCGGCGATCTTCGATAACCTGCCCGCGCCCATTGAGGTTGGGGCCCCACGGAACATGGAGGCCTACGACCAGGGACGCGGCTGCATCCTGTACCGCGCGATGCTGCCCGCCGGACCGGCGGCGGAGCTCTCGGCGAAAGAAGCTCGTGACTTCGCCTGGGTCTTTCTCGACGGCAAGCTCCTCGGCACCATGGACCGGCGCACGCGCCAATACCGGGTGACTCTCCCGGAGCGTCTGGCCCCGGCGTGCTTGGACATCCTGATCGAGGCGATGGGGCACGTCAACTTCGGACCCGAGGTCCACGACCGCAAAGGTCTGCACGGACCGGTGGTCCTGCAGGCCGGGGCCACCGGCACGCGGGAGCCCGGGCCGTGGCAGGTGTACCGCTTGCCCCTGGATGAGCCGATGCTTGCGGGTCTGCGGTGGCGGCCGGGCCAGGCCGCCGGCCCTGCCTTCTGGCGGGGCGAATTCGAGGTGACGCATCCAGCGGACACGTTCCTCGACGTGAGCACGTGGGGCAAGGGCGTGCTGTGGCTCAACGGCCGGTGCCTGGGCCGGTTCTGGAACATCGGACCCACCCAGACGATGTACCTGCCGGGCCCGTGGCTCAAGGCCGGCCGCAACGAGGTCATCATCCTCGACTTGCTCGGCCCGCAGGAGCCGGTGCTGGCGGGCTTGGAGAAGCCAATTCTGGATCAGCTTCGCCCGCAACTGGATTTCGCCAAGAAGGCCCCGAGGGCCGTCTTGATGCTGGAGAGTGTGGCGCCGGTCCATACCGGCACATTCACGCCGGGATCGGCCGTCCAGGAAGTGCGCTTCGCTCAGCCGGCCCGGGGCCGCCAGCTCTGCCTGGAGACCCTCAGCGCCATGGACGGCAAGCCCTTCGCGGCCGTGGCGGAACTCGATCTGCTCGATGCCGAGGGTCAGATCGTCCCCCACACCGCCTGGACCATTGCCTACGTGGACAGCGAGGAGCGGATCAGTGAGGATGGGGCCGCGCTCAACGCGATTAACGGCCAGACCGCCGATTTCTGGCATACCGAGTGGAGCCAGGCCCAGCCGCACCACCCGCATCGCCTGGTCATCGATCTCGGGCAAACCACCGTGATCAGCGGCTTGCGCTACACGCCCCGCCCCGGCAACAGCGCCGTGGGCGGCCGGATCAAGGACTACCGGGTGTACATCGCTCCCATGCTGGCCCGGTCGGCGGGCGACGCTGCGAATCCGTAGGAGCGAATGAGGGTTCGCTCCTACAAGATGGACGAAAGGGACTGTCCAGGTAACCGCTACAGTACCCAGCCCTCGCGGTAGGGGCGGTGGAGGTACTTGTTGGCTTCGGGGTGGTTCGTGAAGCTGCGCGTGGCGGCGTCCCAGCGCAGGAGTACGCCGGGGAAACGCAGGGCGAGGTTACCCATCGCCATGACCTCCGTCATGGGACCGGTGATGTCGAAGCTCGCGCCGGTTGTGCCCTGGCCTTTGCAGGCGTTGATCCATTCGCGGTGATGGCCGGGGGAGCGGGGCAGGGTCTTGGGCGGCAGCTTGTAGTCCTTCATCCGGATCTCCGGGATCAGGCGGCCGTCCAGCATCTTGCCTTTGTCGCCCACGTAGATCACCGAGTTGTAGCGCAGCGGCCGGCCTTCCTCCAGCTCCGAAGGACGCGGCGGCTGCAGGTACCCGTCATACCACGTCAGCCGCAGCGCGGGCATCGAACCCCGCGCGGGGAACTCGTAGTACACGATCGAGGCGGCCGGGAGGGTCTCGCCGTTGAAGCCGGTCGAGGTGGCCTGGACGGTCGTGGGATAGGTCAGCCTGAGGGCCTGGAAGACGGTAAAGAGCGAGTGGGCCGCCGCGTCGCCCATCGCGCCGGTCCCAAAATCCGACCAGCCGCGCCACTTGTAGGGGTGATACGCGGGATGGTAGGGCCGCTCGGGGGCCGGGCCCAGCCACTTGTCCCAATCGAGGCCCGGCGGCAGGGGCGGCGTCTCCTTCGGCCGGTCGATCCCTTGTTGCCAACTCGAGAACGGCCGGTCGGTCCAGGCGTGGACTTCGCGCACATCGCCGATGGCCCCGTCCCACAGGATCTCGCAAGTCAGCCGGTGGTCCTCCATGGCCTGGCCCTGGTTGCCCGTCTGCGTGGCACGCTGGTACTGCTTCGCGCCCTCCGCGAGTGTTCTGGCCTCGTGTACGGTCTTGGCCAGCGGCTTCTCGCAGTAAACGTGCTTGCCCTTGCGCAGGGCCGCCATGGAGGCCGGGGCATGCCAGTTGTCCGTCGTGGCAACCAGGCAGGCGTCGAGGTCCTCCTTTTCCAGCATCTCACGGAAGTCCACGTAGGCGGTGCAACCTTGGTATTGTCCCCCGGGCTTCTGCTTGCCGTAGGAGTCGTCCACGACCCGGCGGGCGGGCTCGCGGCCGGCGGTGCCGCCGAAATAGAACCTGCTGTAATCGCTCGTCAGGCTGGGATCGGCGACGGCCACGACCTGGACATCGGCGAACTGCAGAAGCTGCTTCGTGTTCACGATGCCCTGGCCGCCAGCTCCGATGATGCCGACGTGCACACGCTCGCTGGGCGGTGTCCGCCCGGCTCCTGCCAGGACGGAGGAGGGGACAAGCGTGAACGCCGCGGCGGACCCCGCGCGGGCGAGAAACGTCCTGCGGTTCAACGACATCGATCCGGTGGGACTTGGTACTTGGCTTGATTCCATGGTCATAATCTCCCTGTCGGTAGTCTTCTACGTGCCGAGGCGCGGCGTCTGGAAATTGCACTGTCGTACAGCATACTCCTCTTCTCCGTCGTTGGCAAGGCCCGGCCGGCTGCCTTCTCGGTTCGTACCTGTTGACAACCTGGCTCTGATCCTCCACAATCGATACCGACTGCAATCGTCCGTAATCGCTCGAAATCTGTGTAGAAGGATCCACACGTGCTCGAAAGGAGGCACGCAATGGGGCTGCTGAAGGCGTTCCGGGAGTTCGCGGTCAAGGGTAACGCTGTGGATATGGCCGTGGGCATCATCATCGGCGCGGCGTTCAGCAAAGTCGTCAGCTCGCTGGTCAACGATCTGATCATGCCGCCGCTGGGCACGCTCCTCGGCGGCGCCGATTTCAAAGACCTGCAACTGGTTCTTAGGTCGGCGGGCACCGCGGCGACCGGTGCGCCGATCGAGGCCGTCGCCATTCGCTACGGATTATTCCTGAACACTGTGATCGACTTTCTGATCGTGGCCTTCGCCATCTTCCTGGTGATTCGCGTCATGAATCGGCTCATCCGGTTCCGTGCGACGCCGACGGCGTAGCGGCCCTCCGGCACAAACGGCCTTTGCCCCTCCGCCGGTGTCGCCTCCGCGACCGGGCCGTGGGGCAGGGGCAGCGGGCAGCCTCCTGCTCCGGGATCTGCGACTTGTCATCCTGGAGAGAGGGGCACGATTTTGATCCCTGCGCGGGGTGTGTTACCGTCGCGCGTCGTTCTTGGGGGAAAGGTCAACTGAGGAGAGAGCAACGATGCTGGAGTCCGTGGCGGTGACGATATTCCCGGTGGTGTTTCTGACGGTTCTGTTCGGGGGAGGGGCACGGTTGCGCCGGCGCAACATCGACATGGACGGCGAGCCGCCGATCCACCGGCGGATCTTCTACGTGAGCAAGTATGCGATCCTTGGTCTGTGGGGCGTGATGGTTCTGCGAACTTGGGGCGTCCCCCTGTCGCTGGCGTATGCGCCGCGATGGCTGCGCGGGGTTTCCCTGTTCCTGTGGATGGGTGGCTTTGGGCTGCTGCTCATCGGGAGGCTGGGGCTGGCGGAGTCCTTTCGGATCGGGTCGCCCAAGGAGAGCACCCATCTGAAGACCGGCGGACTGTTTCAGTTCAGCCGCAATCCGATGTACCTGGGCGTCTATGCGACGATCCTGGCGACCGTCCTCTACACGCTGAATCCGCTGGTGCTGCTGGCGGGCGCATTCGTGATCGTGGTTCACCACCGGATCGTCCTGGCCGAGGAGCAGCACTTGCAGAGAGTATTCGGGGAAGAATACGCAGATTATTGCCGTCGTGTCCGACGCTATGTTTAGCAGGAGCATGTGATGAACAGACCTCAGGTTCTTCCGGTGTCCCCGTTGACTGTCCTCTGGTGGGCGTGCCTGGGGGGCGTTTCCCTTGCGTCGGAGCCGCCGTATCCGGCCAGTCCGGTGATTGTCGGGCTGACGTGGGATGATGCGGTGGTCAAGTGCGGGCGGGACGGCTCGGGGGACAACTGGCCGATGGCCTGGGTGGACGACGATTTGTATATCACCTCGTGGGGAGATGGACCAGGGTTCGATGGGCCCACGTCCCGGGGGGCGCGGCTGTCGTTGGGTATGGCGCGGATCCAGGGCGATCCGCCTGGCTTTCGCGGCGCGGACTTCGCAACGAACGTCGATACGCCGGAAGGGGGCGGCTCCAGGGGGATCAAGGCCAGCGGACTGCTCATGGTCGATGGTATTCTGTACATGTTCGTGCGGAACTACAAGCCGCCGGGATCCGACGACTTCACGAATGCGCGCCTGGCGACCTCGCGCGACCGGGGCGTGCACTGGGAATGGGCGGATTGGCATTTCGCCGACACGTTCGGCTGCCCGGAGTTCGTGCAGTTCGGCCGGAACTACGAGGGGGCACGGGACAACTACGTATATATCGTGTCGCAGGCGAACGACAGCGCGTATGGCTTTTCGCCCGACATCGTAATGGCGCGGGTGCCGAAAGAGCGTGTGGCCGACCGCGGGGCTTACGAGTTCTTCGCGGGGCTGGACGCGGAGGGCCGGTCGGCGTGGTCGGCGGATATCGGCCGGCGTGGCCCGATCTTCAGCGACCCGCACGGGACGCAACGGGTCGCGATCACGTACAATGCCGCGTTGAAACGGTACATCCTGACAACCTCACACCTGCCGCCGGGCGTGCAGGTAACGCATACGGCTGCTCTCGGCGTGTTCGATGCGCCCGAGCCGTGGGGGCCCTGGACCACCGTGTACTACAATGACCACTGGTCCGTGGTGGACGGCAAAGACTGCCGGACATACCACCACAAGTTCCCGACGAAATGGATGAGTACGGACGGCCGCCGGATGTGGCTGCTCTATTCGGGGCTGGATGGCGGGCTCTACGCGTTCTGTGTCAAGCAGGCCCGGCTGGAGTTGCGCCGGCCCGAGGTCAGCGCGGAGGGCGCGGGCTTGGCCGCCAAATACATCGGAGATCGGGAAATCGAGAAGGATCCGGCCGTGGTCTTCGCGGAGAATTTTGAGGCGGGCGACCTGGACGCCGTGTGCCAACGCTGGGACAGCACCGAGAACAAGGGCATCATGTCCCTCGCGACCGATGTCCCGCCGGATAGTGGGGGAGCTCGCTCCCTCCTGCTGTCGCACCTCGGCGGCAAGAGTAATGGGGGACACTTATACCGGCGCCTCCTGCCGGGTTACGAGAAGCTGCACGTACGCTTCTATGTGAAGTTCGCCCCGGATTGCGCCGGGATTCACCATTTCGTGCACGTGGGCGGTTACCATCCGCCGACGCCTTGGCCGCAAGGTGGAGCAGGGATTCGACCCACCGGCAACGATCGCTTCACGACCGGCATCGAGCCCTACGGCGAGACCTGGCGCTGGGACTTCTATTCCTATTGGATGAGCATGCGGTCCTCGCCCGATGGCAAATCCTGGGGCCATGACTTTATCAACGACCCGGCTCTGGGAGTGGAGCGCGGCCGATGGATCTGTGTCGAGCTGCTGATGAAGATGAACGACCCGAACCGCAGTAACGGCGAACAGGCCCTCTGGATCGACGGCCGTCCCTGGAAGAAGGATGGGCAGACGCTCAGCCATCTGGGTGAAGGCTTTCCGCGCGGCACGTGGACCTGGGACAGCTTCCACCCGGACCCGGGCGGGACGCCCTTTGAAGGCTTTCGCTGGCGCAGCACGGAGGACCTGAAGCTCAACTTCCTCTGGTTGCTGCTGTACATCACCAAAGCGCCTCCCGGCCAGGTCAGCCGGGTGTGGTTCGACGACATCGTCGTGGCCCGCGATTACATCGGCCCGCTCCGCCCGGCACACGTCTCCACGACCCAATGACCGGTAACCGCACGCGAACCGCGTGACTGCTCTGGCAGGCAGCGTTGGCTTTACGCATCGTCGAATTCGGCGACGATGGGGGTGTGATCGCTGGGGCGGGGGGCGAGACGGGGCTCGACATCGATATAGCAGGCGGTGCACCTCTCGGCCAGGGGCTGGGTCGCCATCAGGTGGTCCAGGCGCCAGCCGTGCTCACGCCGGAAAGAGCCGGGCAGCCGGTAATCCCAGTAGGTGTACTGGCCCGCCTCCTGACAGTGCAGGCGAAAGAGATCCGTGAGGCCCCATGCCATGACCTCGCGGAGGGTCTCGTGTACGGCGGGGTGATAGCAGACGTGCCCCAGGAGCCCCTGCGGATTGTACACGTCGATCGGCAGCGGGGCGATGTTCAGATCGCCCACCCACAAGACCGGGTCCGTCGGCCGGAAGCTCGTGCGGAAGTAGTCGAGCAGGCGGCGGAACCAGTCCAGCTTGTATTGGAACCGCTCCGAGGTGGCCAGGTAGCCCTGGGGGACGTACGTGTTGACCACGATCAGATCTCCGATCCGGGCCTGCAACAGCCGGGCTTCGTCCCGTGGCTCATCCGGCAGTCCGAACCGCACGTCCGCGATCGGGCCTCTGGCGACGAGGGCCACGCCGTTGTAGCTCTTCTGGCCGCGAAAGACGCACGTGTAGCCGGCCTGCTCGAACGCCGCGCGGGGGAACTCCTCGTCCTGGACTTTGGTCTCCTGCATGGCGAGAACATCCGGCTGCCTGGCCTGGAGCCACGAAATGACCACGGGCAGACGGGCCCGGACCGAGTTGACGTTGAAACTGCCGATCTTCATTGCCTCCATTGTAGGCCGGCGCGGTCGATCGGGACAGTGGAACCTGTGGACGGGATGGCGGATTGTGGTACGGGCGAACTCACGCGCTCGCTGTCCTGCGTGGGCTTGGCACGACGGGTGGCATCGTCACGCGGAGTCCTCGGAACTTGGCGATGGCGGATGGCCCGTGCCCTGGACCGTCGCCAAGGCCTTTGGCCTTGACGATGCCACCTGCTGGACGGATTCCGTATATCTGTCTTGCTGCTCTCGCGATTGCCCCGGTGCCACGCCCACCGGGCTGGCCGTCAGGTCAATCTCCAGGACCGATAGCCGGCTCAGCAGGTAACTGACCATGCTTTCCGCCCCTGGTTGCCGTTGACGGCACTGGACATGAGTCCATCTGCGCAGCCTTTGGTGTGCGGGTCGTACAGCGGGCAACCCAGGTCGTTGACGCCGAGAAACCAATCGAACGCGGTCCCGTGCAGGCCCAGGTACCGGGCGTCCCGGGTCGCTTCGTAGGCGCCCTGCAGCATCAGCACCATGGCCGCCTCGACCGGCTGCTGATCGAATGTGGCACAGGTCTTTCCACGCTCGTACCAGCCCTGGGTGCCGACGAAACTGAAATGACCGTCACAGAACGAAGTCTCCGCCAGGAAGTCCGCGGTCTGCCGTGCGACCGCGATGTATTCCTCACGCCCCAGCGTCAGGCCTG
The DNA here is from genome assembly GCA_025459125.1 of Planctomycetota bacterium. Lineage (GTDB taxonomy): Bacteria > Planctomycetota > Phycisphaerae > Sedimentisphaerales > Anaerobacaceae > PLanc-01. The sequence continues at coordinate 12,665 of JALORE010000134.1, read as the reverse complement.
CGGCGAACAAGGCGTGGGGCAGGACGGCGTTGTCATACGTAAGCGAGTCCTCGAACCGCCGCCAGCGGGGGGCGCTCGCCTCGTGGTGCTGCCGGACGAGACTGTCGGCCGCCCATCCGATGTGGCGGTATGTCGGGAGTTTTCGGGAAACACCGGAGATACTCGCACAGACCAAAGATACAGCAGGCCAAGCCGCGTACGGATTGCTGCTGAATGTGTCCGGTGGTCCGATCGAAGCGGTCCTTCACTACCAAGAGATGGGCCGGCGCGGGCGGAGTGGCCAGCACGGTCCCGAGCGCCCAGACCGCCCGGCCGAAGCCGTCGTGGGACGGCTCATCGTCGCACCAGCGCCGGTTGAAGTCCATGAAGTTCCGCAGGGCACCGTTCGGCTTCTGGGCATACATCAAGAACGCCAGGTAAGTGTCCAGGAGCTTCAGGGCCTGGGGATCGTGGAAGTGCGCATAGTACTTGACCCTGGCGACCGCACCGCGTGCGTTGTCGTCAGTGCAGTAGCCGTGGGCGCGGTTGGGAATGGTGAACTTGGCGTGCTGGAAGAGGCCCGTATCGTCCGTAAGCCGCGCCAGGTGGTCCAAGGCCGGCTCCGGTGCGTCCCGGGCCGCGGTGTCAAGGACGACGCCCGTTGTGGTCTCCATCACCATCCGTATGGCTCTCCGCAGTTTCATGACATCTGAGAACAACGATACGGGACTGACGCCGGCACGTCCACTGGTTGGGGTCCCGGCAAGGGCCTGAAAGTCCACGACGATTTCTCCTACGCAGGATCTTGGACCTCCTTGACGGAGCATACCGCGACCGGTAGTATGCATACTTGCTCGCGGGGATTTCCGGGGAATGGTGAACTCTGGTACCCTCTGGTGTGTAGTGGCGGTGGTGTGCCCACGGCCACGTGGCACCGGACGGCGCGATCGCCTGTGGTTCATCTCTTAGGCAGCACCGGCGCTGGATGCGGGCGTAGTTAGTACAGTGAATTAGTAGGAATAATCAGGAGAATTCTGGCCATGAAGCTTTCTACGCGAACCCGCTACGGGATGCGGGCAATTATCGAGTTGGCCCAGCACGAGGGGAAACGGCCGCTGCAACTGAGAACCATTGCCGATCGGCAGGGCATCTCCGTCAAGTACTTGGAGCAATTGATGAGCTTGCTGCGTTCGGCGGGGTTCGTACGGAGCGTCCGGGGTTCCAAGGGGGGGTATATCCTGGCGCGGCCGGCCGGCGAAATCCCGCTGAGCGAGGTCTTCCGCTGTCTGGAAGGGGCGGTGACCACGACCGAGTGTACGGAGGACGAGGACTACTGCAAGCGGTCGGCCGATTGCGTGGCCCGGGAGTTGTGGATCGAGGTCGAGGCCGCGATTCATCATGTGCTGAGCTCTGTGAGCTTGGCCGATATGGTCAAGAAGGCGAAAACACACAGCTCGGAATACCAAATTTAGAGGTCGGGAGAGAACGATGAGCGCTGTGTTCGAGACGGTGGCCGAGGCGGTGGGGCGGACCCCCCTGGTGCAGCTCAACAAGCTGAACGCGGGCCGGGCGCGGATCCTGGCCAAGCTCGAGTCCCGCAATCCCGGCGCCAGCGTCAAGGACCGCATTGCCCGGTCCATGATCGAAGCGGCCGAGCGCCAGGGCGCGATCCGGCCCGACACGGTGCTTGTGGAACCGACGAGCGGCAACACCGGGATCGGGCTGGCCATGATCTGCGCTGCCAAAGGGATCCCCCTGGTGCTGTTCATGCCGGAATCGGCCAGCCTGGAACGGCGCAAGCTCCTGCTGATCTTCGGCGCCCGGATACTGCTGACTCCCGCGGACCGCGGTATGCCGGGGGCCATCGAACGGGCCGAGCGCTTCGTCGCCCGGAATCGCCACGCCATCATGCTCCAACAGTTCAAGAACCCGGCCAATCCGCAGGCGCACCGGGAGACGACCGCCGCGGAGATCTGGGCCGATACCGACGGCGCGGTGGATATCCTCGTCGCTGCCGTCGGCACCGGCGGCACGCTCACCGGCTGCGGCGAAGCCCTCAAGATGCGCAAGCCCGCGCTCCAGGTCGTGGCGGTCGAGCCGAAGGATTCGCCCGTGCTCTCGGGCGGCAAGCCGGGGCGCCACAAGATCCAGGGTATCGGTGCCGGCTTCGTGCCCGAGGTCCTGCGGGTCGATCTGATCGACGAGATCCTCACGGTCTCGAACGAGGACGCTCTGGAAACCGCCCGGCGGCTGGCGTCCCGGGAGGGCATCCTGTCGGGCATCAGCGGCGGCGCCAATGTTTGGGCGGCGCTGCAGTTGTCCCAGCGTCCCGAGAATGAAGGCAAGACCATTGTGACGTTCATCTGTGACGGCGGGGAGCGTTATATCTCAACCGAGTTGTTCGCCGACCTGCCCGAGCCGGAAACCGTGGCGTAAGGGCGTATAGGCAGTGGACTTCCGCCGCAGGGACACGCGGCCGGAGTCCTGTCAGGTCTGGGCATGGCAAAGAAGAAACGATTCACCAACGGAACATTCGAGAGACTGATCGACGAGATCACGGAAACCTACAAGGGCGATTCGGGCATCAACTTCATCGATGCCGCCAATCTGCCCGTTCGCGGGCAGATCGTTGAGGTGCTGGAACTGCTCTTTGAGGTACTTTTTCCCGGCCATACCGGCAACAAGGCAGTGACCCGGTCCAACATCCGGTACGTCATTGGTGATCTGCTGAGCCAGATCCACGTCCAGCTCGTCGAGCAGATCAACCGCGCGTACGAGTACCAGTGCCGCATCAATAATTGCCGGCGCTGCAATTGCCGGATGATGGCGGAGAAGGTGGCTGGCGAGCTCCTGGCCCAGTTGCCGTGGATCCGCGAGCGGCTCAAGGGAGACGTCCGGGCCGCCTACGACGGGGACCCGGCGGCCAAGTCGTACGAAGAGATCGTCATGAGCTATCCTTGCCTCATGGCGATCGGCACGTACCGCATCGCCCACGAGCTATGGGTCCGGCAGGTGCCGCTGATTCCGCGGATCATGTCCGAATGCGCGCACGCCCGGACGGGCATCGACATCCATCCCGGGGCCACGATCGGCGCGAATTTCTTTATCGATCACGGCACCGGCGTGGTGATCGGCGAGACCACGATCATCGGCAACAACGTCAAGATCTACCAGGGAACGACCCTGGGCGCCCTGAGCTTCCGGCGCGACGAACGCGGCCGGATCATCAAGGGCGGCAAGCGCCATCCGACCATTGAGGACGATGTGACGATCTACGCCGAGGCCACGATTCTCGGCGACGTGACCGTCGGTAAGGGCGCGGTCATCGGCGGCAACACCTGGATCAAGGAGTCGGTGCCGCCCGGCATGACGGTCTGGAGCCCGCAGCCGGATCTGGTCTATCGCAAACGCGAAACCGGGCGCAAGAAGAAGGGATAGAGATCCACGCGCTCTTCTGACGCCGTAGGGGCGAATAATCATGGCCGGACGACCCCGGGCGTAGAAGATGAGCCCTCGGCAAGCTGGTGCTTGCCGCCGCCACTCGCGTCAAAAGGTGAGCGCGGAGTCACATGGAATCGGCTGTGTTCATCATGGAGTCATGGTGGTGCAGAAGTTGATCGATCAGATACGCGTGCTCAAGGCCGAGCGCAGAGCCGTGCTCTTGGCGCACAATTACCAGCCGCCGGAGATTCAGGATCTGGCGGACTTCTGCGGCGACTCCCTGGGCCTGAGCCTGCAGGCGTCAAAGACGGATGCCGAGGTGATTGTCTTCTGCGGCGTGCGGTTCATGGCTGAGACGGCCAAGATTCTCTCGCCCGGCAAAACCGTGCTGCTGCCGGACCGGACGGCCGGGTGCCCGATGGCCGAGATGATCACGGCCGGGCAGTTACGCGAGCTCAAGGACCGGCACCCGGACGCGCTGGTCGTCTGCTATGTCAACAGCACCGCCGAGGTCAAGGCCGAGAGCGATTACTGCTGCACGAGCGCCAACGCCGTGGCGGTCGTACAATCGCTGCCCCGGGATCGGCCGGTCATTTTCGTGCCCGATCAGCACTTGGGCCGCTTCGTCGCGCAACGGACCGGACGGGACCTGATTCTTTGGCCCGGCTACTGCCCGACGCACGCCTACATCAGCGAGGACGACATCCGCCGGGCCAGGGAACAGCACCCGGACGCGGTGGTCATCGCTCATCCGGAGTGCTCCGAGCCGGTGAAGGACCTGGCCGACGCGCTGCTGAGCACCGGCCAAATGATCAAGTTCGTCCGGACCAGCCCGGCGCCGTGCTTCATCGTCGCCACCGAGGTGGGGATGATCCATCCACTGAAGAAGGCCCGCCCGGATGCCGAGTACATCCCGGCCGGCTCCCGGGGTGTCTGTCCGAACATGAAGAAGATCACGCTGGAGAAGGTCCTGACCTCGTTGGCCGACCGGCAGTACCCGATCGAGGTGCCCGAGGAGATCCGTCGCCGGGCCGAGCGGGCGCTCCAGCGCATGGTGGCGATCCTGCCGGAGAAATGAACCGTACTACAGGTGGAGAATCGCTTTTGAGGACGGAGAATTGCCATGTGGGAATATACGGACAAGCTCAAGGATTACTTCTTTAACCCGCGCAACGTGGGCGAGGTGGAGAACCCCGACGGCGTGGGCGAAGTCGGCTCGCTGGCCTGCGGCGATGCCCTGCGGCTGACGTTCAAGCTCGACAAGGACGGCCGGATCGCGGATGCCAAGTTCAAGACCTTCGGCTGCGCCAGCGCCATCGCGACCTCTTCCGTGCTGAGCCGTGAGGCTCTGGAAGCGGCCATCGCCAACTACCGCGGCGGCGACAAGACCAAGCATGAGATTGAGGGCAACATCGTCTGCACCTGCTTCGGCGTCACCGATAAGGAGATCGAGCGGGTCGTGCGGGAAAACGATCTGACGACGGTCGAGCAGGTGACCAACTACTGCAAGGCCGGCGGCGGCTGCGGCGGCTGCCACGGCGAGATCGAGAAGATCATCGAGCGCGTGCAGGGCGAGAAGGTCAAAGAGCAACGGCTGCCCCCGCCCCGCAAGGGCGGCAAGCTGACGACGATCCAGAAGATCCAGCTCATCCAGCAGACGATCAATGAGCAGGTCCGGCCGGCCCTGCGGGCCCACGGCGGCAACATCGAGTTGATCGACGTCGAGGGCAACAAGGTGCTCATTGCCTTCCGCGGCATGTGCGCCCAGTGCAAGATCAGTGAGTTCACCATGCGGGAAGTCGTGGAGGCCAAGCTCCGGGAGTTCGTCGCGCCGGACCTGTACGTGGAAGAGGACACGGACGGCGCCGGGGCGCCCGAAGGGCATGAGCATAGGGGATGAGATGGAATATTGGAGGGCTGAAATGTATTCCAGCACTCCAAATCCTGCCGTCTTCCAGGGGACCGTTCATGAACACGATCTACTTCGACAACAACGCCACCACCCGGGTGGCGGACGAGGTGTATGAGGAAATGCAGCCGTACTTCTGCCGGCAGTACGGCAATCCGTCGAGCATGCACACCTTCGGCGGGCAGGTGGGCCTCCAGGTGCGCGAGGCCCGTGAGCGGGTGGCGCGTCTGCTCGGCTGCGACCCGGGCGAGATTATCTTCGCCAGTTGCGGCACGGAGAGCGACAGCACCGCGATTCACGGCACGCTAGAGGCGCTGCCCCACCGGCGCAAGATCATCACGACCCGCGTGGAGCATCCGGCGGTTCTGGCCGTGTGCCGCGACCTGGAAAGCCATGGCTACACCGTTGTCGAACTCGGTGTCGACAAGCTCGGCCGGCTCGATCTGAGCGAGCTCGAGCACCAGCTCGACGACGAGACCGCCCTGGTCACGATCATGTCCGCCAACAACGAGACCGGCGTGATCTTCCCCATCGAGCAAATCGCGCAGATGGTCACCAGCCGGGGCATCGTGTTCCACACCGACGCGGTGCAGGTCGTCGGCAAGATCCCGCTGAACCTGTCCAAGAGCCCGATCAACCTGCTGAGCCTGTCCGGTCACAAGCTGCACGCTCCCAAGGGCGTTGGCGTGCTCTACGTCAAGAAGGGCACGCGCCTCGCGCCGTTCCTGCTCGGGGGCCACCAGGAGAGCGGCCGCCGTGCCGGCACGGAGAACGTCCCCGGCATCGTCGGGCTGGGCAAGGCATGCGAACTGGCCTTGCAGCATCTGGACGAGGAGAATACCCGCGTGAAGCACCTGCGGGACCGACTCGAAGAGCGGATTCTCCGGACCTGCCCGGACAGCCGTGTCAATGGCGACACCGAAAGCCGTCTGCCCAACACGACCAACATCAGCTTCGAATACGTCGAAGGCGAGGCGATCCTGCTGCTCCTCGATCGGTACGGCATCTGCGCCAGCAGCGGTTCCGCCTGCACTTCCGGCTCGCTGGAGCCGTCGCACGTGCTGCGCGCGATGGGGGTTCCGTTCACCGCCGCCCACGGCTCGATCCGCTTCAGCCTCAGCCGCTACAACACGGAGGAGGAAGTGGACTTCACCATCGAGAAGATGCCCGAGATCATCCGCCGCCTGCGTGAGCTTTCGCCGTTCGTGCAGAGTCGAGCCCGATAACACCCAGCCGGGGCGGGCTGCGTCCAATATCCTGCGCCGGAATGATGGACCGCCGGACCCTCGATGACACGGCCGCTTTTTCCCAGAAGCGAGAGCCTCCGCTGCGCCGATATGTCACCGGATTCCCCTTCGGAGTTGGGGACGTGTTCGGACGGGGGGAGGTGGCTGATGGTGATACGCGGATGATGATGCTTCGGGGGAGACAAGGGGTGGGATCGCGGGCTGACTTCGAGGAAGTCCGCCTGCCCGTGCTGCGCCCCATCATCCTGGTCGTCCTCGTCCTGCTGGGTGTCTTCACCGGCTGCATCTACTGGCTCCAGCAGCGGCGCCTGGATGCGCAGGTCCGGGAGCGGGTCGGGCGTGTCAAGTTCCTGCTGCGCGAGAATCTCGCGCAGGATGCCCGATTGCTCCGGGGACTGTCGGAGCCTCTGCTGCGCGATCGCGCCCTGCAGCAGGACTGGCGTGCCGGCGACCGCGCTGCGCTCTTGCAGAGAACGCAACCGGTTCTGGAGGAGTGGCGTGCCCGGTACGACATTACGCACTTGTATTTCCACGACGCGGAGCGTGTGTGCGTTCTGCGTGTCCATGATCCCCATTCCCACGGCGATCGCATCACCCGTGCGACACTCGACCGGGCGGCCGCGGGCGACGGTCCTGCCTGGGGTCTCGAGCTGGAGCCGACGGGCACATTCACCCTGCGCCTGGTGCAGCCCTGGTGCGTGGACGGCCGGCGGATCGGCTACCTCGAGCTCGGCCAGGAACTCGGCGGCGTCGTCGCGACGCTGAAACACGTTCTCGATGTGGAGCTGGTCATGGCGGTGGACAAGTCGTTCCTGGATCGGCCGAGCTGGGAGCAGGGCATGCGGATGCTGGGCCGCACAACCCAGTGGGACCTCCTGCCTTATTTCGTGATCGGCGACCACACCCTGGGAGCAGCGGCCGGCCGGCCGGTCCGGTGCCCCGTGCTATGCGCGCGGGGCCGGGAAGACCAGTTGTTCAACGAGACGATTGCGGGCCGGCACTATCGCGGCGGCACGATTGTGGTCTCCGACGTAGCGGACCGGCCGGTGGGCCGGATCGCCGTGCTGTGCGATGTCGGACCCGAGCGGGCGGCCCTGCGCCTGCTGCTGGTGATGCTGTTGGACCTCAGTGTGGTCGTCGTGGCGTCGCTGGGCGTGTTGTTCGGGCGGTTCATCCGCGATATCGAACGCCGGTTGACCGCGGTCTACACCGATCTGAAAGCGGAGATCCGCAAACGCCGGGCCGTGGAGGAGGAGTTGCGGGAGCATCAGGACAACCTGGAGGCTCTGGTCCGCCGCCGGACCGTCGAGCTGGAGACGACCAACCGGCACCTCTCCCAGGAGATCGCGGACCGCCTGGCCGCCGAGAAGGCCCTGAGCGAGCTCAACCAGGAGCTGGAGCATACGATCAGCCAGCTGAATGTCGCTAACCGCGATCTGAAGGACCTGCTCCGCGTCGCGGCCCACGACCTCAAGGCCCCGATCCGGGCCGTCGGCACGCTGGTGGACTGGATTGATGACGACTGCAAGGATGTGACGGATGCTTCCAGCCGGGCCCACCTGAATCTGCTGCGCAATCGCATCCAGCGCTTGAACCGCCACGTGGACCGCATCCTGGAGTACTCCGAGGTCTCATCCGTGGTCCGCCCGGCGCGGCCAACGGACCTCAACGCCGTGGTGCGGGAGGTCATCAAGGGGATGACTTCGTCCCCGGGAATCCGGATCGTCGTCGAGAACGAGCTGCCGGTCCTGGCGACCGACTGGGGTCGCATGGTGCAGGTCTTCGAGAACCTCGTGGGCAACGCCGTGAAGTACCTGGGCAGGCCGCAGGGGGTCGTAAGAATCGGCTGCATCCGGCAGGGTTATCATTGGACCTTCCACGTCAGTGACGACGGCCCGGGCATTGAAGAGCGGTTCTTCACGAAGATCTTCGAGATGTTCCAGACGCTGTCCCCCCGCGATGAGGTCGAAGCCACCGGGATCGGCCTGTCGATCGTCAAACGGATCGTCGAGCTTCACGGCGGCACGATCTGGGTGGAATCGACCGTCGGCCAAGGCAGCACGTTCTTCTTCACACTCCCCGCCCAACCCGCGGAAGCAGTCGCGACCGCGCCCGAAGCCGGCACCGCCCCTCAATCCTGACGCCCAGTCGAAGACGGCCAACATTACGATGTGGCGACCTTGGCCACCTTTGCCGTTTTGGGGTCAAGAACCCGGTATCGTCAGAGCGCCAGAGCGCCAACTTTTGAGATATGGCGCTCTGACAGGGCGTAGCAGGTAGGATGGGCCTTGGCCCATCCGGTTCCTGCCACCGTACTGCCGGTCTCCCCCGTCAGACCGGCCGCACCCCGTGTCCAAAAAGGTGGGATCTTCTCTTGACAGCTCCTCATTATGAACATATGCTCAGAATATCCACCAGAGAAAAGGAACGTGTGAATGCCAAGACCATGCTGTCTGCGTCATATCGGGTTCAAGCCGCCGACCGGGTTGTTCGGGCCGGTCGGCGTCTCCGTGTGCGCCCTGGAGCAGGTGACGCTGACCCTCGATGAGGTCGAGGCACTGCGCCTGGCCGACCTCAACGGGCTCTACCAGGAGCAGGCGGCGGCCCAGATGAAGGTCTCCAGACCGACGTTTGCCCGGATTGTCGAGCAAGCCCGCCGCAAAGTGGCGGAGGCGCTGATTCACGGCAAGACCCTCCGCCTGGAAGGTGGGGCCGTGCGAATGGACGGAGAAACGGACACGCGGGAAACGGATGGAACAGGACCTGCCGTTCCCGGGCAGGGCCGGGGAGCCGGTCCCTGCGGTTGCGGACAACGCCGGGGTCCCCAACCCGTTGGCGGGGCGCGGTTCGGGCGGTGCTGTCGACGGCGCGGGACGCAAGCGGCTCCGATGACCGAGGAAGTGCAGAACCATGATCAGATCGAGAAAGGAGAACAGAACTCATGAAAGTCGCGATTCCTGTAGCAGAAGATTGTGGATTGGAGAGCCTGGTGTATGGGCACTTCGGGTCCGCACCGACGTTTGTCCTGGTCGATGTCGAGACCATGTCGGTGGTGTCTTTGAACAACCGGGACCAGGGGCACGTGCACGGCCAGTGCAGCCCGATGAAGGCCCTGGCGGGCAATCGGCCGGAGGCAGTCGTCGTCGGCGGGATTGGCGCGGGGGCTCTGCTGGGACTGCGTCAGGCCGGGATCAGGGTCTATCGGTCGGCCGGCCGGACCGTGGCCGAGACGATCGCGTTACTGAAGGAAGGCCGTTTGCAGGAAGTCGCCCTGGAACACGCGTGCGGCGGGCACGGCGAGGTTTCCGCATGTCCTCACGGCCAAGACTGATCATCATCGGCTGGGTCCACTCGCCCTTCAAGGAGCTTGTCGGGACGCCGATCCAACCGGTTCTTGCCAGGGGTGCGGAGGGAACCGTCGAAATCCTCCCGGAGCATACCGACGGCCTCCAGGATCTGGCGGGATTCGAGCGCATCTGGCTGCTCTACTGGTTCGACCGTGCGCCGCCGGCCCGTCTGCGGGTCATTCCTTTTCGGGACGAAGTTCCGCGGGGTCTGTTCGCCACCCGCATGCCGTGCCGGCCGAATCCGGCGGGGATCTCCTGCGTGCGTCTCCTCGGCATCCGGGACCGCACGCTGAGGATCGGCGACGTGGACATCCTCGACGGCACGCCGGTACTGGATATTAAGCCCTACGTGCCGGAGTATGATGCTTTCCCAGGCAGCCGGGCGGGATGGCTGGAGAGTTGTCGCAACAGGCGGACACGTGCGGACGGCCGCATGAACCCGAAGACGCTCGGCTGAGGCCCGGTCCTGAACCCGAAGGGGGGACGTCGGGTATAGAGTCTTCTTGGGTGTTGAGGTATCTGAAGTTCCACCAGGTATGAGGCATCAGGCATGAGTCAGCGTAAGCGCATCGTAATCGTGGGCGGCGTGGCAGGCGGGGCTTCGGCGGCGGCCAAGGCCCGACGCGTCAGCGAAGACGCGGAAATCGTCCTTTTCGAGCGCGGCCGGGACATCTCGTTCGCCAACTGCGGACTTCCTTACCACGTCGGCGGCATCATTCCGGACCGGGCCCGGCTCCTGGTGCAGAGTCCGCAGGCGATGCGCCAACGCTTTGCCGTCGATATCCGTGTGCAGAGCGAGGTTCTCCGCATCAACCGTCCGGCGAAGACCGTGCTGGTCCACGACAAGGCCAAGGATCGGCAATACGAGCAGCCCTACGATGCCCTGATTCTCAGCCCGGGGGCGGAGCCAGTCCGGCCGCCGATCCCCGGCGCCGATCATAAGAGGGTGTTCACCCTCCGCAGCCTGGCGGACATGGACGCGATCAAGGCGGTCGTGGACGCCGCGCCGCCGGCCGGCACGGAGGGAAAGGAGTCTGTCCCACCGCCGTGCGCCGTCGTGGTGGGGGGCGGGTACATCGGCTTGGAGATGACCGAGGTTCTCGCGCATCGCGGGCTGACCGTCTCGCTGGTGGAGCTGGAAGGGCAGGTCATGGGACCGGTCGATCCGGAAATGGCCACGCCTCTGCACGAGCACCTGCGCCAGAAGGCCGTCGATCTATGTCTCAACAGCAGTGTCACCGCCATCCAGGAGCGGGACGGTCACCTGGAGGTGCGGCTCAGTACGGGGCGGCTCATTCCCTGCGGTCTGGTCATCCTCGCAGTCGGTGTCCGGCCGGAGGTCAAGCTGGCGGCGGACGCGGGTCTGACTATCGGTCAGCGCCGCGGCATCGTCGTGGACGATCACCTGCGGACCTCGGACCCCGATATCTACGCGGTCGGCGATGTCATCGAAGTCCAGGACCTGGTTGGCGGCTTCCCCGCCGTGATTCCGCTGGCCGGACCGGCGAATCGGCAGGGCCGGATCGCGGCCAGCAATGCCTTGGGCGGGGACGCCGTCTACGATCGAACGCAAGGCACCGCCATCTGCAAGGTCTTCGATCTGGCCGTGGGTATGACCGGGCTCAGTGAGAAGGCCCTCAAACGCGCGAATCTGGCCTATGAGAAGGTCTACGTGCACCCGGCCAGCCACGCCGGCTACTACCCGGGCGCCACGCAGATGAGCCTCAAGCTTCTGTTCCATCCCGAAAACGGCAAGGTGCTGGGCGCCCAGTGCGTCGGCGCCGACGGCGTGGATAAGCGGATCGATGTCCTGGCGGTCGCCCTCCGGGCCGGCATGACCGTGTACGACCTGGAGCGGCTGGAACTGGCCTATTCGCCGCCGTTCGGCTCCGCCAAGGACCCCGTCAACTACGCCGGCTTCGTCGCGGCCAACGTGCTGCGCGACGAGGTCCGGATCTGCCACACGGCGGACGTGGTGAATCCCGGTCCGAATCAGTTGCTCCTCGACGTGCGGACGACGCCGGAGGTCCAACTGGGGACGATTCCCGGATCGGTGCACATCCCGGTCGACGAGCTGCGCGGCCGGCTCGGCGAGCTGCCCAAGGATAGAGAGGTCCTGGCCTTCTGCCAGGTGGGCCTGCGGGGCTACCTCGCCTGCCGCATCTTGTCTCAGAATGGCGTGACCTGTCGCAATCTCTCGGGCGGGTACAAGAGCTACTGTCAGGCGATGGGCCTGATTTCCAGCAAGCCCAAGATCATGCAGGAAGTCAAGGAGGACACGGGTCAGGTGGGCCCCGACCGGCGACCCGGACCGGGCCCCCGCTCCCAGGTCGTCAAGGAGATCGATGCCCGCGGCCTGCAATGCCCGGGTCCCATCATGCAGCTCAAGGAGGCCATCGATCAGGTGCAGCCGGGGCAGGCGGTTCGCATCTCCGTCTCGGAGCCCGCCTTTGGCGCGGACCTGGACGGCTGGTGTCACACTACCGGCAATCGCCTGCGGGATAAGCAACTCGACAAGGGTATTCTCACGGCGGTCGTGGAGAAGGGCCAGCCGGCGGTCAGGAATCAGGCGTCGGCAGTCGGCGAGCCGCGGCCCGCGGCGCCCCATAAGACCCTCGTGGTCTTCAGCGATGCCTTCGATAAGGCGATGGCCGCCTTCATCATCGCCAACGGCGCCACTGCCATGGGCAGCGGCGTCACGATGTTCTTCACCTTCTGGGGCCTGAATCTGCTCCGCCGGGC
>JALORE010000010.1 GCA_025459125.1 Planctomycetota bacterium | reverse complement strand
GATCGCCTTTGCCCCAGGAGTTCCAGGACTTGCGGCCTTCGCCGGTCGTTATGATCGTGGAACTCGACCCGTCGATGGCCTCGATGAAGCGGGTCGTGTTGTCCCACTTGTGATAGATGACCATTTGGACGTCGTGCAACTCCGGATCGCTCAGTTGCCGCAGGGGCATGAGATCTTCGGGCCCGACGGTCACGGTCTGCCGAGCCCGGAGCGCTCTCTGACCACGGCCCTGCTCGAGGACTTCCTCCTCCACATTGAGCATGTAGTGATAGAACTTGTTGGGCGTACGGGCCCGCACCGCCCGGCGGCCGTTCACGAAGAGCTGCTCAAAGTACCATTGCCCCGCGGCGACTTCCGGGACGCGGACCTTCCAGGCACCGTCCGGGGTCGGCGCAAAGCCGGTGATGGTCCTTCCGCCGGTGAATACCGGCCGCGTGCCGGGAGCCGCTTCGTAGACGACGGACGATCGTTCCGTACCACTATCCTGCGGCGTCAGGACAAATGGCGTCGTCAGCGTGTAGGTCCCGTCGGCCACGACGACCCGCGCCGGCTCGCGCAGCTCACCGCCGCCTCTACTCTGGCGCAGAATGTCGCGTGCCCGCTCCAGGGTTGCCACGGGGCCATCCGTTCGCCCGGCGTTGGGTTGCGCGGATCGGCCGGACCACGCGTCGTTGCCCGCGGGCGACACATAAAGCGTCATGGCCCCGGCCCGCAGCGAGAACCCGCATACCGTCGCCAGCAGGAGCGGCAGGGTGTGCGTCACCAGCCCTGCAAGGGTGAGAAACTGGGGCGGCAGCGGCAAGCGGGGTCTTCGGAGCTTGCCGCTGGCGTTTGCATCTGTCCCACGGGCCATCGGCAAGCTGGCGCTTGCCGCTGCCACCCGCGATTTTGGAGCAGCCGACAGACTGCATCTGTATTCTCTCACTGCATGTCTCCTTCGTGCCACTTCAAGCGGCTCGGAAGATTCGGACCCGCGTGAACGCGGAACACCGGACGCTGGCCTGGACGATGCCAATGTGGATTGATTCACTGTGCGCCCTTGGGGCCCTGCGGGGGCCAGTCCACGGGCGCGTAGGTCACGTCTTTCGCCTTGGCGCCCCAGGCGGGGTCGCCGTAGACGCCGGCCTGGGTGTAATCGAAGGGCTCGAAGCCGAGCGCCAGAGCCGGGGAGTCCGGCTTCAGGCGGAAATCGTGGTTCTTGGGATCGAGGAAGCCGGGGTCCGCGACCACAGAAGTCTGGTCATGGCCTTCCTGTTCGCGCCATTGTTCCAGCGACAGGTCCAGGAACTTCACCGGTGCGCCGGCGGCGTTCCAGTAGCAGTTGCGGTCCATCTGGATGTCGATCTCCTTCCACCGTCCGGAGAGCACCGCGCCGGTGTCCCAGTAGACGATGTTCTTCTCGAAGGCAAACGACCGGTGCTTCTCGACCCGGGTGGCCTGGATCTGATGGAGCTGGCTGAAGGCCAGGATGTTATTGCGGATGACGTTTTCCTTGCCGTAATGCTGGTGGAAGCTGCCGGTCTTGGTGTTGTAGACGAGGTTCTTCTCCATCACAATGCCGGTGCTACCCTCATCCGTGTAGAGGCCCCAGCCGCCGTAGGAGTAAGCGTAAATGTCGTGAAAGACATTGTTGCCGATGATCGTCCCCTCGGAGGGCCCGAGGGTGTAGATGCCGCCCATGTCGCTGAGGACCGCCCAGCCGAGATGGTGTACACGGTTGAAGCTGAGATTGTTGCGTTTGGCGAGACTGTCGGAATAACCCCAACGCCAGCCAACGGACAGGCCCGTGTAGAAGAAATCGGCGATGTCGTTATGCGTGACAACGTTGTCCGGGCTCCAGCCGATCCAGACTCCAACGGCGTCCAGGTAGATCCGTCCACCGTTGCGGATGATGTTGTTATCCACGGTAATGTGATCCGTGTGGGAATTCTCATCCGGCCGTGCCCGGCCTTCGCCGATGCGGACGCCGCCGGCGCCGAGATCGTGGAGGTAGCTGCGCTCGATGCGACACTCCCGACAGCCCTGGCGAAACCATAAGGCATGCTCCGCCGTGTGCCCGATCTCACAATCCAGGATCGCGACGTTGTGGGCACCGTCAACCGTGACCGCCGCGTCGGTGGCGAAGGCCGCCTGGTAGGGAGCGTAGCCGGTTGCCGGCAGGACGCGCTGCTGATGGCGGAACGTCAACCCCTGGAGTCTGACGCCCGTCACAAACTGGCCGGCCTCGGGCCGACCCTCAATAGCCAGCAGCTTCGTGACCATGGGCGCGATGACTTCGGCCTGGGCCATGTCTTCACCGGGCCGAGGCTTATAGAGAAGCGTTCCGTCGCGGCTGAGGAACCACTCGCCCGGTTCGTCCAGAGCGGCCGGGAAGTTCTCCAGGTGGAAGCGGGTGCCTTCCGGCCAATTGGAGAAACTGGCCAGCTTCTCGCCGGTGGTGACGATTTGGTTCGTGTCGAACTTGACTTGCCCGAGGTATCTCCGCGTGATGCACCATTTGTGGTAGGCGACGAGGACGACATCGCGGATTGCCGCTTCCTGCAGACCTTTCAGGGGCGCCAGAACCTGCGCGGGCACATGCGTCGTCCGCAGGAACTGGCCGGGCTTACCCTCGATGGGCACCTCTCCTGTCGGTCCCATGTAGGAGTAGAACTTGTTCGGCGTGCGCGCCCGGGTAGCGCGTCGGCCGTTGACGAACAACTGATCGAAGTACCGGGAGCCGTCGGCCACCTCCGGAACGCGGGCCACCCAGAGCCCATTGTCGCCGGCGCGGAAGCCGCGGATGACCCTGCCGCCGGAGAAGATCGGCCGGGCGCCCGGGGCCGCTTCAACGGCGAGGCCGCTGTCCTCAGGGGTCAGGATCAGAGGCTCGGTCAAGGTGTACCGGCCGTCGGCCACGATGATCCGCTTCTCCGCGTCCGCGCCTTTCTGTCGCAGAAGGTCACGGGCGCGTTCGAGGGTGGCCACGGGGCCGTCGGTGCCGGCGGCATTGGGTCGAGCCAGACCGCCGGACCAGGTGTCCTTGCCCTCCGGCGCCAGGTAGATCGTCGCGGCCGCCGCACGCATCGGCAATGTCCCGACGGCGGTCAAGGCCAGGCCCAAGAGCACGAGAGTTGATCGTTGCATGCCCATTCCGTTACCTCCACGTACGTCACTCGGGCGGACGAATGGATGTAGGATGGGCTTCAGTCCATGCGGATGGTTGGGCTCGTATACGCGCCGGCCGCATGGGCTGAAGCCCATCCTACAATGTCTACCCTATCAATTTTCAGCCTACGCCGTCAGGTCCTCCCACTGGATCCCGAGCTTCTTGCAGGCGTAGCCGATCTCTTTCATGTAGTCGCCGTAGCAGGTCATCCAGTGGAATCCCGGCATCCGCTCGGCCAGCAGCTTGCTGTCGCAGGTGAAGCTGATGTCGATCTGGTCCCGGCAGATGTCCATGAAAGGAACATCGACGATGGGCCCTTTGATGCCGACCCAGCGTTTGACCAGGAAGTCCGGGATGATGTTGGTGGTCATCTGGCCCTTACGCATCTCGACCTTCGGCGAAGCACCGTAATCCGATTCGAAATGCGTCAGGATGCGGACCGGCTCCAGGTCCTTGCCGTTCATGCGGCGGGGGCCGGTGCAGTGGGCCAGGGTGATGACGCCGTCGTGCGGATAGGTCGGATCATTCAGGAACATGGGCTTGCCCGAGATGTTCACCAACAGCACGCCCGAGGGGATCACCACGAAGTCCGACTCGCAGAACGCCAGGTAGCCGGCGTCGTTCAAGAGGCACAGTGTCAGGCAGGCCGAGGTCTCGGCCATCGGCATGATCGTGCCCATGCAGCCATTGATCGTCAGCGCCCGGCAGTCCGCCTTCTTCATCAGGCCGATGAACACCTCTTCGAGCAGGAAGGCGTTCTCGACGAATTCCTGCTTGGTCTCCAGCTTGACGCCCGGGGCCTTGAGGTACTCAGCCGCCCGTCCCTTGGACCGGCTCACCGCGGCGCTGTCGGCCCGGGCCGCTTTGATCAGCTTGCCCAATTCCGGGTAGGCGACCGTCTGCATATCGAACTTCCAGACCTCTTTGACGAGGTTGGGCACGACGTCCTTGGGCTGGGCCCAGGCGCCGGGACCGCCGATGGCGATGATCCGCGTGTTCAGGGTGTTCTGCAGTCCGCACAGGGCCCGCAGCCGCCAGAGGATTTCGTCCTGGTTGTCGACGATCACGTCGCCGTCGTCGAGACCCTGGACCTTGAGGGCATCCGTGTGCTGGCGGAGATAGCGGGGACTGATGATCTCGTACCACAGGTAGACCGGCCCCGACTTGTGCCGGCAGAAGAAGATCATGTTCTTGCTGCGCTTGGCGAGTTCATCGAAGGTGTCCTGTCCCCCGCCGGCCGCATAGACCATGCAGACATCGGCCTTCTCGAGGCCCTCAATCTGCGCCACTTCCTTGGTGCCGCGGATGCCGATCGGCTTGGCAAATTCGACCGGGAAGTCCGCCCGCTGCTTCAGAGCGTTGAGCTCCCCTTGGATGCGGGCCAACTCGTTCTCGGCGTCCTGCTGGGTCTGGATGCCGCCCCAGTTGCGCCAACTCGTCTGGGGCCGGCGCATCGGGATGTTGTAGACCAGGATGGGCCTGACGACCAGGGCCCGGCGCTGCGGGCCGGCCCAGTCCCCGGTCTGGGCTGCGGCCGAGACCGCCGACCAGGTCAGACCGCTCAGGGCCGCGCCCACGGCCCCGGCGCCGCTGACGCCCTGCAGGAAGCCTCTACGGCTGAGCCCGTCACCGGAATGCCCCGCGCCGCAGCCGCACGGACAGCACGTGGTTCGCATCGGATGTTGTGTCTCGTTCTGTTTTGTCATGTGTCATCCCCTTATCCAGGTTCGAGAAGCCGGTCGAAGCGTCGGTGCCCGCGTGCGTTCCCACGCGCCGGCACGACATCATCGCACCGGCAATATACCCCGCGGACCGACCGATCTCAAGGTCAAAAAGTCCCGTTCGCTCGCCATATGTGCACGGTCGCGGCGGAGGGCCTATAATGAACCATGGTTGGGGTCGTCGGCACGCGGCCAGGCCAGGGCCGGCGGAGGACGTGCCGACTCAGGCCCGCCACATCGTGTGGAAGTCGGAGGTGGAGATCATGAAGCGCGGAATCCTATTGGTGACGGTCGTCTTCTTGCTGCCGGCGGTTTGCCTGGGGCGCGGCGGTTCCCTCTTCCCGGCGGCATGGTACGTGCCCTTTGACCGGCTCATCGCCAACACCGAGGCCTTTATCAGGGACCACCCGAGTGACCCGCAAGGGTACTACACTCTGGCACGCATGCATTACTTCACCTTTCTGAACCGGCTCCCGCTTGTCGCAACCACCAAGCCTGACGCATCTCCCCCCGACAACGTTGCGGCCGACTGGCAGACGGACCCGGCGCGCGCGTCCATCGTCGATCGTTTGCTGTGGGATGTGCGCTACGACCAGGCCCGGCGACTCGTCCTGGAGGCATGGGGTTATGCTGCCGTGGAGGATGTGCCGGCGTCGCGATTGGCGCAGTTTAATGACGAGGTCTGGGTCAAAGCGAAGGAGTTGGAGGACCAGGGCTGGAAAGCAGAGTACCTCGACACCAGTAGAATCCTGACCCATGCGGGGACGGCGGTGGACAACTTCGAAAGGGCACTGGACCTGGACCCGAACAACGGCCTTTATTCGGTTCTGTGACCTGGTGGCTCCTGTTCCGGAACGGGTACGCCGCCCTGGACGCCCTCGGTGACGACCGGGATGGGTCGCTGTCCGGTTCGGAACTCCGGGGCGTTGGCGTCTGTTTCGACCGGAACTCCAACGGCCGTTCCGATCCCGGCGAGGTTCAACCGGTCATCGAGTTTGGCATACAGGCCATCAAGACGCACTCCGCCGGCTCCGACCACGGGATGTTGATGAACGATCGGGGCATCGTTCGAAAGGACGGCGTCGTTGTTCCGACGTATGATTGGCTTGTATCGCCGGTCCGGGGAATTCAAAGATAGAAGAGGTTCATCCGGTTTGAGCGTACTTCACTCACTCTGGGGGGCTCTGCCTCCAGGGGGTTGGGCCCTTCCGGGGCGGCAAGTACGCTTGAACCGGATGAGCCGAACAAACGTTGAGCACCTTGGGTCCTGAGTGTGGCGGCACCGTCAGACCGCCAGATCGTCCAGTTTCCTGAAGATCGTCAAAGCCCTGAAGATCGTCATAGTAAAACGTTGACGATCTTGACGATCTTCACGTTTTTCGCGTGATTTCAGGGTTTTTGCGGGGTGAAGATCGTCAACGCTGGAACTTGACGATCTTCACCGGCGGCCGCCGCAACCGCACCGCGCGCCCGCTTTTCGACCGGGTGGTCGGGGTCATCCGGGTGGCGCTCGGACCACACCGGGTGTTTGGACCCTGCGTCCCGGCGCCTTGGCGTGTGACACAATCCCGGCTCACCCGGTAAGGCATCGAAGTACGCGAAAACCGGACGAGCCATGAAGGATTCCTGCTCACAAGCAGTTGCTCGGCTCCAGAAACAGGGCTCCTCCGGTTTTGACCGCCCAGACCCGTAGGCGCGCAACATCCGCCGTAGATGTGCAAGGAAGAACGTGCGCATCTACGGTCTTCCTTGCGCATCTACGACGCGATTAGCCCGTCCGCCATCGCCAAGGCCTGCAGCCTTGACGATGCCACACGGCAGCTTAGGATGGACGGAGTACCACAGGGTTGCAACCTGTCATAAGCCTTGTATGCAAAGCAGCTTGTGCGCCAGTTGGACAGGGCAGGACGCAGGCACAGGCGGGTTCTTCGTTGACCTGCGCCTTCTTCTGAGGTGCTCAAGGTGCTCAACTCTACAAACTTCAGCACCTTGAGTACTTTGCGGAGATTCGCGTGGTCAGGCTATGGCTTCTTGTACGTGGCGGACGGGTCGTAGACTTTCCGGGCCACCAGGTCGAGGTCGGTCTTGGTGGCGGGCTTCAAAGACCGGTAGAAGCAGGACTTATAGCCGACGTGGCACTGGCCTTCGCTGACGCAGACCTTGAGGATCAGACAATCCTGGTCGCAGTCGACGAGGATCTGGCGGACGGCCTGGAAATGTCCGGACTGCTCGCCCTTAAGCCAGAGTTTGCCCCGGGAGCGACTGAAATAGGTGGCCCGACCGGTTTCGATGGTGCGGTCCAGGGCCTCGCGGTTCATCCAGGCAAACATCAGGACCTCGCCGGTCTCGGCGTCCTGAGCGATGGCCGGGATCAGACCCTGGGCGTCGAACTTGGGCGTAAACTGCAAACCTTCTTCAACATGTTTCGATTCCGACGACATTCGACTCCTCGTCAACTCAACAGGACCTGATCCCGAATACTCCCGAGCCAAGCTCTCCGGCGGTTACAGCAGGAGGCCGGCCACCCATATGCCGGGCGGCCGGCGGCCCCTCAGGAACCCGCCGATCTTTTTCCGCGTGAAATTCCTGGTTGGCAACATCTTGTCATCGCAGGTTTTACGGGCTATCATTTATCATGACAAGCGATTTTTGGGAGATACATCTTGCAGGATGCACAGAACGCCGGCAGGAAAGGGCATGTGTCGTTGATTGCTCGGGTTGCGGTCGCGGTGGCCGCGATTTTATGGGTCCTGTGGGGGCAGGACTGGCGGGAGTTGGCCGGGGTGCTTCAGAACCTGGATCCCTGGTACTTCGCGCTGAGTCTGGTTCTCTACACGTCGGTGCAGGCACTTCTGGGTGTTCGCTGGTGGCTGCTGCTCCGGGCGCAATCGATTCACATTCCCGTGTTGGCCGCGGTGCGGCTGTTCTTTCTGGGACTGTTCTACAACAACGTGATGCCGGGGGCGGTTGGCGGCGACGTGCTCAAGGCCTGGTACGTGACCAAGCACACGAACAAAAGGCTGGAGGGAGTGTTGAGCGTCTTCGTGGACCGGTGCGTCGGGTTGGTGGGGTTGGTTCTGATGGCCGCTTTCACGTATTTCGTGTTCGTGCGGGGCGAAATCGTACCGAAAACGGAGACGGAGCAGGTCGAGGCGCCCGGATGGCTGACGCAACACCGGGCGGCGCTGGTCTGGGCGTCCCTTGCCGTGGCCGCGGTCCTTCTGGCGGTGCTGGTGCTCCCCGCAGGTCGAGCCAGGCTCTCGGGGGCAATTCAGACTGTCCGGCGCAGGGGCCTTTCGCTACTGTACCGGACCAAAGATGCTTTCGTGGTCTACTGTTCGAAGCCGGGAACGCTCCTGGGGACCATGCTGTTGACCTTCGTCGCCCAGAGCCTCACGATCGTGGCCATATGGCTGATCGGGCGGGATTTGACGGTGGAGGCGCGACTGAGCCACTATTTCTTCATCTTCCCGGTCGTCTGGGTGGTGGGGGCGGTGCCGGTCAGCGTCGCCGGATTGGGGGTGGTAGAGGCGAGCACCGTCGGGTTGTTCGTGTCGCTGGCGGGAACGACGCGGGAGAAAGCTCTGGCCCTGGCGCTTTGCCAGCGGCTGATCTGGGTCCTGGCGTCGTTGCCCGGGGGGGTGATCCACTTGCTCGGTACCCACCTGCCCCGGGAGGAGATTTCTGTTGACGGCCGGGAGACCGCCAATTAGGCTATCGCCGTAATGGGACCGGTACACCCGGCCTCCAGGGCTTCATGGATGGCAGCCGGCGGCTGTTGTGGTTGGATGAGTGCAGTTACGAACGTCAAGTGGTGTCTGTTGCGGGGGTCGGCGTTTCGGTCGCCGGCGGCTCTGACCCTCTGGGTGTCGGCCCGGGGAGATGGTGCCGTTCAGGCAGGGAATAAACCTGCTCTCAACTCATCAGACGAAAACTAATTTAAGGAGATCACCCTTGCAGTTCACGATCTCAGGCAAGCACATCGAGATAACCGAGGCCATCCGGGCCTATGCTCAGGAGAAGACCGCGAAGCTCCCGCGTTATTATGACGGCGTCAGCCAGGTGGAAGTGGTCGTTGACAGCAGCCGCGGGGCGAACAAAATGATCGTGGAGATCATAGCACGAGGGGAACACGGGGTGGTTTTCGTGGCGACCGGGACCGGCGAAGGCGCCTATCCGTGTATCGATGGAGCCGTCCACAAGCTGGAACAGCAGTTGCGCAAGAAGAAGGCGAAGGAGAGAGACGACAAGCACATGGGCGAAGGCAGCAGTTCCGCAGGGTCGACCCAACTCGCTTGATGGTGTCGGCATCGCTGCCGGCGCGTTGGTTGGCAGGTGCCGTATTGGATTAGCTGGACGCGAAGAAAATGAGATTCGACGAGTTTGTGTGTTTCGAGGCGACGATCCCGGAGCTGCAGGCGACGGATCGCGACGGGGCCATCACCGAATTGGTTTCCGCTCTGGCGCACGCGGGAAAGATCCCGAGTGAGTCCGCCAAAGAGGTGGCGAAGGCCGTTATCAAGAGAGAGAATGAGGCGAGCACGGGCATGGGCAAGGGAGTGGCCGTGCCTCACGTCAAGCACGCGGCAGCGAAGAACGTGGTCGCGGCCGTCGGTCAAAGCAGCGTGGGAATCGACTTCGCCTCGCTGGATGAGCAGCCGGTCTACTCGGTGATTCTGCTGATCAGTCCCGTCAACAATCCCGACAAGCATCTGCAGGCGATGGAGAACGTATTCCGTCATCTGCAAAAAGAGAAATTCCGCAAATTCCTGCGGCAGTGCCATACGCCTCCGGCGCTCGAGGATCTGCTCAAAGAGGCCGACGAGAACCCTTCGTGGTGAGCCGCACCGGAACCGTCGTGGGACGACCGGACTTGGCCTGCTGATGGGAGACAGGGTCTTGGAGAAACTGGTTCGCGAAACAACCATGGAGATCAAGAACGCCGAAGGTCTCCACATGCGCCCGGCCATGAAGTTCATCGACTTGGCCAGCCGCTTCGACTGCAAGATCACGGTCCATAATGGTCCGCACGAGGCCGATGGAAAGAGCATCATGCAGATGAGCATGCTGGAAGCCACCTGCGGGACGCGCCTGCAGGTCCGGGCCGAGGGCACCGACGCGGACCAGGCACTCGAGGCCCTGCGCGACCTCGTGGAAGTGCAGATGTTCGGCGAGCCGCCGCCGTGACGCGGAGGGCAACGAAATTCAGAGGATGAGCCGGTCGTCCCAGGTCGAGAGGACGCAGGACGCCGCGGCTCAGAACGAATCCGGCATGGAGATCAAAAAGGGAATCGCGGTCTCGCCGGGGGTATCGATCGGCAAGTCCCTGATTGTGGACTCCGAGGACTACCGCATTCCCCGGCGGGAAATTGAGCCTTCACAGAGGGCCGGGGAGATCCAGCGCGTACGCGATGCCTTTCACGATGCGATCGAGGAGCTTGATGCGCTCGAACGGGGCCAGGATGAAGCGACCGGGGGACGCATCAAAGACATCTTTGCGGTGCACCTGCGGTTCCTGCGCGACCGGAGCCTGCGGCGGCGCATCACCGACATGGTGCACACGGAGGCGGTGACCGCCGAGTATGCCGTCTCGACGGTGCTGCGGTCTGTGGCCGCACACTTCGAGACGAACGTGAAGGACACGTACATCAGCGAGCGCGCCGCGGACATCTACGACATCGAGCGACGTCTGCTCCGGCGGCTATTGGGAACTAAGCGGGAAGATATTCTGCATCTGAAGGAGGAGGTCATTGTTGTCGCGCGGCAGCTCAGCCCCACGCAGACGGCCGGCTTCAACCGTGACTATGTCAAGGGGATCGCTTCCGATGCCGGCGGCCGGACCAGCCATGCCGCCATCGTGGCTCGTTCCCTGGGCATTCCCGCCGTCGTTGCCCTCGAAGACCTCACCGAGATTGTCCGGGGCGGCGATCGCGTGATCATCGACGGCAACCGGGGCATCGTGATTGTCAACCCGGATGCAGAGACGGTTCATCAATACGAGGAATACTCCCGTGAGTTCGTCGCCTTGGAGCACAAGCTGGACACCATCCGCGCGAAGCCCGCGATGACGCGGGACGGTGTTCGCATCCGGCTGCTGGGCAATATCGAGTTCCCCGACGAGGCGCAGATCGTGCTGGGCAAGGGCGGCGAGGGCATCGGCCTCTACCGGACGGAATTCCTCTACCTGAACCGACCCACGGAGCCGGTGGAACAGGAGCAATACGAAGCCTACGCCGAGGTGGCGCGCGTTTTCAAGAATCAGCCGGTCGTCATCCGCACGTTCGATCTGGGCGCGGACAAGTACACCCAGGCCCGGCGGGTGACCCCCGAGCCCAACCCGTTCCTGGGTCTGCGCTCGATCCGGTTCTGCCTGCAGAACCTGGGCATGTTCAAGACCCAATTGCGGGCGATCCTGCGGGCCTCCGTCGAGGGGCCGATCAAGATCATGTTTCCGCTGATCACGAACCTCCAGGAGTTAATGCAGGCCCGGATGATCGTGCACGACGTGATGGAGGACTTGGACGAGGAGCAGATCCGCTACAATCGGGACATCGAGATCGGCATCATGGTGGAGACGCCGTCCGCCGCTCTGACCGCCTCGACCCTGGCCCGGGAATCGGATTTCTTCAGCATCGGCACCAACGATCTGACCCAGTACACGCTGGCGGTCGATCGCGGCAACGAACTGGTCTCGCCGTTGTATTCCGCCGCGGACCCGGCGGTGCTGCGGCTCATTCGCATGATCATCCAGGATGCGAACCGGGCCAAGATCGAGGCCTCCGTCTGCGGCGAGACGGCCTCCGAGCCCGAATATGTCATGCTGTTGCTGGGCATGGGTGTTCGAACGCTGTCGCTGACGCCTCCGATGATCCCGGAGATCAAGCAGGTCATCCGCTCGGTGACGATCGAGGACTGCAATCACCTGGCACGGACGGTTCTGACCATGAACTCGGAACGGCAGATCTCGGGGTACCTGCGCGCCGCCGCCAGGAAAGTCCTGCCGGAAGCTTTTTGAAGGGAAGAAGGATCGTTGTGAATGAGTGACTCGAGGGCCACGGCCGCCATCCGGTTCCGGATCACGGGAGCAGCGCGGTATCTCTCCCATGCGGAGATGTCGCGCGTGTGGCAGCGGGCCTGTACCCGGGCGGGGCTCCCCGTGCGGTACTCGGAGGGATTCAATCCGCACCCGCGTCTGTCCCTGCCGTTGCCCCGGCCGGTGGGGGTGGAAGCCGACGAGGAACTGTTGGTGGTCAAGCTCGATGACGTCCGGCAGAGCGGCTCGGCCGCCGGCGGGGCCGAGCCGGAGGCCGCCCTCCACGCTGCTCTCGCCGCCGCGTTGCCCGAGGGAATCGAGGTGCTCGCGGTGACCCTGACGGCGGCCGGCGCCTCGTTCCAGCCGACGTCGGCCGAGTACGTGTTCCCCGTCCGGATGGCGGCGGAGACGGGGCTCACTGCCCGGCTGCAG
This sequence comes from Planctomycetota bacterium, assembly GCA_025459125.1. Taxonomy (GTDB): domain Bacteria; phylum Planctomycetota; class Phycisphaerae; order Sedimentisphaerales; family Anaerobacaceae; genus PLanc-01. Next base: position 33,475 of record JALORE010000010.1, on the reverse strand, counting down.
GACACGATCGCCCGGGTGATGGGGAGCGAACACTGCCCAGTGGAGAGAGCCGCCGCGGAGGGCGGACCTGCGCGTACGATCGACGTTCGTCCCTTTTTGTGCTCGATCCGGCTGGAGGACGGCGCTCTGATCGTGCAGCATCGGACCGGCACGACCGGGTCCGTGCGGGTGGACGAGATCCTGCGGCTTTTCGAGCTGCGGACGGCGGACCTGGATGGACAGGTGCGCCGGAGGAACGTGCACTGGGAGCTCGCCGGAGCCACGCGGCCGGAGTCATGAGATGAACAGCAGGAGCAGGAACCGTAAGCGCAAGTCCCAGAGGGATGTCGAAGATGCCACGTGAGATGTTGATCAATGTCGCCGAGCCGGAGGAGTGCCGGGTCGCTGTCGTGGAAGACGGCAAGCTGGAGGAACTCTATGTCGAGCGTGCCAGCGCCGGTACCCACGTCGGCAGTATCTACAAGGGGAGAGTCGTCAATATCGAGTCGGGGATTCAGGCCGCGTTCATCGACCTCGGAATCGAGAAGAACGGTTTCCTGCATATCAGCGATCTGCATCCCCGGTATTTCCCGGGTGGGAAGAACGGTGTGCTGGAGGTCATTGGCCGCCGGCAGGCCCTCAAGGACCGGCCGCCGATCCAGAACTGTCTGCGCCGCGGCCAGGAGATCATTGTACAGGTGACCAAGGAGGGGCTCAAGACCAAGGGGCCGACGCTCAGTACCTATCTGGCTCTGGCGGGCAAGCACCTGGTGATGATGCCCTGGATGAAGAACTACGGCATCTCGCACAAGATCGAGGACGAGGAGGAGCGCAAACGACTGGCCCAGCTTTTCGACGAGAGCAAGGCTCCGAAAGGACACGGATTCATCATCCGCACGGCCGGGGAGGGCGCCTCGAAACGCGATATCCAGGCGGATCTGAAGTACCTGGACCGGCTCTGGCGCGCCATGCAGCAGCGGATGGAGACCGAAAAGGCCCCGGGTGAGATCTACCTGGAATCGGACCTGGTGATCCGTGCCCTGCGCGACCTCTTCGGCAACGAGATCATCAAGATCATCTGCGATTCGGATGCCATGGTTCGCAAGATCATGGATTTCCTCGCGATCGCGACGCCGCGTCTCAAACCCAAGGTGGTGTTCTACGAGGAGAAGATCCCGCTCTTTCACAAGCACGGGATTGAGGAGGAGATCGCCAAGATTCAAGCCCGCGAGGTGGAGCTCAAGAGCGGCGGCTCCATCGTGATCGAGCAGACCGAAGCGCTGGTCGCGATCGATGTCAACAGCGGGCGGTTCCGCCGGCAGAAGAACGCCGAGCAGACGGCTTTCGAGAACAACATGGAGGCCGCCGCCGAGATCGCCCGCCAGCTCCGGCTCCGCGACCTGGGCGGCCTGATCGTCTGCGACTTCATCGACATGCGGAATCCCAAACACCGCAAGGAGGTGGAGCGGGCCTTCCGTGACGCGGTCCGCGGCGACCGGGCTCGGTCGAAGATCCTCCATATCAGCCGTTTCGGCGTGGTCGAGATGACACGCCAGCGCATGCGCCCCTCGCTGCAGTTCAGCACCTACCTGGCCTGTCCCCACTGCGCCGGCATGGGGTTCGTCAAGAGCCACGAATCGCTGGCTCTCGAGATCATTCGCCTCCTGAACCTGGCTGTCTCGCGGGAGCACATCCGCCGGATCGAGTTGACCGTTTCCCAGGAGGTGGGCGATTACCTGCAGAACGAAAAGCGGGCGGCCATCGCCCAGATTGAGCAGTCGACGGACAAGCGGGTGATCATTCACGCCTCGTCCGAGGTGCGCGGCGAGCAGCGGACCTTGCTGTGCTTCAATGATCGCGGCAGCGAGGTGAAGCTTTGAGCGGCCGTCCGCGGGCCGGCGGGCGCGGGGCGGCGCCACGCGGCAGGAAGACAGTGATGTTCGATCTCGACTATGCCCGGCGCGTCATCCTGGCGGAGGCGGAAGCGATCGCAGCGATGACCCCGGTCGTGAACGAGGCGTTCGCGACCGCGGCGGCCATGATCTTCCACGGCACCGGTTCCTCCATCGTCAGTGGTATCGGCAAAGCGGGAATCATCGGGCGCAAGATCAGTGCCACGCTGGCCTCGACGGGCACGCCGAGCCATTTCCTCCACCCCGCGGAAGCCGTCCATGGCGACCTCGGACGTCTGCGGAAAGAGGATATCGTGATCGTCCTGAGTTATGGCGGCGAGACCGATGAGATCATCCGGCTCATCAACCTGGTCAAGCAACTCCAGATCAAGCTGATCGCGATCACCGGCGACGAGGACTCGACCCTCAGTCGATACAGCGATGTGGTCCTATGCCTGGGCAAGGTGAACGAGGCCTGCCCGCTGGGGGTAGCGCCCAGCGTCTCGACGACCTGCATGCTCGCGGTGGGCGATGCCCTGGCGTTCACCGTGATGAAGGCGCGCCGGTTCCGTGTGGAGGACTATGTCCGCTTCCATCCGGGGGGTTCGCTCGGGGTGAAGCTGATGACGGTGGCGCAATCCATGATGTTCCGCCCCGGAGAGAAGCTGCCGCTGGCGGCTGCCGGCGACACGATCCGCCGGATGCTCGACGCGACCCGCGACGTGAAACGGCACGGGGCGGTGATGATCGTGGACGAGGCCGGCCGGCTGGCCGGGATCCTCACGGACGCCGACCTGCGGCGGCTGCTGACGCGTTGTGGTCCGAAGGCGCTCGATCGGAAGGCCGGCGACGTTATGACGGCCGACTGCAAACGCATCCGGGCCGATGCCCTCGCCGCCGAGGCCGCGGCCCTCTTCCACAAATACCGCATCGACGAGCTGCCGGTCGTGGATGCCGAGAACCGGCCCGTGGGGCTGATCGATGTGCAGGACATCGTTACAATCAAAGTGGTGGGATGAAGGGAAGAGCGAAGACGGGAACAATGGAAGGGTGGAATGATGGAATACTGGTCACGCTGAAGGCTACGCGCCTGATCCAACCACCCATCATTCCAGTTTCTTCCGGCCAATTATGAACCAGAAGCTGAAAGTTGATCTTGGCGTTCTGGCGATGCTCGTGCTGGACGTGGACGGCGTGTTGACAGACGGGCGGATCATCACGCATCATGATGGCACCGAAAGCAAGTGCTTTCACGTTCTCGACGGGCACGGCATCCGCATGTGGCAGCGGGCCGGTCTGAAGGTGGCCTGGCTCAGCGGACGCCACTCGCTGGCGACGATCCGCCGGGCGGAGGAATTGCAGGTGCCGTACGTCTTGCAGGACTGCCACGTGAAGCTGCCGGCCTTGCAGAAACTGCTGGAGGAGATCGGTGTGCCGGCGGGCCGCGTTGCCTACGTCGGCGACGACGTGATGGATCTGCCGGTGATCCGCCACGTCGGGTTCGGTGCGGCCGTGGCCAACGCGGTCGACGAAGTCAAGGCGCAGGCGGATTACGTGACGACGCGTGCCGGCGGCGACGGGGCCGTACGCGAGGTGATCGAGTATATCCTCAAAGGCTCCGGCCGATGGCAGAGCTTGATGGAACGCTATGAGACCTAGTCGTCCCGGATACAGATCATGAAAGGGACCATTCGCAAACTCGTGGTGGGCTTGTTCGCCTTGGCCGTCTTGTGGGGGGTCTACTGGTTCTACCTGCAGGTCAATCGGACGCCGCCCATGCCGACGGAGGTCGCCGAATCGCTGCCCGCACTGCCGGCGCGCACCGCCGGCGGCTCGCCCAACGAGGTGGGCACGATCCTCAACGTCGGGATCGATCGGGTCGAGCAGACCCGACTCGTGCACCGCAACGACAAAAACGAGGTGGACCGGATCTTCGGATTCGAGCGGCTGGTGCACCGGCGGGGCAGCCAGTGGGAGACGACCAACCCGTATCTGCAGATGTTCCTGCCCACGTTTCGCTGTACCGTGACGGCCAACCGGGGCAGGGTTCAGGTCGATACGGCGTTCTCCCGGGTGGTCGCGGGCGATGCCACCTTCACCGGGAACGTCGTCATCCACATCGTTCCCATGGAGCCGAACGAAGCCCTGGAGGGTTTCATCCATCTCGACGAGGTGGACTTCATCGCGTCCCGGTCGCTGTTCACCTCCGCCGGATCGGTGCGGTTTCTGTCCCGCCGGGCGCAACTGACCGGCAAGGGCATGGACCTGTTGTATGATGAGGGCCGCAATCGGCTCGAGTTGTTCCGGATCTTCGAGTTGGAGAGCCTGCGAACGCGCTTCGAGGAATTGGGCTCTCTGGCTGATCTGACGCCGCAACGTCGATCCCCCGAGGCTGCACCGTCGGCCAGTCCTCCCGTGGCGGCACGGAAGCCTCCGGTGTCGCCCGGTTCCGGGATGGCGGCGCCCAGGCCTGCGGCAGCGCCACAGAGTTCCGTGGTTCCGACTCGCGCCGCGGGACCTGCCCCGGCGCAGACGCCGATGAACGCCGCGGGCGGACCGCGGCCGCCGGACCGCTATCAGTGCGTCTTCCGCAAGAACGTTGTCATTCAGACGCCGAACGACCTCATTACGGCGCAGGAGAGACTCACGATCGCACACCTCGTGTGGTTGGACTCGCGCCAGGCGGAGACCCCGGTCCCGGCGGCGCCCCATGCGGGGCCGGCGGCATCGGAGAAGACTCCGGCCGCGCCGGCGCCGGAGCCGGTGGCGCCAACAGCGGCGAAGGCTGCGGACGGTGCGAAGTCCCCGGCCCAGGGGGCCCCGAAGCCGGCGGTGTCGAAGAAGCCTGAGGAGGCCAGTTCGGCTCCGTACCCCGGTCCGCCCGCCTTGGACACGAGTGCCTCGTCGCATCTGGTCATCAGCTCGATTCCTGCGGAGTTCTTCGATACGGTCATCACCTGCGATGGGGGCCTCATGATTACACCCGAGGGCAAGAAGGTGCCGCCGCCGGAGCCGAGGACCGATGATCGGGAGCCCAAAGGCCCCGAGATGGGTCAGGTTACGCGAGAGGGTCCGCTGCCGGACGTCGCCCGGCCGGCCGCTCCGGAACCCCTGAGTCGGCAGCGTACGACAGCCGCGGAGATCCTCTTCGACGCCCTGAGCACCGATACCACGCTGGCGGGTCCGGTCCAGATGGTCATTCCGCTCGACCCCAACGGCGCCCCGGCGCGCAAGCCGATGGCGGGCACGGTGCCGATGACGGTGACCGCCCGGGACCGCGTCCGCTTCGTGGCGGCGGTGGACGAGGTCCTGTTCGAAGGCGACTGCAAGGTCGTCATGTCGAAGCCCGAGCCGAATGCGCTACAGGAGTACACGCTCACCGCTCCGCAGATGGTGATGTACCTCATGTCCGACGCCAATCGGCCGAAAGAGACGGCGGTCAGTGCCCGCAAGCTCGTGACGCGGGGCGGTCCGGCGGCCCTGCGCATCCTGCGTCGCAGCCCCGATCGGCTGCTGGGCGGGACCCAACTGGATGCCGCGCGACTGGAATACGAGCTCGATCCGCGCGGGCCCGTGGTTGGGACGGCCGGCCCGATGCAGGGAGCGCAGTTCACCGCCGTCGGTCCCGGCGAACTGTGGATCCGCAACGAGGAGAACCTCGAACCTCAGGCTGACCCGAATCGGTTCAGCCTCCGGCAGCCGTGCGTGGCCCGTCTGACCAGCTTTGACAAGCTGATCTACTTCTCTGCCACGAACCATGTCATTGCCGAGGACGATGCACGCCAGCTTGTACTCGACTACTTCACCCTGGCGGACGGCAAATACGATCGGCACACTCGCACCGTTGCGGGGCACGTCGAAGCGCTGCTGCAGGAGGCGGCCCAAGGCAGCCTGGAGCTGGTTTCCCTGGCCGCTTCCGACGGCATCGAGTACGAGGACGAGGCCCGCCAGCTCAGCTTCTCCGGCGCCTCGCTGTGGTACGATCACGCCCAATCCCAGGTGCTGGTCCGCGGCGACGATGAGCAGCGGTGCTACTTCAACGGCACCCAGGTCCCCTATGTTGAGCTGAATCTCAAGACCGGCCAAGTCAAGACCGAATTCCCCACCCCCAGCACGCTCCCGGCGCCACCACGATCGGCCCAGTAACCCCCGCGCGTGAATACAGGTTCGCAGCACGCGGTGTTAGCCGCCGTGGCGTGGGCCGTGTCTTCTTCGGTCCGTCGCTCCTGCCGTGACCGGGCTCATTTCACCGGATAGGGCGGCAGGGGCGGGATGGTCTTCTCCTTGGTCTTGAGCTCTTCGAGAATGACTTCGATCGCTTTGTCGAGCTGCTGGTCGATGCCGGCGTACTCTTTCGCGGGATCGTTGTCCACCACGATGTCCGGCTCGACGCCCCGGCCCTCGATGATCCATTGCTTGCCGGCCACATCGTAGCGGGAGAACTCGGGCTTGTTCAGGTAGCTGCCGTCCAGCAGCGGCAGGGAGCCGCGGATGCCGATCACGCCGCCCCAGGTGCGTTTGCCGATGACTTTCCCGAGTTGGTATTGCTTGAAACGGTAGGTGAACAGGTCACCGTCCGAGGCGGAGAACTCATCGGCCAGGCAGACCATCGGCCCATAAATCATCTCTTCTGGGTCCGGGGCCGGGGCCGCGTTGCGCGCGAAGTCGATCATCACCGCCTCACGCCGCAGCCGCTCGATAAGCATGGGCGAGACGTTGCCGCCGCCGTTGCCGCGCACGTCGATGATGAGGGCCTTCTTGCGAATCTGCGGATAGAAGTGCTCCACAAACTCGTTCAGGCCGGCGGCGCTCATGTCCGGGACGTGGAGATAGCCGACTTTGCCGCCGGTGGCTTTCGTGACTTTCTCGATGTTGCCCTGGACCCAGCCGTAGTAATAGAGGCTTTCCTCGTTGGCGGTGGGCACAACGATGGTTTCGCGGCTGCCTTCGAGCTCCGGTTTTGCGTTGAGCTTCAGTGTCACCTGCCGGCCCGCTTTGTTGACGAGCAGCTCGAACAGGTTCTTCACGTCCGCGGTCGAGCGGCCGTCGACCGCCAGGATGTAGTCGCCTTCCCGCGCCTCGACGCCGATCTCCGTCAGGGGAGACCGCGCCTCCTTCTCCCAGTTCTTGCCCCGCAGAATCCTGGCGATCTGGTAGTAACCGGACTGGGGATCACGGGTCAGCTCGGCCCCGAGCAGGCCCGTCGCGATCCGCTCGGGCGTGGGGCATTCGCCGCCGCCGACGTAGGTATGTCCGGCGTTCAGCTCGCCGATCATCTCCCCAATGATGTAGGTCAGATCGGCCCGGTGATTCACGTGCGCGACGAGCGGCTCGTAGCGGGCCCGCATCGCCGGCCAGTCCACGCCGTGCATGTTCGGGACGTGGAAGAAGTCCCGCATCTGCCGCCAGCACTCGTGGAAGATCTGCCGCCACTCGGCCCGCCGGTCGAGCTGGACCTCCATCTGGGACAGGTCCAGCGTGTCCTTCAACTCGACCTTGCCCTTGGGCAGATCGATGATCCCGTACTTGTGACTCGCGGCCACCAGCATCTTCTTGTGGTCCGCGGAGATCTCGTAGCCGTCGATCTGCCCAAGCTCGGTCTCTTTCCGCTCTTTCAGATCGTACAGACACAACTGTGCCCGGTCGCCTCGCCCCGCCCGGCGGATGTAATAGACCTGATCGTTCACCGCGCCGACATGGCGATAGTTGGCCACCTCCACCGGCAGCACCGCGATCCGATCCTTGATCCCCTCCAGATCGACCTTGATCGGCTCGGGCTCATCCTTCTTCTTGGCGTCCTTGGCCTCCGGCTTCTGGGCGTCTTTCTCGGGGGCCGGCTTTGCCTCGTCCGCCGGCTTTTCCTTCTCGTCCGCGGCCTTCACCCCGACCTCGTCGCTGCGGGGCTTGAAAGGCGATTCCGTGGCCTGGGCCAGCGTGATCAGGTAGATGCGGGACATCTCCTGGTAGGCGTGGTTCCATTCGGTCCGGCTGTAGATGGGATTGAAATCGCGATCGGAGACGAAGAACACGAAGCGGCCGTCGGAGCTGAAGACCGGGTTCGACGAGTCGTACCAGCCGTCGGTCAGCTCGTGCGAGCTCTGGTCCTTCAGCGAGTAGAGGTAGATCTTGCTCATGCAGGCGACTTCGGGCTGAGTGTACACGATCCAGGCGCTGTCCGGCGACCAGGCGTACTCGCTGAACTCCCACTTCTCGCACTGGCAGACGTCGGTGATGCGGCCGGTCTCGACGTTCACGAAGCGCAGCCGCAGGGCCTTGTCCGCCCAGAGGATCTTCTTGCTGTCGGGCGACCATTCGATCTCGTATTTGTAGATCGCGTCATCTTTCGTGACCTGCCGGGCGGGCCCGCGGCCGTCCTGCGGGACGATCCAGATCTCATCCTCCCCGGAGGCATCGGAGATGTAGGCGATCCACTTGCCGTCGGGCGACCATTTCGAATTCCGCTCGTGCACGCCGGGCGAGGCGGTCAGGTTGCGGACTGCCCCGTACTTGGCGGGAACGGTAAACACGTCCCCGCGGGCGCCGAACAGGGCCCGCTTGCCATCCGGCGCGATCTCGTAATTGGTCACCTTATCGGTAACATTGACCAGCCCGCCCCGGCCGCCCTGGAGATCGTCGTCGATGAAGATGCTCAGCTTCGTGCACGGGCCGGTGGCCAGGTCGAAGCGGTAGAGATAGCCGCCGTTCTCGAAGACGATCGCATTCTGGCCCAGCGACGGGAACTTCACGTCAAACTCGGCGAAATCCGTGAGCTGGCGGGTCTCTTGGGACTTCGTGTCGTAGACGAAAAGGTTCATCCGTGTGTGGCCGTCCCGATCCGAGAGGAAGTAGATCCGGTCCTGGTGCCACATCGGGATGATGTCGAGCGCCGCGTTGTTCGTGATGTTCTCGGTGGTCTTGGCGTCGAAATCGTAAATCCAGATATCGTCGGCCATGCCGCCGCGATAGCGCTTCCAGGTGCGGAACTCGCGAAAGACGCGATTGTAGGCGAGTTTTCTGCCGTCCGGCGAAAACGAGCAGAACCCCGCGCGGGGCAGCGGCAGTTCCGCCGGCAGCTCGCCGCTCAGCGGGACGGAATACAGCCGGCCCAGAAACGGATTGAACGAGTGCATCCGCGACCGGAAGATGATGTTCCGTCCATCCGTCGTCCAGGTCATCACGATATTGTTTGGCCCCATGCGGTCGGCCACATCGTCCCGCCCGAGCGTGGCGGTGTAGGTCAGCCGTTGCGGGACGCCGCCGGTGGCGGGCATGAGGTAGACTTCGGTATTGCCGTCGTACTGGCCGGTGAAGGCGATCGATTGCCCGTCGGGCGAGAACCGGGCGAACATCTCGAAACCTTCACCGTTGGTCAGTTTGCGGGCCGTACCCCCGGTGGCGGCGACCGTGTAGAGATCCCCCGCGTAGGTGAAGACGATCTGGTCCCCATGGATCGCCGGGAATCGCAGCAGTCGGGCTTCCGTTCCCGCCCAAGCCGGAGTGAGACCTGCCAGAGCCGCCACGCACAGTGCCAGTACGTACTTCATCCTGATTCCTCGCCAACGCAAAGACACTCAATTCGATCCTTCAAACCCCTGGGGGGCGACCAAGCCCGAGCATCCTATCAAGTCGGCCCACCGCCGTCAACGATTCCGCCGATTGGGTTTGTTCGACGCCCTGCGCATGGGGGGCGAGGTCTGCGGGACGGGGGGCGGGATGTTTCCAGTCCTCTTCCCCCGCCCCTCGACCCGCCGGCCGCGTCCCCCGAATTGGCTTTGTTTTTCCGAGGCTCTCCCCGCGTCCAAATGGCCGCAAGTCCTTACCAGTGCAGCACTTGTTCTCCAAACACCCTTTGCCAAAATTGGGTTTGTTTCGCACAATTCGCTCTCTCACGGCCGCCCGCCCCCGGCCCACCGGGTTACCGTCCCTTGGCTTTGTTCGGCGCAGCAGCACGGTTCGCAGTGACGCCGGAAGTCGCTTCCGGCAAAGGGGACAGCCGTGTCCGCCTGCCCCCTCCAGGACCCGGAAATTGGGTTTGTTTTCTCCGCGTCCTCCCGGTGTCCGACCCATCACAAGTCCTTATCCAACCAACACTTGTCCTCCAGATGGACCCTGCCCAAATTGGGTTTGTTTCGCACGATTGGCGGGGAATTGGGATGGTCGAATGATGGAACAGTGGAATAATCGGTCCTCCTACTGACCACCGACTACCGCCATTTGGGTTCGTTCGTACAACACCCCGCGTCCCACGCCCCCGAGGCCCGTCCCACGCGGTGGGTCTTGGCTTTGTTCGGCGCAATCGCCCTCTCACGCAGCCTCTGCTCGCGCCCATTCCCGGGCGCCCCGTGGCCCGTTGGCTTTTTTGGGCACGAACAATTCTCCTAACGCCTGCGGCCTACTGCCTACCGCCTCTTGGCCTTGTCCGTACAGCCCCTACCAGCTACCGCCTTACTATAGACGTTAGTCGATGGTAGTATGTTGCACAAATTCCAACTATCGTAACGAATTCTTCGCCCGTTTTCTCAGCTCGGGATTCAGGGCTCAAACCTACACATTTCACATTCTCGCGCGGGCGACGGGGTTATTGACGATCATATGGTCCTCCGGGCTCGTGGGTACCTGCGAGAAATGGCCGTCGCCCATCATCCTTATGCGCAGATGCGTTGGAGGTCGTCCATCGTCAGCTCGTCGAGGCGGGCGACGACCCGGTCGGCGGGTTTCAATTGCGGGGCCTCGTAGCTGTTCGTCACGGCGATGGCGTGCATGCCGGCGGCTTGGGCTGCTTTGAGGCCCCAGTGCGAGTCCTCAATGACGATGCAGCGCGGCGCGGTGATCGGTGCGGGCCAGAGTTCGTTGAGCCTCTGCAGGGCCAGCAGGAAGCCCTCCGGGTCCGGTTTGCCTCGTTGGACCTCTTCGGCGGAGACAATCGTATCGAAGCGGTCGCGCAAGCCGGATTCCTGGAGGATCAACTCGATCTCGGCCCGCAGGGCGCCGGAGCAGATAGCGATGGGGATTTGGGCGACCGCCAACATCCCCAGGAACTCCCGCACGCCCTCGATGATCTTGCCTTCCGTACGGGCGAGCTTCTCGAAGACGCGGGTCTTCTGCTGGCCGAGGCCGCCGATCTGTGCCTCGGGGATCGGGAGCCGGCCCTCGGCGATCAACGCCCGGAAGCAGTCGGCGTCACTCATGCCGAGGTACTTCTGGTAGTACTGGGGCTTGGTGAGCTGGAAGCCGTACTGCGTCAGGACTGCGTTGAAGGCGCGAAAGTGCAGGATCTCCGAGTCGGTGATCACGCCATCGAAGTCGAATATCACGGCTTGCAGCATAATCTGTCACGCTTCCGGCACCGGTCCCACCAGGGCCTCATACTCGGTGAACGTGCTCTTGTCACCCTGACGGATGAGGTCGGTCAGGGCCTGGATCTTCGGGGCGTTCTTCTCGATGTAACGCCGGGCCAGCGCGGCCTTCCGCTGCTTCATCGGGATCGTCTGGCCATTGCGGGCCTCCCCGCCCGCGACCGGGACGTTCATCTCGACCATCGTGCTCGCCTGGCCGCAGAACAGGTAGCCGTTGATCAGGTCGATCGCGACATCGACCAGCGCCCGGCCGTAGAGGTCCATGTAGTCGTTGCCCTGGGCCTTGGTGAATTCGATCGCCGCCAGCAGTTGTTGCGTCCCCTCGGCCAGCCGCGCGCGCAGGTCGCTGACCTGCGGGTCGTACGGCAGGGCGGCCAGCTCCGCCAGGTACTTTTCCGCGGTGCCGCTGCACACGCCGCGGACCGCCGCGACGACCTGCAACTGGCTGGTCCCCTCGTAGATCGTCGTGATTCGCGCATCGCGGGCGTGCCGCTCGCAGGCGTAGTCCCGCATGAAGCCGCTGCCGCCGAGGACCTGGAGCGCGTCGTACGCGACCCGGTTGCACATCTCGGAGCAGTAATACTTGCTCATGGGCGTCAGCATGCCCGCGTACCGCTTGTAGATCCGGGCCTTGTCTTTGAGCTTCTTCTGCGCGTCCTTGTCCTCAGGCGGACGGTTCTCGACCTCGTTGTTGTACGCGATGGCCAGATCCACCACGCGGGAGGTGTCATAGAGCAGGGCCCGGCCGGCTTCGAGGGCGATCTTCATGTCGATCAGCATGTCCCGCACCGCCGGCAGTTTTTCGATGGCGACCGAGAACTGCCTACGGCTGGCCGCGTAATCGCGGGCGACGCGATAGGCCGCCTCGGCAATCCCGAGCGACTGCGCCGCGATGCCGATGCGCGCCCCGTTCATCAGCGTGGCCACGTAAGGCACCAGGCCGCGCTGCCGCTCGCCGATCAGCGCGCAGGGGGTATGGTCGAAGAAGATCTCGCACGTAGGCGAGCCGTGAATGCCGAGCTTGTCTTCGAGCCGGCGGATATGGACCGTTGGGCCGGGCTCGCACAAAAGCAGGCTCAGGCCCAGGCCGCCGCTGCGGTCCGGCTCGCTCCGGGCCAGGACCAGCAGGACATCGCCGCAACCGTTGGTGATGAAGCGTTTGACGCCGTGCAGGAACCAGCGGCCCTCGCCATCCTGGTATGCCCGCAGCTTCACGGCCTGGAGGTCCGAACCGGCATCCGGCTCCGTCAGCACCATGGCGCCGGTGACCTTGCCGTTGGCAAAGGCCGGCAGGTACTTCTGCTTGATCTCCTCGGAGGCAAAGGCGTTGATCGTGTCGGCAATGCCCTGGAGCCCGAAGATGTTCATCAAGGAGGCGTCGGCCCGGGAGAGGATCTCGTTGGCCATCGAGTAGACGAGGTTCGGGAAGTTCAGGCCGCCGAAGCGATGCGGCAGGGTGAAACCCATGATCTCGGCCTGGCCCAGCTTCTCGAGGGCCTCCGCGATGCCCTGGGGGCGGGTCACGGTGCCGTCTTCGTTGAGCCGGTTGCCTGCGCGGTCCACACCTTCGGCCCGCGGCGCGATGAAATCGGCGCACAACTCGCCGAGCGACTCCAGCACCATCTCATAATTGCGGATCGCCTCCGCCTCGTTGGCCGGGGCATAGTCGAATTCCCGCGTGAAGCGGAATCCCTCTTCGAAGGCTTCGGCCAATGGTCCCAGGTCGATATGGCGGAACAGGAACCGAATATCGTCGTTGTCCGTGTAGAAGTTGCCCATGCCGTTCCCAATTATGATTTACGATTTATGATTTATGATTCTCAATGATCACAAATCACTTCACTCCCTTTTCCTTGATCGCCTTGATCATCCGCGGCACGACCTCGTTCAGGTCGCCCAGGATTTTGTAGTGGGCGACGTGGAAGATGGGAGCGTCCGGATCGTTGTTGATCGCCACGATCTTCTGGCTCTGGGTCATCCCCGCCTGGTGCTGGATCGCGCCGCTGATACCGATGGCGATGTACAGGCTGGGACGGACCGTGGTGCCGGTCTGGCCCACCTGGTGGTCATGATCGATGAAGCCCAGATCGACCGCCGCCCGCGTTGCGGCGGGCGCTGCCCCCAGGCAATTGGCCAGGTCCCAGATCAGCTTGAAGTTGTCCCGGCTGCCGACCCCCGCGCCGCCGGCGACAATGATGCGAGCCGCTTTGAGGTCAACTTTCTTCGGCCGGGTGTGTTCCTCCAGGATCTCCAGCGGCAAATCGCCATTGGCCAGCTTGACCGTCTCCTTGACGATCTCGCCGCGACGCTTCGTGTCCGCCTCGGGCATCGGCATCACGCCCTCGCGGACGGTCGCCATCTGCGGCCAGCGGTCGTAGTTGATGATCGTCGCGATGATGTTTCCGCCGAAGGCCGGCCGGATCTGGAAAAGGAGATTCTGGTGAACCGCCCCGTCCTTTGCCGTCGTATGGTCGCCGATCTGCAGATCGGTGCAGTCGGCGGTCAGCCCCGCCTTGGCCGCGCTGGCGATCCGCGGCGCCAGGTCCCGGCCCGACACGGTCGCGCCGTAGAGCACGATCTGAGGCTTGTGCTTATGGATCAGGTCAAAGATGACCTTGGCATAACTGTTGGTCTGGTAGGCCCCGAGAGAGGGATGCTCGACGAGGTAGACCTTGTCGGCCCCGTGCTGGATCAGTCTGCTGCCGAGGCTCGCGACGCCGTCGCCCAGGAGCACGGCCGCCAGTTGCACCCGCAGCGTATCGGCCAGATACCGCGCCTTGCTCATCAGCTCCAGCGGCGTCTCCTCCAGCCGCCCGCCATGCTGCTCGGCAAACACCCACACTTCACCTTGTCGATTCACATCAATCATAACTCGAATCTCATCCATTGCATCTATACAACCGTCGGGAGAGCATCTTACAGAACAAGCTCCTCTATGTCATCCCTGGGCGGGTGACGAGAGGCGAGATCGCATTGCCTACCCGTCGCCCTTTGGGGGCTCTGCCCCCAAACCCCCGGCATTTTTCGCTTTGGGCCAATAGCATGATAGCAGAATCGCTCGCCTTGCTTCTTGCGGGCTGCAAACGATATTGATAGCCTATGACTGCTGCTGTGGAGGATAGGGCTCTGCTGGCAAGCACCCCGAGCGCCACAGCACCCAGTAGCATGGGCGATGCCGTGATTGAGCCGGCATCGCCTTGCCTCTGAATCATGCTATTGGCCCAAAGCGAAAAATGCCAGGGGTCCGGGGACAGAGTCCCCGGTCGTTGGACGCTGGCAGGCCCAAAGAAACGCGAGAACGGCCTCGGCTTCATATCAGAGGTTTCCTGCACGTCAGTCATCTGTCGCCCTGGCCACCGCTGGCAATGTCGCTCGAATCGTGGCTTTCAAGTCGCTGGCAGTGGTCTTCGGGTCTCCCGCGCTCCAGAGAACCGTCTGATGGTGGTTTGTATCGAAGTGAGGCTTACGCTTAGAGTCTTCGAATACTCCTTTCTCGCACGTGTAGATGACGGGCTTCCCCAGCCCCTCAGCATAACCTGCTTCCCAATAGGCGCCCGGATTCCTATCTGTCAGGTCGGCAATGAGGAAGCGGGCTGCTTGGATTTCTGCCCTGAGCCTATTATCTATGAGTCCTGCTACAGGTCTATCTCGGAGCAGGAACAAGTCAAAGCCGGTTTGTCGAACAGCGTTCCTGAACACCCTGTCGACGACGCCCTCCAGTGGTTCTCTATTATACTCCATGGCCATGAACGCTCTGTGGCTGTCGCCGGTTGCACGCTCGAGCTTGCGGTAGTACTCCCAACCAGCGAAGGATAGGGTCACATCTCTCCAAGCGCCAGCACCTGACCCATGGTTGATGAGTCTTGCATCTCTTAGGTGGCTGGAAACAAGCTCAAACTCCTCTATCGTTGCCGACCCGACAACGGCCTGAATGGCCAACGGGTGGACACCGGTGTATTGACCGCCTACCTTTACGTTATCGCCTATCCAGCGAATATAGTAGTCCGCCTGCTCTGGAAGGGATGGCCGGGGGTTCTTAATAATGTCCTGCACGAGTTCCCCGGTCAGTATTATGGGGTCCTCCCGGCTGCCTCTCTTTATTGACTCATATTCTGTCCGAATCCAATGGCTTAGGACTGCCATTGTCTGAAGGTTAAGCCGAAGATCCTTGACCTGTGCAACCGTAAAGCTCTCAATCTGGTATTCTCCACATCTCGGGCATGAGCAGTAGGAGCCATGAAGTCCAAGCGAGGAAATAGCCACATCCTTGAACTCAGATGTCTCTGAACGACACACCGGGCATAGCTTGCTCATATCCTCACGCTCTTCCTTGTTGCTCAAGCGATGATCTTGTCCTGGATCAGTTCGTGGACCAGGCCGGCGATGCCGTCATCGGTGGGGGCGACGTCCTTGCTCTCCTTGGCGGCCAGCACAACGCTCTGAACCCGGTGCACTTTGGTGGGCGAGCCGTTGCGGCCGCACCAGGCGAGGTCGGCCTGGAGGTCATCCAGGTTCCACTGCCGGATCAGCAAACCCTGGCGCTCCAGTGCCCCGGCCTGTTCCTGCACGAGCTTCCGGACCATTGAGTCATCGGCGGTGGGATCGGTGGCTTTGATCTGCTGCTCGATCTCGGCCCGGGTATGGGCGTTTTTGTACTTCATCATCTTGCGGGCGGCTGCCACCCGGGGGGTATTCGCGTCGCCCGTAACGGTCAGCAGGACCGGCAGCCGGGCCTTGACCCGCTGCCAGCCGTTGCCGAGGTTGCGCCGGGCGGTGAGCGTTTGGCCCGCGAGGCTTTCCAGGGCCTCGACGTAGGTGATTTGCGTAACGCCCAGCTTCTCGGCCAGTTGCGGACCGACCTGGGCGGTGTCGCCGTCGATGGCCTGCCGGCCGCACAGAACGATGTCATGGTCCAGCTTGCGGACGGCGCGGCTCAGGATGTAGCTGGTGGCCAGGGTGTCGCTGGCGGCGCCGCGCGGGTCCGTCAGCAAGATGGCGTCGTCCGCACCGCGATAGAGCGCCTCCCGCAGGATTCGGACGGCCCCGGGAGGTCCCATGGTGATCACGGTAACGCGGCCGCCGTGGCGGTCCTTGATCTGCAACGCCAGCTCCAGCGCGTTCAAATCCTCGGGGTTGAAGATCGCCGGCAACGCCGCGCGGTCCACCGTCCCATCATCCTTCATGACCTGGCCTGTGATCCGGTGCGTATCCGGCACCTGCTTGGCCAGCACAACGCAGTTGTAGCCCACCTAAGGTCTCCTATTTCAGGATCGTCACACGTCGACCGGGGGTGCGGCTCGCGACGGTTGGGGCCCGCCATCAGAGGTTACCAACCCCGCCACCGCCAGCCGCGCCACGAGCCCTGCCACCCGGCAGGCATAATGTACCGGCCTTGACGCTGCGGTCAACCCAAAAGTTCGGGTGGGCCGAACCCGGGTCGTGCAGGGTCGTATAAAAACGGTTCAAGTCCCATCGAGAATTCGCCGAAGCATTTCCAGGCCGGGAGGTTTATACGAAGATCGGCAGATTTGGTTTGACAGCCATCCAGATGGGCCGATAATGACCTCACGGCCCCGAGCGGTTGGACAATGCCACCGGAGCCGAATTGAGGTTTCCTGGCGAAAGGATGCGGCCCCCGGGCCAGTCGGGGGATTGTGAATGACGAGCACGGGCGAAACCAGTTACGATACGATGTTCGGCCGGATGGCGGTGGATCAGGGGCTCTGCACGGATGACGAGCTGCGCAAGGCCATCCAGGAGTACAAGGAACGCCGCAAACGCGATCCGCTCATGCTCCAAGACCTCATGGTCGAGCTGGGCTACATCACCGCCAGCCAGGCCCAGCGGCTCAAGACCAGCATCAAGGAAAGCAAGGTCGCGGCCCAGCAGATCCCCGGCTACAAAGTCCTGGGCAAGCTCGGCGCCGGTGCCATGGCGGTTGTCTACAAGGCCAAGCAGCTCAGCCTCAACCGCACCGTGGCGATCAAGGTCCTGCCCAAGCGGTTCACCGAGAATCCGGAGTACGTCCAGCGGTTCTACAAGGAAGGTCAGGCCGCCGGCAAGCTCAACCATCCGAATATCGTCCAGGCGATCGACGTCGGTGAGGCGGGGGGGTACCACTACTTCGTCATGGAGTACGTCGAGGGCAAGACCATTGCCGATGATCTCGCCAACGGCCAGGTCTTCGGCGAGAAGGAGGCCATCGAGATGATCATCCAGGTGTGCCATGCCCTGGAGCACGCGCACGCGCATGGTCTGGTGCACCGGGATGTCAAGCCCAAGAACATCATGATCAACACGCAGGGGGTGGTGAAGCTGGCGGATATGGGTCTGGCCCGCGAGACGACCGACATCGAGGCCGCCCAAAGCGAGGAGGGTAAGGCCTACGGCACGCCGTACTATATCTCCCCCGAGCAGATCCGTGGCAAGATCGACATCGACGGCCGGGCCGATATCTACGGCCTCGGCGCCACCTTCTACCACATGGTCACCGGCAAGGTGCCCTTCACCGGCGACGACTCGGCCGCCATCATGCGCAAGCACCTGAAGGAAAAGCTCGTCCCGCCCGATCACATCAATACCAGCCTCTCCGCCGGCGTCTCCGAGGTCATCGAGATCATGATGGCCAAGCACCGCGAGGACCGCTACAACAACGTCGAGGAACTGCTCCTGGACCTCGAGGCCCTCCGCGCGGGCCACCCGCCGCTGCAGGCCCACAAACGCTTCGACGTCTCCGTGCTCGAGCAGCTCGAAAACGGCGACACCGTGGAAGCGGTGCAGCCGGAGGACACGGAAGAAGTCATCACTCGCTACCGGCTATACCTGCTGATTCTCGGCGCCGTCTCGACCGTTTCGGTCATGATCATCGTCCTGATGCTGGTGCTGTGATTTGGGGTGGGATGTTGGAATGATGGAGCTGGCGGCATGGGCGGAAGCCCATCTTACAGATCTTCCCCCGAGCGCGTGCCGATATAGAGGTTTATGCCCCGCGGTGGAGCCAATTTTTCGTCCGAGGAACTGGTTCGCGTCTTGAGCCACTATGACATCGGGATCGTGCATAGGGTCAAGCCGCTGACGGCGGGGAACCGCCGGGCGCCCAAGGTGATCGTCACCGCGGACAAGGGGGTCTTTCTGCTGAAGCGCCGCCCCCGTGGCCGGGATGACCAGCAGCGTGTCGCCTTTGCCCACGGCGTGCAACGGCACCTGGCCCAGAAGGCCTTTCCCGTCACGTCCCTGCTGCTGACGACCCACGAGCAAACCACCGCCCTGAGCCTGGAGAACCACATTTACGAGTTCTTTCGCTTCGTCGCCGGCGCGCGCTATGACGGCTCCGCCGAGGCCACGCGGGAGGCCGGGCGCCAGTTGGCTCTGCTCCACAAGCATCTGGCCGATTTCAATGCCGGGGACGAGAGATCGCCCTGGTGTTTTCATGATTCTGCAATGGTCCGGCGGCACCTGAAGTTGATCTGCTGCGACAAGCGCACCGAGGCATCCTGCCAGGCTCAGACTGTCGCCGAGGAACTACTGCTGCGTTACGACAAATCCAGCGTTCGTGTGAACGAACTGGGTTTCGCCTCCTGGAAACGCCAGGTCGTGCACGGCGATTGGCATCCGGGCAACCTGTTATTCTCGGACCAACAGATCGTGGCGGTCGTGGATTTCGACTCGATTCGCGTTGCACCGCCGGTCACGGACCTGGCCAACGGCATGCTCCAGTTCTCCATCCTCGCGGACCAGCCGGACCCGGCCCGCTGGCCCGCCCACTTTGATCGGGGCCGGCTCTTCCAGTTCCTGGCCGGCTACCGCGAGATCGTCCGACTCAGCGAGCGCAAGCGTTACGGCCTGGTGGACCTGATGATCGAGACGATGATCGCCGAGGCCGTCCTGCCGGTCGCCGCCACGGGCTTCTTCGGTAACCACTCGGGCCTGGACTTCCTCCAGATGATCCTCCGCAAAACCAAATGGCTCCGTCGCCACCGCCATGAGCTCCGCGAGGTCATGCTTTCGTAGCATGGGCGTTTCGCCCGTGACAGCGGGGCCGAAATAGCCCTGCAACCCATCAAAGCCCACCAAGAGAAGAGGCGGTTCAGGGGGCGGGGACGGTGGGCCGTTCCACGCCTACGGGGTCGTGGAGCCGGATGCCTGGGAGCGTGCGTGTGGTTGGAAAGATCACACGTGCCCGGAATGACAAGAGACCGGGCACAAGCGGATCAGAGCCGAGTCAAGAAGGCGCAGCCTTCAAGTGAGACTCCTTCCACAGGAATCCGCGTATGGGCCGTCTTACCAAAATTTCAGCCCATGAACCGCCTCCGGAGACCAATGGGTGAGAACGGCGCACGGGCTATTTCCACCGCAGTTGTCGGAGTCCCTGCTCAGAGCGGATGAACTGCACGGAGGTGTTATTCAGGACGACGCAGCCTCCCCTGGGGTCATGATGGTCAATCGTGAACAGTTCCGGCCCGCCGTGCTGGTTCCAGCCGGCCTTCGTTTCGAACAGCAGGACGACATCTTCGGCGGACTTCCACCGGCAGTTGGGATTCAGCGCGTAATGGCATCGGCCCTCCCCGGCCGCAGGGCACCGGAACTGGCTTGCCACCTCTTCTTTCGTCGTTAGGCGACCGGCCGACAAGTCGTCCTGGGTGATGGCATCACACCACCGGGCCGCGTCCGGGTATTCCTTCTTGTCGAGTGACCGTCCCCAGAAGTACCAACCGAGTTGTGACGCCTTCTCCGCGCAGTCCACGCGCAAGATGAAGGGCTGCAATTCCGGTGTCTTCTCATTTGGGGTGAGGCCCCAGAGACCGGAGAAATACCTCTCATGCTCGAACTGACGCTCTTGATGTATCAGCAGACTGCCATACATGGTGAAGCTTTCCTGGAGCTTGCCATCGCGATAGCCGGCCACGTGGGCGAATGGCTTCATGGCGGGGAAACCTCTCCGTACGCCCCGATACTGCGCGGATCGGATGCTGTCCGCCAGGGCGTGGATGCGCGTCGGGTCCTCCAGGACCGCAGGTCGCAGCGATTCCAGGTACGCCGCTTCCGCCGTGTTCAGCGACTTGTGGTTGCCTGCGACTGGGTAGGCTGTCTCCAGCACCGGTTCGGACCACCTGATCTCGATTCTCGTGCATCGGCTTATATCCGGCGGAGATTGCTGGATGGCGAACGTGCGTCGCGGACCCGTTGCGCCCACCTGGACAACGAACGTTCCCTGGCGGGCATCGACGGAAGCTTTGATGAACTCGCCCTTGTCAGGGTTGTCTCTGGGGCTGGCGATGAGTTCCGGCCGGGTGTTGCCCTCGTCGGGGCGGGTGGTGTTGTAGTGGATCTGGTAGAGGGCCTGGAGGTTGGGCAGGGCGGTCAGGTCGGTAAAGGTCCGGGCCTGGACGCCTTTGCGCGGGCCGTTCATGGCCACCGCGACCGTGGGGTCGAGGGCCCGGAGGAGGCGAGGATTGTTGCTCAGGTCCAGGCCGTGATGCGCCACCTGGTACAGGTCCACCTTGCCAATGCGGTTGACGGGGTGGACGAGCTGATGCTCCACGTTCCAGGTGATGTCGCCGCCGGCAAAGAACTTGAAAGGGCCATAGGTCAGGAGCAGGGCGATGCTGCGGGCGTTGTCGGTTTGGTCGGGCGGTTTCATCTCGGCGCCATCGATCGGCGCGTCGACGTCCCCTGCGAAGCCCTCAACCCTCTTCTCGGCAGCGACACAATGCAGGCGGATCGTCGGCAGCTTGCCGGAGGGATCGTTCTTCAGGGGGATGCCGTCCCCGGCCCGAATGGTCCTGACATTGCCCTTGGTTGCCTGCTCATACCGAGCGTACAATTCTCGGGACTGCTTGTTGTTGCCCTCCCCGGCAGGGGCGCGGGCGCCCTTGTCGAAGAAGCAGTTCACCGGGATTCTCTGCGTCACTTCGAGGATGGCGCCGAAGTGGTCCGAATGGAAGTGGGTTGTGACGAGATAGTCAATCTGCGTGAGGCCTGCGTCCTGACAAGCCCGGAGGATGCGGTCGGCGTCCCGGTGCTCCGGGCGGAGCGAGCCGGTGTCGATCAGGACCGACTCGCCCAGCGGCGTCACAATCAGCGTCGAGGCCCCGCCGGCCATGTCGAGGAAGTAGATGTCCAGCCTGCGAGACTCGCCGCCTCGGGCCATTAGCGAGAGCACCAGAACGCACGAGAACAGCAATCCCAACAGTATCGTCCGCTTCACGACCGCCTCCTTTCTTCCGGATTAGGGTTGATCCCACGCGACGTCTGCACGATCATATCCGCGGCTGATTATAGTGGATCATAATTCGTAACTCATAGTTCATAAATGGCAAATGATTGAGAACTACCTGGAAGATCTGGAGCGCCGGCTGACGCCGGAGGTCGAGGAGAACTTGTGGGACGAGTGGCGGGCTTTCGCCGACGGCCGATGCCGGGAGGAGGTCTTCTCACCCCGAAGACCCGAGCCGGCGCCGCCGTCGGTGGCGTGGCCGCACGTGCTGGTCAACGATGCCCTCGAGGATTTCGAGGCGATGGCCCTGCAGCAGTTGGAACTATGCTCCAACGCGCTGGCCGAAGGTACGGGGGCGCTGCTGGCAGTCCGCTGCAATTATGGCACCGGGATTCTGCCCTCGCTCTTCGGCGGCGAGCGGTTCCTCATGGACCGGGAGATCGACACGCTCCCTGCCTGCCGGCCCCTGGACGGCGGCGCCGAGGCGGTGAAACGCGTCGTAGCGAAGGGTATACCTGATCGGGACGCCGGCCAGGGTGCCCGGACGTTTGAGATGGGGCGGTACTTCGTGCGGCTGTTGGCGGACTATCCGCGTCTCCGGCGGCATGTCCATCTCTACCATCCCGATCTGCAGGGGCCGATCAACGTGTGCGAGATGCTGTGGGGCAGCTCGCTCTATGTCGATCTGTACGACAAGCCCGATCTCGTGCGGGAGTTCCTGGCGCTGATCACCGAGACCTACGTCCGGTTCATGAAGCGGTGGGAGGAGATGACAGTTGACAGCTCTCAGTTGACAGATCGTAGTAACCGCAGCTCACAGTCGCCAGTTCCCAGATCGCAGTTGGCTGAGGGATCGCAACGGACAACTGCCAACTGCCAACCGACCACTTCCTGCGCCGTCCACTGGTCGATGCTGCACCGCGGCCGGATCATGGTGCGGAATGATGCGGCGACCAACCTGTCGCCCGCAATGTACGACGAGTTCATCCGGCCCTTCGACCAGCGATTGCTTGAGGAACTGGGGGGTGGCGCGATTCATTTCTGCGGGCGCGGGGACCACCTGATCGGCAGAATGGCGCAATTGCCGGGCCTGTATGCTATCAACACGACCCAGCCGGGCCTGAACAACGTGGAGGTGCTGTTGCGCAGCACGGTGGACCGGGGCATCAACCTGATCGGCTTCGATCGCGACCTGGCGGTGCAAGCCGTACAGCAGCGCCGGCCGCTCAAGGGACGCGTGCACTGCTGGTAATGCAGGTGGTCAGTTGTCAGTTGACAGATCACAGCATGCTTTCAACCGCCGGCTATCCACTGACAACTGTCAACTCTCAACTGCCTACTATCTGGTGTACATCTCGATGATCTTCGAAACGTTGATCTCAAACGGCAGCCGGATCTCCTCGGGCACCGGCAGCAGGCTCCACCCGCGGGCGAGCGTCCAGGCCGTCCCAAGAGACAGTACGCCCAGCAGCACGGACATCTCGCTGTAGGCCATGCTGAACGGGGCGCAAATAGGCCAGGTGAAAGCCATCGCGAACCCGCCGATTGTCGAAGCCAGGCCACAGATTCTGAACATCGGCGCCCAATGCTCCGCGTTTGCCCGGCCCCGCCCCCACCTGAGGAAGCAGGCCGGCACGACGAAGGCACAAGCCGTGTTAAGCAGAAGTCACGTCACGTAATCGATCCTGGTGTTTCTCCTCGTAATTCGCACTACGTATGTGACACGGCCTGAGAGCGGGACCGCGGTGAGGGAATTACCTATCCGAACATCCGCCCATGATTCCTGCTTGTTGACAGGGCGGACGCGCCGCCTCATGATGACACGTTGACTGCCGGGCGGGTGGTGCTACGCAAGTGCTTTGCCCTGCCGGATACAGGCAAAACCGCGGCCCCGGGCTGTGGGATTCTGTTCCCGTGCGTCGATAATCGCTGGGAAGAAGACGGGAAGGGGGCCGCCTTCCCGAAGCGGATTACCAGTCAGGCGCATGTGGGAACCGTGGCCAGGAAGATGTCGCAGCTTCGATCGATGGATGATATTGTCACCCGCCTGCGGGAAAACTGGGTGGGGTACGCGCACGAGTACCGCATCTTCCTGATCCTGGTGGTGCTGGCTTCCCTGGCGGACATGGCCTCGACGATCCATTTCATGATGGCCACGGGTCCGGAGGGGGAGTGGCACCCGACGGTGCGATTTGCCGCGCAGTTCTTCGGGCCCGTGCTTGGCCCGGTGTTCGGCAAAGCCGTACAGGTCATCGTTGTCATCACCCTGACGGTCTTCCTGCGCCGCTGGGCGGTCTTCATCTTCATCCCGGTGATCATCATGTACACTTGGGCCGCCTGGTACAATATCTGGGGCTATCATCTGTACTATCCCCGCCTGCTGCACATCCTGGAGTACCTGGCGATCTGAATTCGTTCGGAGTTCCGCCTTCAGGCGGTTTTGAGAGTCTTCCGGCGCAGCCGGGTCCGCCCATGCGGGGAACGATCCTGGGAGTGATTCGCACGGGCCCGAGCCGGTCTCACGCAACGGAATCGGTTTCTGCTGGCGTCTCCGGTTGCGTGACATCCACAGATTCGATCGAGATATTTCATCGTAAAGTGGATTCACATAAGGATGAGTATATGCTCACGGTCAAGGTTTCGTCGAAGTACCGGGTTGTCCTTTCCAAGGAAGTCCGGGAGGAACTGGGGATCCGGCCCGGACAGCGGTTGCAGGTTCTGCACTTCCCCGACCGTATCGAATTCGTGCCGGTACGGGAGATCAAGAGCACGAGAGGGTCTCTCCGGGGCATCGAGACGGACATCCGCCGGGAGAAGGATCGCGCGTGAATCTCACGCTTGGAGCGGATTGGTCGTGTCTGGTTCGTGAAGAAGTAGATAGCCTTGCGGCCGAGGCCGGCGTAAGATGTTGCCTGAGCCGGGGGCGCCGGCGCAGGTCTGACGTAGTGCGCACGCACGGCCGGCGTGACATCGTACGTCTGTAGGGCAAGGGAGCGGGATGGAACCGGAGATCGAGACCGTAACACGCCGTCTGGAGGCCACACTGAACAGTGAGCGGCGTAAGGCCCTGGAGTACACGCTCCTGACCGTGTTGTGCACGCCGGCGTTTGCCGTGATTGGCGCCGTATTTGCCGTGTTTGTGGCGGCCTACATCGTCCATAACTACCAGGGGGCAAGTCAGTTGGACCTGGACACCATGACGTTCTACACGGCTCTGAATTTCTTTCTGGCCTATATGGTGGCCGCGACGATAAGAGGCTCGAACGCGTCCACGGAGGACTTCCGGCTCGAGAAGATGTGGCTCTTCGGCGTGATCCTGTTGGTGGTGCTGCTCGTTCTGACGTACGCCACGTCACTGCCGCGCGCGTGGCCCAGGCTGTTCGGTGTGACGTATGCCGTCCTGGGTTTCTTGACGCTCGGCTTTGTCAGCCAGGTCCTGCCGCCGGACTATGCCTTGCGGGAGGAGAACCCCAAGGCCGCTTTGGCGCTGGCCATCCCCAACCTGATCACCTCGGCCTACCGCGAGCTTTTCTCGGCCTCGTGGTTGTGGTTCCCGCCGCAACCCGCCGAGGTTCGGGTCGCGGCGCGGCTCCTGTGCAAACTTGCGGCGGATCAGGACAACTCGCTCAGCCGCGCGATCGTCGACGAGCCCATCCGCAACCTGCTGTCACGCCTGGCCCTGATCCGAGTGACCGAGCAGAGCCTCCACCTGACGGCCCAAGGCCTCGATTTCCTCCGCACCGCTGAGAAGGGGGGACATGACCGGGGAGGCACAATGAAATTCTAACCGTGGAAGTGGTGGGAGGCGATCAACAGTCACGATCGGGCCCGCGCCGCACAGGCGAACGCGGCCCTTGTCTGATATGCGGAGATGAGAATGCAGGAAGAAGGGAAACCGCAACATTCGACGGAGCCCACGGGCGATGTCCCAACAGAACCCTGTCCCGCCCTTTCCGGTGCGGGACCGGGGCGAGTCAGACGCCTGGATACGTTCATCCGGACGCCGTGGTCGCTGCAACTCTGCTGTGCCGGTCTGGTCGTGCTGGCCGCCTTCAAGGGTGTGTTTCTTGTGCTCGGCAGAATGGAGGGGCGGGCCGGCCTTCTCACGGTGAGCATGCTCCTCTGGCCGGCGATGTTTTTCTTCATGGCGGTTCTCCCCCTGGCGGTGACATGGCGGGAGCGGATGCTGCATTGGCCGCGCGTGGGGCGCGTGGCCCTGGAGTTCATCGTTGCCGTCCCTCTGCTCATCGGTGTCCTGGTCGCAGAGATGGCACTCATAGCGGTCCTGACGCACCTTCTGGGGACGACCACGGAATTCGGAGCCGCGCTGGCGCCTCTGCGGAACGCGCCCAATGAGCCGCGTTTGTACCTTCTGCTGGTCCCCATGTTCACTCTGGGCCCGCTGGCGGAAGAGCTGTTCTTCCGTGGCTTCCTGTACAACGCCCTGCAGCGGTGGATGGCGCCTCTGTTGGCCGTCGCGATTCAGGCCGCCGTGTTTGCCCTCATCCACTACCAGTCGCCCTATGCCGAAGTCCGCGACCTTGTCGTCGTGTTCTTTCTGGGGATTGTCCTGGTGGGCATATATGAATGGCGCAGGACCCTCTGGGCGCCGATCGCCCTGCACAGCCTGCACAATCTCCTGTTCGCCGGGCCCATCCTGGTGTTGATGATCCTCAACAGCCACACGGCGGCCCGGACATGGGAGCAAGCAGAACAACCGCCTGCCTGGATGAGCACGACCCTCGTGCCTATCGAGAAGCAGGCCAACGGAGAGGCACAGAGACTCCATGCGATCGAAAGATGGGGAAGCAAAGGGCTGCACCTGTGGAAACAGGAAATCCGTGCAATGGAAGCGGTCTGCGCCTGGTTTCCCAATGATCGGCAGGCGTGCGCCCAGGCCCGCGACGGCATCGCCATGATCTATCGCGTCTATTTGAGGGACCCGCGCCGAGCGATCGTGCAGGCGAATCGCGTCCTCTCCACGTATCCGGATCAGCCGGAGTCCTGCGCCAATGCGGCTCTCACCAAGGCCGATGCCTATCGGGATCTGGGCGATTACGCCGGGAGCCGGGATGCCTTCAACGAGGTCCTGCGGGTGTACTCGGCCATCGATTGGGCCAGGATCGCCGCCGAGGAGGGACTCAAAGAGCTGGAAGGCGGGGAATACTGATCGTCGCCGCGTGGTCCTCCTCGAATGGGGGCGGTTTCGACGAAGCTTACGCTGTTGTCATCGGGAACGATGACTGGGGAATCCCCGAAACGCGGCTTGGGCCAGCGGATGGATGAGTGGACGGCGTGGGCTACCCTGTGGGCAGTCCCGCGTTTGCGCGGTTCCGCACCGCCCGAAGCCGGGATTTCCGGCGAACGCGGCGAGGGTTGGGTTCGTAGTGTGCCCGTATGGGCATAGAAGAAGTAGTGTGAAGTTTCAAGTCTGAAGTTTTAAGACGGAAAACGCTGGCGCCGAGGCATCCGCGTTCTTGCTTTACACGTCATACTTCACACTTCAAACCCTTGAGGACAACGCCTGACGGCGTCACTACCAACGATGATGCTCTTATGAGCACACGACCAGGGCCCTGCATATTCCTGGCGCAAATTGCCTGAAGGGGGTTGCCAGGGGCGAAGACTGTGGTATGATAAGGGCCGACCACATGTGTCTGGAATGTAATCGGGCCCCCCAACGCAGTCCATCGCGTCGGGCCCCTTTTTTCCCAGGGAAGGTCTTCGATGAGCGAAACAACTACGGGAATCTTGAAACGCATCAACAAGGACCAGTACTCCTTGCGGACGGGGGACCGTTCCTATCGTCCCGGGCCGAAGATGGCGTCGGTTTCGCCCGACTTGGTCCGTCGTTTTGGACTGGTCGAAGGGGCCATGGTCGTCGGGCAGGTGGACGAGAAGAAGGGGAAACGGGTGCTGGTCTCCGTCGATACGGTCGGGGGCCTGCGGCCGGAGGCGTTCCGCGCGCGCCCGCGTTTCAGCGATCTGGTGGCGGTCGATCCCTTCGAGCGGTTCAACCTCGGCGCCTGCAAGCAGGAGAGCATGCGGATCGTGGACCTGATGTCGCCCATCGGCAAGGGCACGCGGCAGTTGATCGTCTCGCCGCCCAAGGCGGGCAAGACGGTTCTGCTGGAACAGATGTCGCACGCGATCCTGCACGATTCCCCGGATGCCCGGATCGTCGTGCTGCTGATCGATGAGCGGCCGGAAGAGGTGACGCATTTTCGCCGCAGTTGCGAGGGGGTCGAGGTGGTGGCGAGCACCAGCGACCACGTGGCCGAGGAGCATTGCGAGTTGGCCGAGCTGATGCTGGCCCACGTGCAGACGGAGTTGGAGTGCGGCCACGAGGTCGTTCTGATGATCGACAGCCTGACGCGGGTCGGCCGGGCGTTCAACAGCCGGCCGCGGCGCGGCGGCGAATCCTCCCGTCCCACCATGACCGGCGGCCTGGAGGCGGGCATCCTCGAGATTCCGCGCCGCCTGTTCGGACTGGCCCGCAACATCGAGGACGGCGGCTCCGTCACGATCGTCGCCACGTGCCTGGTCGATACCGGCTCCAAGATGGACCAGATGATTTTCGAGGAGTTCAAGGGCACGGGCAACAGCGAACTGGTGCTCGATCGGCAACTGGCCGAGCTGCGGATCTTCCCAGCTATCAACATCCCGGCCAGCGGCACTCGCAAAGAGGCCAAGCTCTACAGCCCGCAGCATATGAAGGGTCTGGTCACGCTGCGGCGCGTCATTGCCAATTACCAACCGCGGGACGCCATGGAGGCCCTCTTCAAGCTGCTCCGCAAGTACCCGACGAACGAACAGTTCCTCGACGCTATGTCGCGCGGCGGCCAGCCGGCGTACTGAAGTGCCCGGAGAGCGAGGGTCGTTGAAGATCGTCAACGAGAAACCTCGGCGATCTTGACGATCTTCGCGATTTTGGCTCAATATCGGCGATCCTCTGGTTCCAAGATCGCCAAAGCGCGAACCTGGCGATCTTCCCTGGTGCGGCCACCCGATCTCGCCACGCTTCCGTCTTGGTCTTTGTACGAATTGTTGAACGAGAAGAGGGCCGGCCCGTGGAGAGCGCCGGCCGTGAGGCCGGGACCGGCCCCGATGAGCAGGTCGCCGTACGCCCGCTGGAGGCCATCCTGCACGTCGGTGGCAACAGGAGCATCGTCCGCGTACAGCGTTCGATTGCCCCCATCCCACACAAAAGCAACCCGGTGCCAGTTACCATCTGTGATGACGGCCAGCGAAGCAAGCGTCGCGCCGACTCTGCCGCCGCTGCGCAGCTCGGTCATCAGGGCACCGGACGCGCTGCCGAGGAGCCAGCGGTTGACGAACAGCAGCAGGCCGTCGTCGGAGATCTCCGGCGAGCCATCGGCCCCTCCGCCGTTCACGGGCGCGCCGAGATTCACCGGCGGACCCCAGGGAGCGGAGAGGCTGGCGCGCGTCGTCACCCAGACGTCGGTGTCGCCCAGGCCGCCGGGGCGGGCAACGACGGTGCTGGTCTCGACGTCGGAGAAACACAGAGCCAGTCCGTCGCGGGAGATGCTCGGGTTGACCTCGTCGAATTCACTGTTGACGACCGCCCCGAGGTTCACCGGTTTGCCCCAGGGTCCCTGGCGGCTCTCACGCGTCGTTACGTACAGGTCATGTCCACCGACACCGCCGGGGCGGTTGGAAGTGAAGTACAACGTCAGACGATCCGCGGAGAGGCTGGGCCCGTATTCGCTGGCGCTCGTATTGAACAGCGGCCCGAGGTTCTGGGCGGCCTGCCATTGGTCCTGGGCCGTCACCCGGGTGGTGACGCAGAGATCGGCCTGCCCGCAGCGGCCGGGACGCGGGGATTGGAAATACAGCTCCAGACCATCGGCCTAGACGGCTGGATCATACTCGAAATCGGAGCTGTTGACTTGCGGGCCCAGGTTCTGCGGGGTCCCAAGGATGAAGTCCCCTATGCCTGTCCCGTCCAGGCCGACGCGAGGGTCAGCCCTGCCAGTGCTGTCATCTGCCATGTTCTCCTGACGCTCATGATCGTCGTCCTCATGCTTGCCGTCCCCTCCGGTTTGCGGTGGAATTCGTGGGTCCTGTCTCCGAGCGCGCAAACCGAGCGCCGTGGGCAGGTCCGGGCTGGTGAGGCTGTTGCCGAAATCAAGAGGCTCACCGGCCCATGCTTTTTGCCACCGATATCAACTACCTGTTTGGGGCTACGTGCCTGCGCGAAACCGCCGGGAGTGTGCCGACCGGCCGGTCGGTGACCCAGATCTCGTGGTGCCACTGGGCGTAGACCTTTTCCATCGCCATTCGGCTGCGTTGCGGGTCGGACCAGGCGCACCACGCGTAGGCGCCGTCCAGGACTTTGGACGCGTCCTTTTTCTGAACGTCATAGATCCACAAACCGCCGCCGTGGTACGGTCATCGCCCGCAGGAGATAGGCCTCCGCGGTCTTGGGCATCAACCGCTCGCCCTGTTGCAGATGAATCTGGGCCTTGCCGGCGATCCGGGGATCGTTGGGGTCGCCCTCCAGGTAGATCCGCGCGAACAGAAAGTGGGCGTTGGCGGCGACCTCCGGCCCAGCGTGCGGATCTTGGTGGACGGTTTCAGCGGATCGGTTTCCCGGATGATCCGCTGCATCTCGGCGTAACTGGCGTCGCGCAGCGTCGAGCTGGCGGAGGGCGTCGCGCCGGTCAGCAGCTCATAGAGCAGGACGCCGAGCGAGTAGATGTCCGTTCGCGTGTCGATATCCAGCCCGCTCATCTGGGCCTGCTCGGGACTCATGTACTCCGGCACGCCGATCATCTGAAAGTAGCGGGTGGCATCGTCCAACGGAGCCTGCGGAGCTTGGCGCGGGCGGATGGCTTACGCGCTGGACCATCGCCAAGCCCTGACGGGCTTGACGATGCCACCCGGAGTCATGGCGTTTGTTGGACCGGAGCACGCGGAAGCACGGAAGCCGTCGGCGCAGAAGGGATTGCGGCGTCGGGCCTCGGCGGATAGACTACCGGGTATGACGCAATACCAGAGCCTGAACATTCAAGACGTGGCGCGGATGCTGGGCGCGGATGCGCGGCGCGTTGAGCGCATGGCCCGGCGCGGGGAGATTCCCTGCCAGAAGGTCGGCGGGCATTTCCGTTTCAACCGCGCCGAGATCACGGAATGGCTCCAGCAGCGGGTCGGCGGCATGAGCGACGAGCACTTGGCCGAAGTCGATGCGGGCATGACCCAGCAGCGCGCGGCGGAGCTGGACGACATGATTGTCACCCCGTTGCTGCGGCCCGAGGCGGTCACGACCCACCTGGGCTCCCGCACGAAGGACAGCACGTTGCGCGAGCTGGTGGTCCTCGCCGAGAAGACCGGCCTGGTCCTCAATACCCAGGAGCTTATGGAGGCGGTCCTTCACCGCGAGGAGCTGTGCAGCACGGCGATGGAAGGCGGGATCGCGATTCCGCACCCGCGCCGGCCGCTACCGTATGCGATTGCCGAGCCGATCCTGGCGGTCGGGCGCACGACGCAGGGGATCGTGTTCGGTGCCCCGGACGGCCGCCTGACGAGCCTGTTCTTCCTGACGGCTTCGCAGGACGACCGCTATCACTTGCACCTGTTGGCCCGCCTGTGCCGGATGCTCTACGACAGCAGCTTCGTCTCCCGACTCACCGCGGCCGACACACCCGGGGAGATGATCGACCTGCTGCGCGACCGCGAAACCGAGGTCGTATCCCGGTAGGCGCGCGGAATGCCTGAATTTCTCGGTTTGCTCCGCACTTATTATGAGACCCTTCGTATCTATTACTAACCAGGCCGAGTGCCGGGGAGGCACGAAGCCACAGGGACACGGGTGTCAAAGCCCGGATGGTTATCATGTTTACTTTCTTTCCAAACCCCCGTGCGACAACCCAGCGCCGGGGGTCGTATCGGTTCTGCCACCGTTGCATGATGTGTAAAGCGCGCCCGGCCCTGTAAGAGTGGGGCGTAGCCTTTTCCTGCATTCCAGGCCCAAGTATGGGTGGCAGCGGCAAGCGCAGCTTGCCGATGGCCCGTGGGACAGCCGCAGCCACCATCGGCACGCTCCGATGAGGGTTTGCAGACGCGATGAATCGCGTTTGGCGTCCCGGCTCCGCTTGCCGCTGCCACCCTGCCGGGTGGTTGAATGATGTGTGACACGCACCATACATGCAAGGCAGGGCCTCAGCCTGGCCGGGTGTGTGGCACGCCCCGTCTTCATCGAGTTGCGGTGCTCCATGACCGAACGCGTGTCTGCCCGGAACGGGGCCAGGTGCAGGTTGACGGCGGCGGGACGGGCCCGGTATGCTCAGGTCCATGATCCGCTTCCGGTGCGAGCACTGTCGGGAATGGCTGAGTATCGGCGCGGCCCAGGCGGGAAGGACGAGCCGGTGTCCCTTGTGCCGGCAGATGACGCAGGTCCCGCAGGTCGGTCAGGTTCCGCCGGCGGACCCGATGGACCCTCCCGCCCAGCCCCATCCGATGTCGCGCCACACCTCCCAGGCCGGCCGGCCGCTGGAACTGGTGCGCGATCCCTCCGAGCCGGACCGGCATGCGCGTGAGAAGATCGCATTCTACTGCGAAACCCAGGGCCCGGCCCCTGCCGACTCCGGCGTGGCGGTCCCTGAGAAACCTGAGCCGGTTCCCGTGTCACGGGCCCGCCTGATTGATGTCCTCCAATACCCCCTGAACCTCGACGGTCTCGTTCACACGTTGCCCATGGCCTTCGGCTTGTCTTTGCTGCACCTGCTCATGAGCGGGCTGGGCCCGGTCTTCCGGGGTGACGTGCGCGGTACGGTGTTGCTGGTATCACTGGCGTTGCCCTGGTACTACGTGATCGTAAGCTATGCGGTACTCTATTTTGAATTGTGCATCTTGGACAGTACCCAGGGCGAAACGCGTGCTCCCATGGTCGCAACCTGGTACTGGCCCATCCGCCTGAATCCGCTCGTGCAACTGTTGCTATTGGGCGGTGCGGTGATCTTGTGCTTTGTCCCGGCCCTCATTGGCGGCGCCCTATGGGGGATGACACTGCGCTTCTGGGCTCTTGCCGGTCTGGGGGTGTTCGTCCTGCCCACACTGGTGCTGGCCTGTACCCTGTGCGATGGGAGAGAAGCGTTCAATCCGGTACTGATCGTTCGCTCGATCGTTGCCACGTTGCCGGCTTATCTCGGTTTGCTGGGCAGACTGACCCTGTTGCTGGCGTCCGCGGGGGCATTCCACTGGAACGCAAGCCGCTGGGGTTTGCCCCGGGTCTTCTTCTACGCGGGCTACCTGTATTCTCTATGGATTGCCGGTCACCTGCTCGGGCGGTTCTACCTGCGGCAAAAGGACAAACTGGGCTGGGGTGTGTGATATCCGGGCGGTTCACTTCTTCCCGGCGGCCGGCGGGTCCAGCACCTTGATCCGCGCGTTGCGGATCTGCACGTGCTCGGCGCCGCGGCTGAGTTCCTGGAAGCCGATATGTCCCTTGCGCGGCCGATCCTTCACGGGTGGGCACGGCTGTCCATTGTGCCGGAGGACCTTCTGGTTCTGCTCGTCCAGGTTCAGATCGTGGATGACCGTGCCATTGAGCACGATGTGCAGACGCGCGCCCTGGAGGGTCACCACGTACGAGTTCCATTCCGTCGGCTTATAGACCTGTTGGCGCGGCGCGATCGCCCGGTAGAGGCCGCCGGTGAGCTCGGAATCCTTGGCCTGCGTGTTGTACCGGTAGTCGGCCATCTGCAGCTCCAAGCCATCGAAAGCGGGATCGCCGAACAGTGGCGCCCGCAGGGCGCAGCCGCTGTTGCCGGTCGGGCCCAGCTTGAAATCGAATCTCAGGACAAAGTCGCCGTATTCCTGTTTGCTCAGCAGCCAGCTCCCACGCGGCTCGCCGCCGTGGAGAATGCCGTCCTTGACCACCCAGGTGGTCCGGGGATCGGCGGGCTTGTTGACGTCGCTCCAACTCCGCACCAGCCAGTCCTTCACGACGCCGTCCTTCGGGAACAGAGGCACAAAGCCTTCCTCCTCCGTGTTCTTCTGTGCCGCACCCT
>JALORE010000133.1 GCA_025459125.1 Planctomycetota bacterium | reverse complement strand
GCGTATAATACTCATTCGGATGGGCCGAACACGCACGGTGCGGCGGATGTATCTGCGTGGTCTGCATCCGATGATGCTGAAGACTCAAGTCGGCCGAAGCTGGGTAGGCATGAAATGATGGGCCCGCTGTTAGACAGGTCCTGTTACCGGCGTGTTTGGACCCTGGTCGGGGTCGTTCTCGCCCTGGGCGAGATGGCAACCGCGATGGCTGCCTCGGAGACCGGGGCTGTCTGGGAGCGGTTCCGCACCGGCCAGTATGAGACCTGTCTGGCCACGGCCCAGCAGGCCATCAAGGACGGAGCCTATTCCACGCAATGGCGACTCCTGGAGATCGAGTCCCTGCTGGCCCTGGGCCGGTACCCGGAAGCGGCCCAGCGCGCCGATGCGGCGCTACGGGACTCCCGCACGGATATCCGCCTCCTGAGACTGGCGCATACGGCGTATCAGCAGAACGGCCAGGCCGCGCCGGCCGCTGAGATGCTGGGGATGATCTACCGGATCGCCAGCTACCGGCGCAGCGAGTACCTGAGCGGCCAGGAGGTGGTGGCCCTGGGCCAGTCGCTGCTGCTGCTTGGGGTGGAGCCGCGCGTCGTCCTGGAGAACTTCTATAACGCCGCCCTGCGAAACGATCCGAACTGCCGGGAGGCCTATCTGGCGATCGGCGCCCTGGCCCTGGCGAAACAGGACTACAAGCTGGCGGCCGACCGGTACCAGGACGCCCTGCAGCGCTTCGGCGACGATCCGGATGTCCACTATGGCCTGGCGCAGGCGTTCTATCACAGCGACCGCCAGGCGATGGTCGCGGCCCTGGATGCGGCGCTCCAGGTGAACGCCCGGCATGTGCCGGCGCTGATCCTGCGGGCCGAGCACCAGATCGACGCCGAGGACCGCACCGCGGCGGCCAAGTCCCTGGACCGCGTCTTTGCCATCAACCCCTGGTACCCGGACGCCTGGGCCTACCGGGCGGTGCTGGCCCATCTGGCCAACGAGGCCAACGCCGTCGGTGGTCACCGGGCCAAGGCCTTGAAGTACTGGCCGACCAATCCGCGCGTGGACTACCTGATCGGCCGGAAACTCTCGCAGAACTATCGCTTTGCCGAGAGCGCCGCGTGTCAGCGCCAGGCGCTGAGATTTGACGCGAATTATCTGCCCGCCAAGATCCAACTGGCCGAGGACCTGCTGCGGCTTGGGGACGAGCAGGAGGGCTGGACCCTCGCGGACGAGGTCAACAAGAAAGACCCCTACAACGTCGAAGCCTATAACCTCGTCAATCTTCACAAGACGATGTCCGGTTTCACGACCCTGACGGCGGAGGGGCTGCTCGTCAAGATGGACCAGCGTGAGGCCGCCATCTACGGCGACCGGGTGGTGGAGCTGCTCGCGCAGGCCAGAACGGCCCTGAGCGAGAAGTACGGCCTGAAGCTGGACACGCCCGCCATCGTGGAGCTGTTCCCCAGTCAGCAGGACTTCGCGGTGCGCACGTTCGGCATGCCCGGCGTGGAGGGCTTCCTCGGCGTCTGCTTCGGCAAGGTCGTCACCGCCAACAGCCCGCGCGCGGCGCCGGCGTTCAACTGGCAGTCCATGCTCTGGCACGAATTCTGTCACGTCGTGACCCTGAGCCTGACCGCCAACAAGATGCCGCGCTGGTTGAGCGAGGGGATCTCCGTCTACGAGGAATCGCAGCGCCACCCGACCTGGGGTCAGCAGATGACTCCCGAGTATCGGCGGATGATTCTCGGCGGCGAGTTGACGCCCATCGGCGGTCTCAGTGCCGCGTTCCTGAGTCCCAAGACGCCACTGCACCTGCAGTTCGCGTACTACGAAGCCGCGCTGGTCGTTGAATTCTTCGTGGCGCGTGCCGGTGTCGATGCGCTCAAGGCAATCCTCGCCGACCTGGCCCAGGGCCGGGAGATCAACGCGGCCATCGCCCAACACGTGGGCCCGCTGGACCAGATCGAGAAAGAATTCGCGGCGCTCGCCCGTCAGCGCGCCCAGAGCCTGGCGCCCGGCGTCGACTGGGAGCAGCCGTCACCCGAGCAGGTCGATCCCACCGATCCCGAGGCCGTCGCGCAGTGGCTGAGCAAACATCCGAACAGCTACTGGGCGCTGGGTCTCCAGGCGGCCGGCCCGCTGGCGGACCGCCGGTGGGAACAGGCGAAGGCGCCGCTGCAGAAGATGATCGCTCTGTATCCGCAGCAGGTCGGCCGGGACAACGCCTATCAACGGCTGGCCGAGGTGCACCGCCACCTGGGGGAGACGAAGGAGGAAGGCCAGGTACTCGTGACGTGGGCCGGTCTGTCGTCGGATGCTGCCGAGGCCTACCTGCGGCTCCTGGAGCTCGGTTGGGAGCAGGAAAACTGGGCCCAGGTGGTAGAGAATGCGGAACGCTACCTCACGGTCTACCCCCTGCTGCCGACGATGTACTGGCGTCTGGGCCGGGCCTGCGAAGAGCTCGGCCGTGCGGACGCGGCCGTGCCGGCGTACCAGCGTCTGCTCCTGCTGGACCCGGCGGACCCGGTCGACATCCATTACCGCCTGGCCCGGCTGCTCCAGGAACGGGACCCGGCCGCCGCCAAGCGGCACGTTCTCGAAGCCCTCGCGGACGCCCCCCGTTTCCGCGCCGGCCACAAGCTCCTGCTGACCATGCCGGCTCAGGGAGAATCGCAATGACAAAGACCCGATGGCTCGCCATCCTGCTGGCCCTGACGATCATCGCGGGCGCCGCAACGCTGGCCCAGCGCGGCCGGCGCGGTTATTACCGCGGGGGCGGCTACGACGATCGCCGCGGCGTGCCCAACTGGCAGCTCGACCAGGAATTCCCCCAGGACGTCTTCACCTTCGTTCGGGTTCAGTACTCGTCCGGCTACGGCGGTTACGGCCGGGGCCGGGGCTACGGCGGCAGCGGCGGGAGTTGGGCCACGGATTATCCCGACAGCGACCTGAACTTCTCCTATCGCCTGCATCAACTGACCTCGATGGAGGTTAATCCGGATGGGATCGTGCTGGAATTGACGGACCCGGAGCTGGTCAACTATCCCTTCCTCTATATGCTGGAGCCGGGCCGGCTGGTCTTCGAAGACGACGAGGTCGAGGCCCTGCGCCGCTACCTGCTCAACGGCGGGTTCCTCATGGTGGACGACTTCTGGGGCGAGGACGAGTGGTTCAACTTCTACCGTGAGATCAAGCGGGTGTTCCCGGACCGCGAGCCCCGCGAGCTGCCCGTGGAGCACCCGATCTTCCATGCGGTGTTCGACCTGAAGGAAAAGCCGCAGGTCCCCAGCATCGACTGGGCCCTGCGCGGGCGCTCGTACGGCGTCACCTGGGAGCGCGAGGACGCGCAGGAGGTCCATTTCAAGGGCATCGAGGACGACAAGGGCCGGCTGATGGTGATCATCTGCCACAACACCGATCTCGGCGACGGCTGGGAGCGGGAAGGCGAGAACGAGTGGTACTTCCACGAGTTCTCCGAGAAGAAGGCGTATCCGATGGGCATCAACATCGTGGTCTACGCCATGACGCACTGAGTTCAGGAACGGTGATCGGTCCGATCAGACGGATCGGACTGATCAGGCGGATCAGACCGATCGGAAAGGACAAGGCCATTGAACAACGAAACCTACGACGCGGAACGACAGGTGGTTGAGCAGATCAAGGCAGCCCGCGAGCGCATCGGGGTGGAGCTTTCCAAGGTTATCATCGGCCAGCAGGATGTGATCGAGCACCTGCTGATTGCGGTGCTCTCCGGCGGGCACTGCCTGGTCACCGGGGCGCCGGGCCTGGCCAAGACGCTGCTGGTCAAGTCGCTGGCGCAACTGTTTGACCTGAAGTTCCAGCGGATCCAGTTCACGCCGGACCTGATGCCCGCGGATATCACCGGCACCGAGATCCTCCAGCAGGCCGGGCAGGAGCGCCGGATGGAGTTCGTCAAGGGCCCCATTTTCGCGAACATGATCCTGGCGGACGAGATCAACCGCACGCCGCCCAAGACGCAGGCGGCCATGCTCGAAGCGATGCAGGAGCACCACGTGACCGCGGCCGGCGTGGGGTATGAGTTGCACGAGCCGTTCTTCGTCTTCGCGACACAGAACCCGATCGAGATGGAAGGCACGTACCCGCTGCCGGAGGCCCAGCTCGACCGGTTCATGTTCAATATCTCCATCGGTTACCTGTCCGAGGACGACGAGGTGGCGGTCGTGCGCCAGACCACCGCCATGGATGCGGCGCCGGTAACGCGGATCTTCACCGGCGACGATCTCCGGCGGTTTCACGCCGTGGTGCGCAGGGTCCCGATCGCCGAGGACGTCGTGCGGTACGCCGTCCGGCTGGCGGCGGCGTCGCGTCCGGGTGCGGACAACCCGCTCGGCTTCATCAACGAGTGGGTGACGTGGGGCGCCGGCCTGCGGGCTTCGCAATACATGGCGCTCGGCGCCAAGGCTCGCGCCCTGCTGCATGGACGCTCGCACGTCAATTTCGACGATATCCGCGCCCTGGCCTACCCGGTGCTGCGGCATCGAATTCTGATCAACTATCGCGCGGAAGCCGAGGGGGTGGCCGTCGACAACCTGATCGACCGCCTGCTCAAATCGGTCAAGGATTCACAATAGCTGATCTTCTTCGTAGGGCGAGCGTCCCCGCGCGCCTGAAACCCATGAGCACAAGGTGAACGATCCCAAGATTCCATCCCGATCCACTACCGGCGCCAACCGGGCCGAAGGCCTGATCGATCCGGTCGCCTTGATGAAGATCAAGTCGATGGAGCTGCGCGCCAAGGCGGTAGTTGAGGGTTTCTGGAAGGGAATTCACCGCAGTCCCTACCACGGCTTCTCGGTCGAGTTCACCGAATACCGCCAGTATGCGTTCGGGGACGATCCCCGCTACCTCGACTGGCGCGTGTACGCCCGCAGCGACCGGTTCTACATCAAGAAGTTCGAGGACGAGACCAATCTTCGCTGCCACCTGCTGCTCGACCACAGCCGGTCGATGGGCTACGCCTCCGGGGCGTACAGCAAGGCCCAGTACGCCGGCACGCTGGCGGCGACGCTGGCCTATTTCCTGTTCACGCAGGGCGACGCCGTCGGGCTGGCGACGTTCGACGACCAGATCCGCGAGTACCTGCCGCCGCGCAACCGGGCCAGCTATCTGCGCCGCCTCCTCCTGACGCTCGAAACACAGCCGGCCGGCCGGGCCACGAGCCTGGGGCCGCCGCTGCAGCGCCTGGCCGGCATGCTGACCCGCCGGGGCATGATCGTGCTGATCTCCGATCTGCTGACCTCCATCGAGCGGCTCGAACGCGACCTCGGGTACCTGTGCGCCGGCGGCCACGACGTGGTCGTCTTTCACGTCCTGGACCCGGCGGAGCTGAGCTTCGACTTTACCGCGCCGGCCCTGTTCCAGGATGTGGAGACCGGGCGCGACCTGTACGTCGATCCGACCGTTGCCCAGAAGAACTACCGGCAGCTGCTCGAGGAGCACCTGGCGCGGACCCGCTCCGTCTGCCAGGGTCTGGCGATTGACTATCACCTGTTTGCCACGGACCGGCCGTTCGACCTGGCCCTTCTCGATTTTCTACAGGATCGCATGCACCGGCGCAAGCGCGTCAAGCGCATCCGCGGCCCGGGAGCGGGGCTGGGCTCCGGCGGTGCGGGGAGGGCCGTATGAGTCTCCTGTACCCGCTGTTTCTGGCCGGGATCGCGGCGGTGAGCCTGCCGATCCTGTTGCACATGATCCGCCGCCATACGCGCAAGCGCGTGACGTTCAGCTCGCTGATGTTCCTGCGCCCGACCCTGCCGCGGTTCCGCAGCCGCAGCCGCCTGGAACATGTGCCGCTGCTGATCCTGCGCTGCCTGGTGTTGTGCCTGCTGGCGTTCGCCTTCGCGCGTCCGTTCCTGGCGCGACCGGCGGCGAGCGGTGCCGCGGCTCCCAGCCAGCGTACGGTTCTCCTGATCGATACCAGTGCCTCCATGCGCCGGACCGGGATGTGGGACCGGGTGCTGGACGAAGCGAGATCGGTGCTGCGCGATACCGGTCCTGCCGACCGCTTGTGTGTGATGCGCTTCGACCGGGGCGCACGGACGGTGATCGGCTTCGAACAATGGGAGACGATGAACCCTGCCCAGCGCGCCTCGCTGGTGACGCAGGAGCTGTCCCGCGTGTCGCCCGGCTGGGGCGGGACTGATCTGGGCCAGGCCCTGATCACCGCGGCGGAGGCCATTGAGGACGACGAGACCAACGACGCCGGCCAGGCCCGCGCCGCGCGCCAGGTCGTGCTCGTGAGCGACCTGCAGCAGGGCAGTCGTCTGGAAGCCCTGCGCGCCTATGAATGGCCGCAGGGTTTGCAGCTGGTCGTCCGAACGATTCCGAGCCAGGGCGCAACGAATGCCGCGCTGCAACTGGTGACGAAGCGTGACTCCCTGGCCCCGGCGCAGGCCCAGGAGCTGCCCGAGATTCGTGTGACAAACTCCGGGGAGGCTGCCCGCGATCACTTCGAGTTGCGTTGGGCCGGGGGCGACGCGACGAGCGAGACCGCGAGCCCGCCCTTGGACGTGTACGTGGCGGCCGGTCACAGTACGGTCGTGCCGGCGCCGGCCCGGCCCCAGCGGCAGAACGCTGTGCGGCTGGTCCTGGCCGGAGATGAGGATGACTTTGACAACGTTCTCTACGTCCTGCCGAACTTGGCGCAGCAGGTGAACGTTCTTTATGTCGGCAGCGACGATCCGAATGATACGGCGGGCATGCTGTATTACCTGCGCCAGGCCTTCGGCACCGGCCAGGCCTTGACGTCGCACATCGTTCACCGCCCGGCGAGCGGTGTCCTGGACGCCCAGGACATCGACACGGCCCACCTGATCGTCGTCACCGATGCTCTGGACCAGAGGAACATTGCGCCGCTGCGCCGCTATCTCGAAGCGGGCCAATCGCTTCTGCTCGCTCTGAAGTCCGCGGATGCGGGCGCCGCCCTGTCGGCGTTGGCGGGCGCCGGCCCCAGCGAATCCCAGGAAGCGGAGGTCGATCTGTATGCCATGCTCGGCCGGCTGGAATTCGACCACCCGCTGCTGAAACCCTTCTCCGATCCGCGCTTCGGCGATTTCACGCGGATTCACTTCTGGAAGTACCGCCGGATCGAAGCGGC
Organism: Planctomycetota bacterium; assembly: GCA_025459125.1. Taxonomy (GTDB): domain Bacteria; phylum Planctomycetota; class Phycisphaerae; order Sedimentisphaerales; family Anaerobacaceae; genus PLanc-01. The sequence goes on along the minus strand of JALORE010000133.1, from coordinate 9,510 downwards.
GGACTATCCCGGGGCGCGGGTGCTGGCACGCTACGAGAACGATGACCCTGCCTGGCTGGAAATCCCGGTCGGCAAAGGAGCGTTGCTGGTCTGGACCAGCGGCTGGCAGCCGTCGGACAGCGACCTGGCGCTCTCGTCGAAGTTCGTCCCGCTGCTCTACGGCACCCTCGAATACGGCGGGACGCTCCCCTCACGCCAGTCGCAGTACTTCATCGGCGATGCGGTCCCGCTGCCGACCCGGGCCTTCTCCCAAGCCGCGGGCCTCCAGGTTCGCAAGCCGGACGGCGCGATCGTCCGCGTGGGAGCCGGCGGGCAAGCGTTCACGGAGACGGACCTGCCGGGAGTCTATTCAATTGCCGATCTCGGCTCTCCCGGCGGCATCGTCAAGCCCGAAGGCCTTGGCGATGGTCGTGTCGCGGGCGTCCCGCCCGCGTTGCGCGGGCACGATGCCCGCGACAGAAGCTCGGGCGATGCCGCCCCGCGAAATCTGCCGTCTTTCGCCGTCAACTTGCCGGTCGCCGAGAGCCGCACCGATCCCTTGCCGGTCGAAGAGCTGGAGAAACTGGGCGTCTTGCTGAAGCCGACCGCGGGGGCCGTATCCGCGGCCGCCCAACGTGCCGCACACCACCGCAGCTTCTCCGAGATGGAATCCCGGCAGAAGCTCTGGCGGTGGGTGCTGGCCGCGACCTTCGTGGTTTTACTGATCGAGACCTGGCTGGGCGGATGGCTTACCCGTCCCAGTCCCATGCCTGAAGGGGACCAGCCATGATTGAGGAAGCTCTGCGTCAACAGATCGAGCCGGTCGCCGAACGCCGGCGGCACCTGTCCCTGGCCTGGCAACTGTCGTATTACTGGCTCACGGCGGGACTCCTGGGGCTTGTTCTGATCGGCGTCCACCGGGTCTGGGGATGGCAATCGCCGCTGGCGGTGGGACTCTTGTGCGCCACCGTTGTCGCGGCCACCATGTGGGCACTCTACCGTTCCCGTCGCCGGCGGCCGGATTACCAGGCTATCGCGCGGAACATCGAGCAGCAGCACCCGGATCTGAAAGCTCTATTGTTGGCCGCCATCGAACAGCGTCCCGAAGGCCCGGACGGGCGCTGGGGTTATCTCCAGAGGCAGGTCATTGCCGAGGCGGTTGTGCACGCGACGGGTCACGACTGGCTGCAGAGCGTCCCTCCCGGCCGGCTCCTGCTGGCCAACGTCGCGCGCGTCGGGGCGTTGTCTCTCCTGCTGTTCACCTTGCTCCTGGCCTGGCCCGGTGCCCGGTCGGGCGCGCCCGCGAGCGCAGGGCTGTTGAGTCACGGCTACAACGTCACCGTAACGCCGGGCGACACCGAGGTGGAACAGGGCTCACCGGTGGTGATCCTGGCGCGCTTCGAGGGGCGGCTGCCGTCGGACGTGAGTCTCGTGTACGGCCCCACGGGACAGGAGCCGCAGCGGATACCATTGACCAAGAGTCTCGACGACCCTGTCTTCGGCGGCATGGTCCAGGAGGTGAGCGGCGACCTCGTCTACCGGATCGAGTACGCGGGCCGGCGCACGCGCGATTACACGATCAGCGTCTTTCAGAACCCGGAGCTGGTCAAAGCGGATGCGAAGATCGTCTATCCCGCCTATACGAAGCTGCCGGAGAAGGTCGTCGAGGACACGCGCCAGATCAGTGTTGTCGAAGGGTCCGAGGTCACGCTGACCTTCACGCTCAATAAGCCGGTGGCGACTGCCCGGCTGGCCCCCAAGACCGGCATCGCTCCGGGACTGACGATCGACAGCGAGCATCCGAACGTACTGATCACGTCGCTGACCGCCACGGAAAGCCAGCACTATGAATTGCACCTCGCGGACGCCCGGGGACGGTCCAACAAGCTGCCGCCGCGCTTCGTGATCGACGTGCAGAAGAACCAGCCGCCGGTCCTGACGCCGGTCTTTCCGAACAATGACGTGGTGGTCTCGCCCCTGGAAGAGCTGACCCTGGAGGCGAAGGTCGCCGACGACTACGGCCTCGTCGGTTACGGCCTGACGTACAGCCTGGCGGGGTCGGAAAGCGAGGATGTCAAGCTCAGCGCGGAGGACACCGCGAGCCGGGAACCGCAAATTCAGTACCTGCTGGCCTTGGAGAGTCTCAACGCCGAGCCCGACCAACTGCTGACCTACCACTTCTGGGCCGACGACATCGGGCCCGACGGCCAACCGCGCCGGACCGCCAGCGACATCTACTTTGCCGAGGTCCGGCCCTTCGAGGAGATCTTCCGCGAGAGCCAGTCTTTCCAGGACCAGCAAAACCAGGAAGGCGGCCAGCAGAACCGCCAGGGGGACCAGCTCGCCCGTCTGCAGAAGCAGATCATCACGGCCACCTGGAACATCCAGCAGCAGGCCGCGCGGTCGGGGGGAATCGAGAACCACAAGGAAGATCTGGACGTGGTGCGCCAGTCTCAGGCCGACGTCCTGCAGCAGGCCCGTGAGTCTCTGAGCCAGGCCGAAGACCCCACGGCCGCCAAGTCCCTGGAAGCGGCCGCCGGGCACATGGAGACCTCGGTGAAGCACCTGACCCAGGCCTCGGATACGGCGGCGACATCGGAGCTGACGCCCGCGCTGAAGGCGGAACAATCGGCCTACCAGGAACTGCTCAAGCTGCGCCAGCGCGAGCATCAGGTGGCTCAGGGCCGCAATGCGGGCCGGTCCAATAACGCCAATTCCGAGCGGTTCCAGCAGCAACTGCAGCAGTTGGAGCTGACCCAGCGGGAGAACCGCTACGAGACCCAGCGCATGGCCCAGTCCCGCCGGCAGGACAGCCAGCGGCAGGACCTGCAGATGCTCAACCGGCTGCGGGACCTGGCCCGGCGGCAGAACGAGATGAGCAACAGACTGCGCGAGGCCGAGGCGGCCCTGCGTCAGGCCCAGGACGAGCAGCAGCGCCAGGAAGCGCTGCGCCAGCTCAAGCGGCTGCGGGACGAGCAGCTTCAGGCGCTGCGCGACACCGACGAGGTCGCCCGGCAGATGGAGAATGCCCAGAACCGCCAGCGGACGGCCGACGCCCGCCAGCGGCTCGACGACACCCGCGCGAACATCCGCGAGTCCGCCGAGGCCATGGAGCAGGGAATGCTCTCCCGGGCCATCACCTCCACCACCCGCGCCCAGCGGCAACTGGAGCAGATGCGCGAGGATCTGCAGCGCCAGACCTCCAGCCAGTTCGCCGAGCAGATGCGTGAGATGCGCGATGAGGCGCAGCAGCTCGACCAGGAGCAGGAGCGGATCGCCCGGGAGATGAAGGAGCAGATGGAGTCGCGCCAGCGGTCGCTCACCGGCTCCGATACGAGCCGCGAGCTGGCGGAGCGGACCGATCAACAGCAGGAGAGCATGAAGAAGCTGCTCGACGAGATGAAGAACGTCAGCGACCAGGCGGAGGCCTCGGAGCCGCTGCTTTCGCGCAAGCTCTACGACACCCTGCGCGAGACCAGCACCGGCGACACCGACCAGGCGCTGGAGGCCACCGGCGAGTTGCTCCGGCGCAACCTCCTGCCCCAGGCCCAGCAGATCGAGCGCCGCGCGGGAGAGGGCATCGACCGGCTCCGGCAGGGGGTCGAGGAAGCGGCCCGCAACGTTCTCGGCGATGACGCGGAATCCCTGCGGTTGGCCCGCCAGCAGTTGGATGAGCTGATCCAGCAGGCCAACGGCCAGGGACAAAGGACCGCGGATGGAAGACGGAGAACGGAGAACGAAGGACAGAGGCCGGAGAACGGAGAGCAGAGGACCGCCGACAGTCGGCAGGGAACCCAGAATCAGGAGCAGAATCCGGAGAACACCGCGCAACAAGCGCAGGACGGCACCGCTGCAAATCCCCAATCCGAAAACCGCAATCCGCAATCAGGCAGGCCGTCCCAGGCTCGGCAAGGCGGCGCGCCGCGTGAGGGCGGACAGCCGCCGCGGGGCTCAGAGGGCGGACGGGAGCAGGCCAATGCCGGGCGCCGGGCTGGGACGCGAGGCGGGGACGGCAACGACGTGACCGCCCGCGCCGCGCGGGAAGCCGGGAGTCCGGGCCCGTGGGATCAGGCCGCGGCACGGGGCCCGTTCAACGACGAAGATTATGGCCCCTGGTCACAGCGGCTCCGCGATGTGCAGGAGATGCTTCCCGAGCGGGATCTCCGCGAGGAGGTGGCCCGGATCTGGGACGATGTCCGGGCGATCCGCGCCGACTCGAAGCGGCACGGCAAGGAGCCGCAGTGGGACGTCGTCCAGAACCAGGTCCTGGGTCCCTTGGTCGAGCTGCGGCAACACGTCAGCGAGCGGCTGGCCCAACTCGCCTCAAAGGAGGCGATGGTCGCGATCGACCGCGATCCGGTGCCCGACCGTTACCGCGAGCTGGTCCGAACCTATTTCGAGAATCTGGGACGGGGTGAGCCATGAGGATGCTCGGGACGATCACGGTTGGGTCCCATGCCTGGCTCTGGCCGGCGGCGGCGGTGCTATTGGCGGCGCTGATCCTGCTGGTCTGGTCGTACCGGCGTGCCGCCCAGGCCGGACCGATGACCCGGATCGCCTTCGGCCTCAAGCTGCTCGGCATCCTGGCTTTGGCGCTGTGCCTGGTCGAGCCACTGTGGAGCGGCCGGCGCGCCAAGGCGGGCGCCAACCTCTTCGTCGTGGCCGTGGACAATAGCAGTGGGATGAACATCCGGGACCAGGACGCGGCCCAGACCCGCGGCGCGACGCTGCAGAACCTGCTCCAGACCGGGCAAACCGGCTGGCTCGCGGCCCTGGCCGAGAACTTTCAACTGCGCCAGTATCTCTTCGATTCCCGGCTGCGCCGCACGACGGACTTCGCGGACTTGACGTTCGACGGCAAGGCCACCGCCCTCGGCACAACCCTGCGAACCCTGGCCGAACGCTATCGCGACCGGCCCCTGGCGGGCATCCTCCTGTTGACCGACGGCTGCGCCACGGATGCGGGCGCGCAGTTCTACGACGTGTCCGGACTGCCGCCGGTCTACCCGGTCGTCATGGGCGAAGGACAGCCGCCCCGGGACATTTCCGTCGCCAATGTCTCCGTCAGCCAGACATCGTTCGAGGATGCCCCGGTGACGATCCAGGCGGATGTCGAGACCGCCCACCTGACGGGCCGGACGCTGGCGGTCGAACTGCTGGACGACGCCGGCAACCGGATCGAGCAGCAGTCCTGGACGGTCGAGAAGGGCAGCGAGAAGCAGGCGTTTCGCTTCCGGCTGCGTCCCGACCGGACCGGCGTCCTCTTCTACCACGTCCGCGCGGGCGAAGAGGCCTCCGTCGACCCGGCGGCCGGCGGGTCCGAGGCAACCCTGGTCAATAACGAGCGGAACGTCGTGGTCAACCGCGGCAAAGGGCCCTACCGGATTCTCTACGTCGCCGGCCGGCCCAACTGGGACCTGAAGTTCCTCAAGCGGGCCATCGAGGAGGATGAGCAGGTGCAGCTCGTTGTGCTGCTGCGCGTCGCGCGGCGCGAGCCGAAGTACGACTGGCGGGGCCACTCCGGCGAGACGACCAACCCGCTGTACCGGGGCTTCGACCCCGAGGACAAGGAGAAGGCCGAGGAATACGATCAGCCGGTCCTGGTCCGCCTGAATACCCGCGATGAAGTGGAGCTGCGCGACGGTTTCCCCAAGACGAAAGAAGACCTGTACGAATACAGCGCCGTCATCTTCGACGATATCGAAGCGGAGTTCTTCTCGCATGACCAGATGGACCTGGTCCGCACGTTTGTGGCCGAGCGCGGCGGCGGCTTCCTGATGCTGGGCGGCAAGGAGTCGTTCCAGAAGGGCAACTACCAGCATACCCCCATCGGCAGTCTCCTGCCGGTCTACCTGGACCCAACGCCCGCCGAGGCGACGACGGCCGTGCGTCTGACCCTGACGCGCGAGGGCTGGCTCCAGCCCTGGGCCCGGCTGCGGGCCAACGAGCAGGAGGAGCAGCAGCGGCTCGCCGCCCTGCCGGAGTTCCAGGTGTTCAACCGCCTCCGCGCGGTCAAGCCCGGGGCCAGCGTCGTGACGACCGCCGGCGACCAGCAGCCGTTGCCGGCGTTGGTCGTCCAGCGGCTCGGCAATGGCCGTTCCGCGGCACTGGCGGTCGGCGATACCTGGCGCTGGGGTATGCGCAAACCCGAGATGCACGAGGACATGGACAAGTTCTGGCGGCAGACGCTGCGCTGGCTGATCGCGGACGTGCCCGGCCGGATCACCCTGCAGGCGAGCCACAGGACCGAGGAGACCAACCAGCCTGTGACCCTCCAGGTCCGCGTTCGCGACAAAGCCTTCGAGCCGCTGGACAGCGTCGCGGTGACCATCGACGTGCGCCAGATGACCGCCGGCAACTCAAACGCGACGGGTGGCAGCGTCCACGCCGAAGGCCTTGGCGATGGTCGTGTCGCGGGCGTCCCGTCCGCGATTCGAGGGCAGGATGCCCCCGACACAGATTCGGATGCCGGCGTCACCCCGAACCGTCCGCCCTCGGTCCGTTTAACCGCCACCCCCGTCCCGGGGGAACGGGGCCTCTTCGAAGCCGTCTACGTCCCGCGGGCCAGCGGCGGCTACTTCGCCCAGGCTGCCGTCTCCGGTCCGGATGGGACGAAACTGGGCGACGCCCAAACCGGCTGGACGGCGGACCTGGAGGCGCGCGAGCTCCAGTCCGTCAAGACCAACCGGCCGCTGCTCGAGCAGATCGCCCGCCAGACCGGCGGCCGGATCGTTGCCGCCGGTGAGTTGGAGAGGTTCGCCCGGGGCCTGGCGCATCGGGATGTGCCGATCACGGAAGTCTGGGTCCGGCCGCTGTGGGACCTGCCGGGTCTGCAGCCGCTGATCTTCCTCTTCGCGCTGGCCTGCTTCCTCGCCGAATGGGCGCTGCGCCGCTGGAAAGGAATGGCGTGAGAACTCTGACGATACTCCTAGCCGGCATCGCCGGGTGGGCCGTGCCCACCATGGACCATGCGCCGGCGGTAGAAGCGGTGGGCACAGCCCACCCTGCGACCGCCCCATGGCAAGGCTCGAAAACGCAGCCCGTGGTCCTCGTGGTCGTCGGTGCTGCGGGGACACCGGAGTATGTTCCGCAATTCGCCGCCTGGGCCCAGCTTTGGCAAGACGCCTGTGCCCGGAGCGAGGCCCGGTGCATCACGGTCGGTCTCGACGATCCCGGCGCCGCTTCCGATCGCGAACGTCTCCAGGCGAACCTGGCGGAGCTGGTTCGTAGTGTGCCCGTCAGGGCATATCCGGATCAAAAGACGCAAGACGGAAGACAAGCAACAGAGGACGGAGCACAGACGACAGCGCCATCCTCTGCCTTGTGGCTGGTCCTGATCGGCCATGGGACGTTCGACGGGCGGACCGCCAAGTTCAATCTTCGGGGTCCCGATCTGGCGGCGAGCGATCTGGCCGAATGGCTCCGGCCGCTGCCAAGACCCGTCGCGGTGATCGACACGACGTCGTCGAGCGCGCCGTTCCTGAAGCCGCTGTCCGCCCCCGGGCGGATCGTCATCACCGCCACGAAAAGCGGTTTCGAGCAGAACTTCACGCGTTTCGGCCAGTACCTGGCCCAAGCGATCGTCGACCCGACGGCCGACCTCGACAAAGACGGCCAAACCTCCCTCCTGGAAGCCTTCCTCAGCGCCGCGCACGCGACCGGGCAATTCTACGCCGCTGCCGGCCGCTTGGCGACCGAGCACGCCCTGCTCGACGACAACGGCGACGGCTTGGGCACGCCCGCCGAATGGTTCCGCGCCCTCCGCGCCACGAAGAAGGCCGGCGCGGGCGCCTCCCTCGACGGCTACCGCACCCACCAGCTCCATCTGCTCCCCAGTCCCGCCGAAGCCGCCCTGCCGCCGGAGGTACGGGCCACCCGCGATCAACTGGAGCTCGAGGTCCTGAACCTCCGCGATGCGCGCGCCAATCTCTCCGACGACGAGTATTTCGCCCGACTGGAGCCCCTCCTCCGCGCCATCGCGCAGATCTACGAGCGGACACAAGCCTCAACGTCCCAGGAGTAGACACTGGGGCGCAACCCGAAACCTCACGGTGCGTGACTTCGATTTCGACCGGTTGCGGGTCACCATCAAGGCCGGGCACAGCAAGCCCCGGCATAGAAACAGCCTACTCTTCGGCCTCCGTCGCAGCGAGATCTTGCATCTCACATGGGTGAACCAGCGACACACGGATTTTCAGTCCGACATCACACTTTGTAAGTCCTTGTGCAGAAACGGTTTATGCTTGTCAAATAAAGACTTATGACGGTGACCGAAGCGCAACCGAAGCGTGACCGTACTCGACGGCAGCACTGACTCCAATGTCTCTCCAACACGATCATGACGAGACGGCGCGGACATCACTGTAGAATCTGTGGCAGCCGAAAGCCAAACGAGGCGTTCTCCGGCAAGGGCCACCGAATGCACATTTGTAAGCAGTGCGCCCATATACCAAAAGAGCAGCGGGAAGGAATTGAGTGCCGAGATGAGATTTTCAACTACATGCGCCAGTCACATATCTCGGACAAGAACGTGTCGCGCCTGAGAAGACTGGCCGTATCACGCCGCTCGGTCCTCGGTTGTTGCTGCTGGAGTCGCCGCACCGCAACTCCTGGACGGAACATAAACGCGGTCCGCTCGCGACGGTACTCAGGGTCTTGGAGCGAGACACCCGGGGGACCTTTCATGGGCTCGGATCGCTGGTCGCCAAGCCGCATGGAGGCGAACGATCCGCGCAAGTCATCCTGCACCGAGACCTCAAGATATCCCTGCGCGTCCTGGCCGAGCCCCGCTACTGGTACGCGATGCATCGCCGGCCGGTGATCGCCGAGGTCAACAAGACGAAGGACCGGGTGCTCGTCCGCTTCGTCGCCTCTGGGATCTCCGGACCGTTCCACGGGACGTGCCTCTATGCCCTCCGGGATGGGAAATGGTGCTGCTACACGATCAAGCCCAGTGCCTCGCAGACCATCGTGTCCGCCGAGCAGTGGCTGGACAAGCGTAATTGGGAGGACTGGGGCTGATGTCCGCCGGCGCTGCCCAGCGCGTCTGGTCTCCAGAGATGCTTGCCAGCTCTTTCCCCCGTATTACAATGGCGCGCAGTGGCATGAATGTGTGCGTGGGACCCGCGGCCGGCTCGATCCGAATGTGCCGGAGCTGACAATAGCCCGCAGAACATCAGAATCAACGCCCACCGCCAGCGGGGAACCGCTGAACAGGCTCGGTGAGTTGACTTGGCCCGAATGAGAAAGGAATCCGATCATGGCCAGAAACGAAGCCAGACGCCAGCAGAAGCTGATGAAGAAACGACAAAAGGACAAGATCCGGAGAGGAGTCCGCCTGGAAGCGATCCCCTATTCCACGCTGGATGCCAGAAAGAAGATCCATCTGGCCCGGCAGTATCCTCTGTACGAATGCCTGATCAACGCTTCATGGAAGCAGAAGGGCTTGGCTACCATCTTGGTCTCGCGTCGTCAGCCCGACGGCAACCTTCTCTTTGGCGTCTATCTGGTAGACATCCTGTGTTTGGGACT
>JALORE010000132.1 GCA_025459125.1 Planctomycetota bacterium | reverse complement strand
CCAGCCCAGGATTGGCAGCAGGCGACCCCCGAATCCCAGGGCCTGGATTCGGCCCGGCTGCAGATGGCAGCGGACTACCTCCGCGACAACGCCGGCCCGGACGGCGCCAACGAGCTGGCGATCATCCGCCACGGCTATCTCGTTTGGAAGGGATCGAATATCGACAAGGTGCATGGCATCTGGTCGGCGACGAAATCCTTCACGAGCACGGTCCTGGGTCTGCTCATCGACGATGGGAAGGTGACCCTCGATACGCCCGTAAAGGATTTCCTGCCCACTCTGGCCGCGACCTATCCGACCGTCACGTTGCGTCACTTCACGACCATGACCAGCGGTTACCGGGCGAGGCAGGACGAGCCCCGCGGTAGCTATCGGCATGGACCGAGCCCGACGCCCTTCGATCCGTGCAGCACGCCCTTGTTCGCCCCGGGGACGCAGTATGCCTATTGGGATTCCGCCATGAACGAGTTCGGGAACGTGCTGACCCGCATCGCGGGCGAACCGTTGCAGGACTTCTTCAAACGCCGGATCGCCGACCCGATCGGCATGAACCCGCGCCAGTGGCGGTGGGGTGATTTCGGCAAGATCGAGGGGATTACGGTCAACGGCGGCTCCGGCAATAGCAACAACCACATCTTCATCTCCGCTCGGGAGATGGCCCGGCTGGGTCACCTCTTCCTCAACCGTGGTCATTGGAACGGCCGTCAGCTCATCAGCGAGAAGTGGGCGGACCTCGCGACGAGTTCGCATGTGCCCGTATCGCTGCCCTTATGGCCGGACAGTGGGGCCGACGGCCGCGGCACCTACGGCTGCAACTGGTGGGTCAACGGTGTTCAGGCCGACGGCCGGCGCAAATGGCCGGGTGTGCCGGTCGGCACGTACAGCGCCAGCGGCTTCAACAACAACGACATGTTCGTCATTCCCGAGTGGAACATGGTAATCGTTCGCCTGGGCCTGGACCAGAACCAACGTGCGATCACAGACACCGTGTACTCGAACTTCCTCTCGAAGGTAGGACAAGCCCTCACAGCCGGTTCCGGCGCGAGTCCAAAGTAGGCCGCAAGTCCTTTGACTTAGGACGCGCTCCAAAGTACGATGAATAGAACGTTCGTTCGAATGGGCTCTTCGTAGGTCGTGCGTCCCACACGACGTCCTTTGGCGAGCGGGGACGCTCGCCCTACGAAGAAGACTTTGAAAGGGGAGCGTCATGAACCGCACAAGGATCGTCAGTTTGGTAGGTGCCTTCGTGATCATCATCGCATCCGGGCTCGTCTCGGCCCAGGTCGTGTCTCCACTGCAGGTGACAGACGCGGTGGGAGCCCGGCAGGGAATCTGCGTCGTCGTGGGGGAGGGGGCTTGCGATCTGGCTCTCGACCTGGCGCGAAAGACGGAGTTGCTGATCTATACGCAACTGCCCGAGCCGACGGACTTCGAGTCGGTCTGTCGCAGAGTCGAAGACACGGGCTACTACGGGACCCGGATCTTTGTCGGGCAGGGCGGTCAGAAGCTGCATCTGGCCGGCAGTGTGGCGGACGTTGCCATCGCCCTCGGGAGCCGGCGCATCTTTGCGACGGAGGAAATGCTGCGGGTCGTCCGGCCGGCAGGCAAGGTCATCCTCGCGGACCGGACGGTCACCAAGCCGTTCCCGCCGGGCGTGGACGACTGGACCCATCCCTATCACGGACCCGACAACAATCCGCAGTCGGAGGACAAGGTCGTAGTGGCGCCCTATCTCACGCAGTTCTTCGCGGAGCCGCGGTACGCGCCACTGCCGCAGGTCTGCGTCGCGTCTGCCGGGCGTGTGTTCAAGGCGTTTGGCCATGTCGCGTTCAAGGAGCGGGAGGAGCCCTATCTCAACAAGCTCGTCGCTTTCAATGGCTACAACGGCTCGATCCTCTGGCAGCGGGACCTGACGGAAGGGGTCATGATCCACCGCAACACGATGATCGCGACCCCGACGAAGCTGTACCTCGGCGACGACAAATCGTGCCAGGTGATCGACACGGCCACCGGCAAGCTGCTGGATCAGATCGCTCCGCCCGTCGAGCAAGCGGGTGGTACGTTCTGGAAGTGGATGGCCCTGGAGAACGGGGTGTTATATGCCATGATGGGCGAGCCGGAGCAGCGGGACTCAACGAAACTTTGGAAGCGCGAGACGCACGGCTGGCCGTGGGCGCCGATCTCGGAGGGCTGGAACCAGCCCGAAAACCCCTGGGGCTATGGGCGCCACGTTCTGGCGATCGATCCCGAGACCAAGAAGGTCCTCTGGAGCCACCGCGAGCAGGAACCGATTGACGGCCGGGCCATCTGCATGAAGAACGGCCGGATCTACTTCTTCCGCTTCGGCAGCTATCTCGTCTGCCTCGAGGCCAAAACCGGCAACGAGGTCTGGCGCCAGACCCGGGAGAACGCTCCGAAGCTCTTCGCCGCGCTGGGCGAATACCAGAACCGTCAGGACTGGCGAACCAACTGGCGGACCACGTGCTACCTCAAGTGCAGCGACAAGGCCCTCTATTTCGCCGGGCCGCCCATTGGCGAACTGCTGGCCGTCTCCGCCGAGGATGGCCACATCTTGTGGGAGAACGCGTACAGCAACTTCCAGCTCGTCCTGCGCGACGATGGTGTCTACGGCATCAGCGGCCAGATCGACAAGCACGGCAGCTTCAAGTTCGATCCGCTCACGGGGAAGATCCTGGCGGAGATCGCCAAACCGCGTCGGGCCTGCACGCGCCCGACAGGCTCAGCGGACGCGATCTTCTTCCGGGCGGAGGATGGCTCGGTCCGGCTGGATATGGCGTCCCTGCGCCCGCAGTGGATCTCGCCGATGCGCCCGGTCTGCCAGGAAGGGGTCACGATTGCGAATGGTCTTTTGTACTGGTGGCCCTCGGTGTGCGACTGCCAGTTGACGCTGTACGGCATCACCTGCCTCGGCCCTGCGGGGGACTTCGATTTCACTCCCGAGGTCCGCCCGGCCGAACGCCTCCTCGGTACAAGTTACGAAGGACTGAGGGACACCGGCCTGCGTACGCTACCTGGTGACTGGCCGAGCTTCCGGGCGGACAGCGCCTGCACTGCGGCCACGCCGGCGGAAGTCGGGGCAGATACTCGGTTGCTGTGGCAGTTCGATCCGAAGGCGTCCACCGTGCCGGGGCTGCCAGCCATGTCCGCACCGACCGCGGCCGGTGGGCTGGTGTTCGTCGGCGGGGCGGATGGGATCGTGAGAGCGATCGATGCCGCCACAGGCGATTTCCGTTGGAAGGCCTGCACCGGCGGGGCGATCCGCATGCCGCCGACGATCTGGGAAGGGCGTGCCTTCGTCGGTTCCGGGGACGGATGGGTCTATGCGTACGATGCTGCCACCGGTCGTCCGCGCTGGCGTTTCCGTGCAGCGCCGGCCGAGCGCGTCATCCCGGTGTACGGCACGCTGATGTCGACGTGGCCGGTGGCGACGGGTGTCCTCGTGGACAACGGCACTGCTTACTGTGCTGCCGGGATTGCGAACTACGATGGCACGTACCTGTACGCGCTGAACGCCAGGACAGGCGAGGTCAAATGGCACAACAGCACCTCGGGCCATCTCGACCGCGAGGCACGTACAGGTGTGAGCGTGCAAGGCCACCTGCTGCTGCACGAGGGCAAGCTCTACCTGGCCGGTGGGACCTCCCTATCCCCGGCGGTTTACGATGCGGCGACCGGCAAGTGCCTGAACGACGGCGCCCAGTTGGCCGCGTGCAGCTCGCGGGCCCCGCGGGGCTGGGAGCTGTCCCTGCTGGGCGGCCAGGTGGTGGCCTGCGGCCGCCCGTTCTACAGCCACCCGGCCTATGGCGTCTACGACAACACCGTCTTCAACCGGGCCTTCCTCGCCTCGTCGGGGCAGGTGTCTGTGGTCTGGGCCTCCGATCTCAATACCCACCGGGTCATGGGCTTCCGGGATTTCGACGACCGGGAATTCGCCCGGAGAATGGCGAATCCGGGCAACCGGTTCCTCGTGGATTGGCGTAAGATCGCTCCACCTGGCAAGCCGGAATGGTCCGTGGAGTCCGGCGAGGCCCAGGCTATGGCCGTCTGCCGCAATGCGGTCGTGGTGGTGGCCGAGAAGGAGCTCGTCGCTTTCCGCATGACGGACGGCACGATCCTGTGGAAACAACCATTACCGAAGCCGCCGGCGCCTTGGGGTCTGGCCGTGGATGGGGCCGGCCGGGCGATTGTCACATTGACCGACGGAAAGGTCCTGGGCTTCGGACCCTCCAAAGGAGCACTCTAACGTGAGAAGATCGAAACAGCTTGCGATACTGGCCCTGTGTTGCCTCGCCGGCGGAGTCTCTGTTCTACACGCTTGCGAGTACAACGTTCGTGAAGTGGGTTTCATCGATGTGGGTATCGAGCCCTATCGGCTCTGTGTGTACCTGCCGACAGGAACTTCTGCGGTCGGCGTCACCGGCCTGAAGGAAGCCATGGATGTGGCCCTGGTAGATACGAATGTGCGACTCGAACCGGTCCCGCCCGGCGCGGATGCGAATCATCCGGCTCTGCAGATAGCCCGGACACACGGCATCGACCGCTTCCCCGCCGCGGTTCTGGTCTCTCCCGACGGCCAGTCGATGCCTGTTCCGCTGGTCGAGGCCCCGTCGGGTGGCATCGTCAAGGCCGAAGGCCCTGGCGAGGGCTCGATCGCACGCGAAGAAGACCATCGCCAAGCTGCGTTTGACGATGCCACCCAGACCACGACGCAACTGACGCGTGCCCTGGATGGCCTGCTCAGTTCCGTCACCCGCCGGCAGATCCTGGAGAAATGCGCGAATGCCTACGGCGTGGTGCTGCTGATCGAAGGCCCCGAATCGAAGGCCAACGCCACGGCGCGGGAGATCGTTTCCGCGTCGCTCAGCCAGATCGGCGCGCAGATGGAGTTTCTCCCGAAGCCGATCAAGAAGCCGCCGGAAGTGGTGGTGCTGGACCACCAATCGCTGGCCCGCGAGCATGTGCTGCTCTGGACGTTCCGCCTGAAGCCCGCGGACGTCAATCAACCTCACGCAGCGGTCTTCTACGGTCGCGGCCGCTGGCTCGGACCGCTGATGGCGGGCGAGACTCTCACGGCGGACAACCTGATGCAGATTCTCTCGATCATCGGCGGGGACTGCGAGTGCGGCCTGGATCACCGCTGGCTGCAGGGGACGATGCTGCCGCTGCGCTGGGACCCGACCCTTCAGCAGAAGGCCGTGGAGAGCCTGGGTTTCGACCCGGAGAATCCCATGATCAAAATGGAAATGGTCTCCATCGTCCGCCGAGGCATGGGCGGTTTCGACTACCCGGGTGCTCCCCTGGACTACCGCGAGATCGAGGTGGGCGGTGACGTGGAGGAGACGATACCGAAGATCGAGGTCGTGGAGAAGGAACTCCCACCATGGCGTCCCGGCCCTCCCGGGGCGCTGGCGGAGCCGCCGGCGGGCGGTCCGGTCATCCCGCTTCCCGGCCCGTCAGGGGCCATGACGGAGCCGCCGGTTGGTCGTCCGATCACCCCTGATGTTGCCCAGGAGGCGAGACCCGCGCTGGTGGGACAGGTTCTCGCGGTCTCTCTCGGTGGCATGGCCGCGCTCGTGGGAGTGGCCTCCGTGGTCATTCTCTGGCGAGCGAGGAAGTCATGAAGCAACGTGCACTGGAGTGATTTGGAGCAACATGGTCATCCTGCGAATGATTCTCAAAGAACTCTGGCACCGTAAAGTCAATTTCCTGCTGGCAGTGCTGGCTGTGATGACCGCGGTCGCCTTTCTGGTGGCGTTCTTCACCGCCTCGAAAGCCTCGGAGCGGGAGACCGCCCGCCTGATGCTGAAGATGGGCTACAACCTGCGCATCGTCGCCAAGGACGCGGACATCGGCGGTTACCTGATCGTCGGGATTCCTGACAAGACGATGCCGGAGTCCTACCTGGAAAAGCTCGCGGCACAGAATAGCTTCTCCTACAACCATCTCCTGGCGACGCTGGAGGGCAAGACGAAATGCCGCGGCCTGGATGTGATCCTGACGGGTCTGGCTCCTGAGGTCTGTGCGCCCGGGCAGGCCAAGGGGGCGATGACGGTCGCTGTGGCGCCGGGAACCGCCTACGTCGGGTATCAGGTCGCCCAGACGCTGTCGCTGCACAAGGGTGACACGATCGAGCTCAACGGCAAGACACTGAAGGTCGAGCGCTGCCTGGCCGAATCCGGCGAGCTGGACGACATGCGGATTCAATGCAGCCTCCGCGATGCACAGGAGATCCTGGAATTGCCGGGACAGATCACGGCGATCAAGGCCGTCGATTGCCTGTGCTTTGCCCAGGGCGACCCGGTGGCGACGCTGAGGAAAGAAATCGGTGCGATTCTGCCGGAGGCCCAGGTCTTCCAGGCCAAGTCGGTGGCCGAGGCACGCACGAAGCAAAGGCAGATGGTGCGGAACGTGTTCGCGGTGTTGCTTCCCTTCGTCATCATCGCCTGCGGCGTGTGGATCGGCGTTCTGGCGGTGACGAATGTGCGGGATCGCCGGCCGGAGATCGGCCTGCTGCGGGCCCTGGGCTACAACACGAGCAGCGTGATGCTGCTGTTTCTTGGCAAGGCGCTGCTGGTCGGTCTGGTCGGGGCAGGCGTTGGTTACCTCGTGGGTACCGGCTTGGGCCTGCATTTCGGTCCCGGCGTCTTCGAGATCACCGCCAAGGCGATGCTGCAGCCGGAACTGTCCCTGTTTATCCGGGCCTGCATCCTGGCACCGGTGTTTGCGATGATCGCCAGCTTCGTGCCGACGGTGATCGCTGTCACGTACGATCCCGCCAGAACATTGACCGAAGAGTAGACAACTGTGAAGTCTGATGGCAGCTTCCCACCGCGGACATCACACCTCACATGTCGAACATAAAGGCAGATATGCTTGTTCTTGAGAACCTGACGAAGACATACCGGATGCCCGCGGGGGAGGTGAGGGCGCTCGATCATGTAAACCTGGAGATCGGCCAGGGCGAGTTCGTCGCGGTCTGCGGCCCCAGCGGCAGCGGCAAGACGACGCTGCTGATGATGGTCGCGGCCATGCTGCGGCCGAGCAGCGGCACGGTGTGGTTCGAAGACCGCGCGATCTATGACATGGCCGGTCCGGTCCGGGCCCGCTTCCGCGCGAAGAACATCGGTTTCGTGTTTCAGATGTTTCACCTCGTGCCGTACCTGAACGTACTGGAGAACGTGCTGCTGGCCGCGGCGGTGGTGCACCGCCCGGATGGAAAAGTTCAGGCGCGAGCCCTTTTGCAGCGGCTGGGCTTGGAGCATCGGATCGGGCACCGGCCCTCTGCGCTGAGCGCCGGCGAAAAACAGCGGACCGCCATCGCAAGGGCCCTCTTGAACCGGCCGAAGCTGATCCTGGCCGACGAGCCTACCGGCAACCTCGACCCGGATAACACCCGCTGTGTTCTTCGGCACCTGCAGGATTTTCAGAAGGAAGGCGGTACGGTCATCGTCGCAACGCACGGACCCGCCGCACGGGAGTTCGCCACGCGGACCATCCAGCTCCGCGATGGGCGGTTGGCCTGACGCGGGTTCACATCCACGCCGTGCGCTCCTCTTGTCATCCTGAGCGCAGCGAAGGATCTGGGCTGCGAGTGAGCGAAACCTCTTCTTCGGTGCCCGGATGCTTCCCTCCGTTCAGCATGACAGCCTGGGCGCGGTCCGGGCCTGCTAATTCGTGTAGGAGACCGTGCCGGACTCGTTCACCTCGTAGCCCCACTTTTGGATGTAGTCCGGGCCGGCGAGGAACTCATCCTTCGTTTCCTTGAGCTTCCGCGCGAGCAGCGCGTCGAGACTGGCTTGCAGGGCGACGTGCTGGGGTTTGCCGCAGAGGTTGTCGAGTTGATACGGGTCCTGGAGGTTGTCGTAGAGCAGCCAGGGGCCCTGGAGGTCGCGGACATATGTGTACCGGCGCGTGCGCACGCCGCGGTACTCCCGGCCGCCCCGTTGTCGCGTCCATTGTCCGAAAGGCGACGGGCAGGCGACCAGGGCCGCGTAGTCCGGGGGCGGCAATTGGCCGGCCAGCACGCGGGAGAAGTCGGTGCCTTCGACGGTCTCGGGGATGGCAATGCCGCTCAAGCCGAGCAGGGTGGGCATGATGTCCGGAGCGTTGATCGGCAGATCGAGGGTTCTACCCTGCATCCCGAGCAGGGCGGGGTAACGCAGCAGGAACGGCACGCGAATCGACTCGTCCCATGGTTGCTGCTTGTTCTGGCCGCTGTGGGAGAAGAGCATGTCCCCGTGGTCCGAGGTGAAGACGAAGATCGTGTCCTTCTCGATGCCGGCTTCGCGCACCGTTCCCAACAGGTTGCCGAGGCAGTCGTCGAGCGCGGCAATGTGGGCATAGTAGCCGGCCAGGGCCACCCGCGCCTTCTCGTGCAGGGCCTCGGGTACGTTCGGTCTCAAGCTGAGGTTCTCGGGCCGGAAGCGGTCTCGATAGGTCTGCGGCGCGGTGGGATAGGGATCATGCGGAGGGCCCCAGGACAGCACGAGCAGAAACGGCTGACTGCCGGCATGAGTCCGAATGTACTGCTGGGCCTCGTGCGTCTGGGCAATCGCGTCATAGCCATCCCATCGCTGCCGGGCGTCTTCATCACCGTAATAGAACGAGTTGTTGTAGGCATGCGTGCAACCCAGGACGCGCCAGAATTCAAAGCCCTGCCGGCGCTCGCGGGGGATAAAGGCGCTGCGCTGGTTCCCGTCCAGGTGCCACTTGCCGATGTAGGCGGTCTGATAGCCGGCACGCTGGTACACCTCGGCGAGAGAGACGGCTTCACTGCGGAGCCGCACGTCATTGAGGAATACGCCGTGGGTCAGAGGGTATTGCCCTGTCAGGAGGCTCGCCCGGTAGGGACTGCACACCGGGCAGCACGAGACGGCGTTCTGGAAGTTCACGCTGGTTTGGGCCAGGCGGTCCAGGTGGGGCGTGCGTGCGTCCTTGTCACCCGCGTATCCGGTGGCCTGGGCCCGCCACTGGTCGGCGAAGACGAACACGACATTGGGTTTCTTCGCCATCGTGGCGGCCCGTCCCGCCGGCGTCCCCAGCGCGAGCGCAGCGGCACCGAGCCCGGCGGATTTCAGCAGGTCTCTTCTCTTCATGCTCATCCTCGGTATTCCGATTGGCGATAGTTGCTGCGACACCGATGATTATACTCCCGATTGCCCGGGGGGGGCAACCTCATGCCCGTTGCGGAACAGCATCGATTGACCGCAGAAAGCGATTGCCTTACACTGGTCCGGCGACAACCATCAGACGGTCTCTGGGATTCTGCCACATGGAACTATCGCGATTGCTGGGAACGAGCTTTGCCTGTAAGTGCGGCCGGGTGCACCAGGTGCCAGTGCGGAAGCTGGTGTACGCGCCGGGTGCCGTGGAGTCGCTGTCTGAGATCATCCGGCAGGACGGCGGGGACGCCCAGCGCCCGGTCCTGGTCGCGGATATCCGCACGTGGGGGGTCTGCGGGCGGCAGGCCGAGAAGACGCTCCGGGAGGCCGGGATCGGTGTGACGCGGGTCCTCGTTCCGGACCGGCCGCATGCGGGACCGGTGTGCGATGACGTGACTGTCCAGCCGCTGGTCCGGCAATTGCGCGGGGTCCAGCCCGACCTGCTGGTGGCCGTGGGGAGCGGCGTGATCAACGATCTGTCCAAGTGGGCGGCCTTCCAGTTGGGGATACCCTACATGGTGGTGGCGACGGCGGCGTCGATGAACGGCTATTCCTCGGCCAACGTGGCCCCCACGGTCGGCGGAGTCAAGGTGCTGTTCGAGGCGCGCGCCCCCGTGGCGGTGTTGGCGGAGCCGCGGATCATCGAGCAGGCGCCGCCGGAGATGACCGCCGCCGGGTTCGGAGATACCATCGCCAAGCAGCAGAGCGGCACCGACTGGGTGATGAACCACTTTCTCTCGGACGAGTACTACTGCCCATTCTGCGCGGGCATTGTCGCGGACCTGGAGCCTCTGTACCTCGACCACCCCGAGGACATCCGGGACCGTCGTCACGAGGCCATCCAGGGCCTGTTCGAGGCCCTCTTCTGGACCGGCATGGCCATGACGCTGGTCGGTACCAGCGTCCCCGCCAGCGGCGGCGAGCACCTGTTCAGCCACACCCTCGACATGATCGCCGAGGTACGGGGCGAAACCCACGATCTGCACGGCCGGCAGGTCGGTCTCGGGACGCTCCTCTCGGCCGCGCTGTTTCAGCGGATCCTGGCCCTCGACAGTCCCGCCTTTTGCCCCGTGCCGGTGGCCATCGACGCAGGTTTCTGGTCGTCGCCGGCGGTCGTGGCCGCCGTGGCGGAGCAATACGGCGCGAAGAAGGCGCGACTGGAGCCGATCGTGCGGAAGATCTCGGGGCACGATGCGTGGGACCAGCTCAGGACCAGACTGGCCGCCGAAACCCAAAGCCCCGAAACGATTCGCGCGTGGCTCCAGCGCGCCGGAGCCGCCGTGTCCGTGGCCGACATCGGCTGCTCGCGTGAACGGGTCAAGTCCGCCATTCTCCACATGCACGAGATCCGCAAGCGTTTCACCGTCGTCGATCTGGCCTGGCTGACGGGTATCTTGCCGGCTCAGGCCGATGATCTGATCGACGAATGGCTATAGCGCTACGGATACGGGCACTCGCTGCGATTGAGGGACTTCACGGCGGCGAACTCGTCCTCGGTGAATTGGAAGAGCTTGTGAAGGCCCACCTGCCGGAACGCCAGCTTGACCTTGGGCGAGACCGAACACAGTACCAGTTGGCGACCCGCCGCACTCAACATGCGCTCCAGCACAATCAGGTTGCAGATCGTTGCCGAAGGCAGGACCTCCGCCAACGAGAAGTCCACGATCACATCGTCTTCCGAGCCCGGATGCGTGGCGTGAGCGACGATCTCGAGATCGTTGCCGGTACCTGGCTCCGCGGGCAAGGTGACAAGCACGATATGCTCCGATAGACGCTGTGTTGCCATGCGCGGCCCCCGTTTCCAACCTCTGTTCCCTGTTTCCCTGCCTGATGTTATCGGAAGTCGACCCCATGAAAGAAGGATGGCTACATAGAATGTAAGCCAAACGGGTCAAAATCCAAACGCCGGAAGCAAAAATAAGCGCGGAGCGGGAGAGTTGTCCTGGTGGCGCGTGATACGGGGCCCCGGATTCCCGCAATTGGGTCTTGAAACGCGGTGGGGTCGCCCGTAGATTGATCCGGCCGCCGCGGGTTTTGGGCGGTGCATCGGTCGGGCCGTCATGCTGAAGTTCGTGAATGACAGGGAGATCTACGAGCAGGTTGTCTGCGAGGCCGTTCCCAGAGCGAAGCGACTGCTCTGGCTGGCCACCGCGGATCTGAAGGACCTGCACATCCACAAACGGGGTAAGATGGTCCCATTCCTGGAGATCCTGTCGGACTTGGCACGTCGGCAGGTGGAGATTCGGCTACTCCATGCGAAAGAGCCCGGTTCGGCGTTTCGCCGGGACTTCGACCGGTACCGCAACCTGGCCAAGGGGCTGGAGCGGATGCTCTGCCCCCGAGTCCACCTCAAGTGCGTCGTGGTCGATGGCAGCTTCGCGTACCTGGGCAGCGCCAATCTGACCGGGGCCGGGGTTGGGGCCAAGAGCACCCGCCGGCGCAATTTCGAAGCGGGTATCGTGACCACCGAGCCCGCGCTGATCGATCCGATCATGGAGCAGTTCGACGGTATCTGGCGGGGCGCTCATTGCCCCGCCTGCGACCGGAAGGAGTTTTGCGCGGATCCGCTCGACAGGCCGGGTTCAACGTGACCGACCGACGACCGACTGCCGTCACGCGTGAAAATGTTTGACATTCTCTGGGAAGGGGGATATAAATGACGTTCGTCCGGTCGAAACTGGGACGTCGGCGAAATTGCTTCCCGGACTGGATGGCCTGAACCACAGTCGGGAATCCACACGAGAAGTCGGGTTGGGGACAGGATGGGGCTCTGGAATCGGGTTCGAGTCAGGCTTACAGCGAGAGAGGCGAAACCCCTGTGCCCACCGGAGTTCGAACAGCTTGAGCCGCGGTTGTTGCTCAGCGCTGATGGTCTCAACCTGCCTCTGGCCCCTGTGGCGGCCGACCGACTCGTCGAAGACCTGATTGTCGTGGACTGGAATCCCGGTCTGACCGGGGCGGCCGAAGAGCTGGCGGAAGGCGAAGGCTTGGCCGGGGTCATGACGGTGTTGGTGGGGCCGGCAGACCCCCTGGAGTCCGCGTTGCCGTCCGTGGCGGACCGGCCGCTGGAGACCCTTCGGCCACCGCAGGACTCTCCTGAAAGCCCCGCGCCCGGCGTGGCCCAGATTACGGGCGGGCTGTTGGTGTTCCAGGCATCTCCGGATCAAAACGCCCTGACGCTTCGCCTGCGTGGTGAAGACGTGCCGGCGGTCGAGTTGCTGGCCGACGGGGACGTGTGGATCGGCAGTTGGAGTGCCGCTGCCGTTCGTGCCGTGCAGATCATCGGCACGGATGAGGCTGACGACACACTCTCCGTGAACATCGATACGCTTTCCTCTCTCGCCGGTGCTATCGATATATTCTACCGCGGGGGCGAAGGAGGGTATGATAGCCTCGTCGTGACATCGGCCCCGCGGTTCTCCATGGATTATTGGGCTGTCGGTGCCGACTCCGGCGTGGTGACCCTCGGCGATCTTGTTACAACCGCCACGATATCCTTCACCGGTCTGGAGCCGGTTTCCATCACCAGCGGCGCAAGTTATACCTTCACGACCACGGGCGGAGCCGACAGCATCATGATAGACAGCCCGGCCCTGGCCACGAATCGGATCGCCGGGACCAGCGGAGGCACAGCCTTCGAGTCGGTCACCTTTCAGAATGTCGCCAGCGTCACCGTCGATACCGGTGCCAATGACGTTGCGGGCAACAATGCCGATTCCATCACCATCGACGACACGGGCCTGGTTGCGACAGCCCTGACGACGTTCGCCGTGATCACCGGCGCTGGTGATGATGTCGTCACGGTCGTGCCGTCGGCCCAGGCCGCGATCAGTGTGGCCGGCGGGCCGGGATTGGATGAGTTGATCGTCGATCCTCAGGGTAATGCTGTGACCTTCGGGGACCGGTCGGTTCTGGTCGCGGGCATGCAGCCCGTCACCTATGATGGTCAGACGGAGAAAGTCACGATCGTGGGGCTGGGCTCCTTCTGGACGGGCGGCATCATGGCCGACCATCCGGTGGCCTACTACCGCTTGGGCGAGACTTCCGGCGCCGTGGCGGCCGACCTGTCCGGCAACAGTCTCGACGGGACGTACGTCAACGGGGCGACGCTCGGGCTGCCCGGCGTTGGGGTGAGCGACAGCGACACTGCCGTGGCGCTCGACGGCGTGGATGACTACGTCTCCGTTACAGATGCGCCGGGACTGCAGATCACCGGCGACCTGACGATCGAATTCTGGTACCACAAGACCGCCGAGGCCGCAGACTGGCAGCGAATTTGCGGCAAGGGCAATTCGACCCACCGGAACTATGGGATCTGGGAAGCCTCGGGTTCCGACGGGCGTCTGCTTTTCCAGCAGTACAACAGTGGTTCTTCGCGATTGGAACTGTACACCGCCTCGAGCATTCCGGTGGGTCAGTGGACCCACGTCGCCGTGACGGTCGAAGGCAGCACAGCACGCATCTACTTGAATGGCCGGCTGGACGCCCAGGGCACCCGCTCCGGCTTACCCGGTACCAGCGCCGATCCCTTGACACTGGGCTATGGCTCCTTCCATGGCTACTTCCCAGGAATGCTTGATGAAGTGGCGATTTTCAATTCCGCGCTTTCCGCGGACCGCCTCATCGCTCACTATAACGCGAAGTACGCCGCTTTGGCCGGACCGCCGATCATTGTCGGGGTGCAGCCGCTTCCGGCTGAGGGTGGCTCCGTCACGGCGGCAATTGACTTGCTGACCGTGGAGACGAACGAGGGCCTGCTGCCCGGTCCTGCCAACAGCGCGGCCAATTGGGAACTGCGTGAGGCGGGCGCGGATGCCGTCTTGGATACGGCCGACGATGTGCTCTATCCGCTCACCGTCAGCCCGACGTACTATACGGGGACGACGGTCACCCTGGACGTTGCGGGAGGCATTCTTCCGGTTGGGCGGTACCGATTCCGGGCTGCCGGCGCTCTGACGGATTCTGCGGGGCTCGCCCTGGACGGCAACGGCAACGGTGTCAGTGGTGACGATTTCACCAGAAGCTTCACCGTGGCCAACGCCGCGGGCGTGAAGATCGAGACCGTCGACAACGATGTTCGTGAGGGCGCGACGCGTCTCGACGTGATCGAAAGCCCGAGTGACAGCGACTACCACCGCGGGTTTGGGTTGGGAGCGATCGAGGGGGCGGCCGACGTCGACTACTGGCGGTTGGAAGCCCTGGCGGGGGACGTGATCACCGTGGCGGTGGACACCCCGGCCAGCGCCCTCGACCCGCGGGTGGAGCTGCGCAACGCGGCCGACGGCTCGCTGGTCAGCGACAACGATGCCGGGCCCGGACCCGATGCACAAATCGTGCGCTACGTGATTGAAACCAGCGGCACATATTTCGTCCGCGTCAACGGCCAGAGCGGCACCGGGCCGTACCAGTTGCGCGTGGACGTGAGCCGTGGGGCGACCCTGGAAGCGGATGGCGGCTACGCCAACGACAGCATCGCGGGCGCCAACACCCTGCCCAAGACCAATGCGGGGCAGACCGCCACGGGCAGCATCGTCGGCACGATCATGGCGGCTGATGGGACCAACACCGACGAAGACTTCTTCTTCCTCGGCAACCTGAACGGAGGGAACACGGTTCATCTGTCCTTCCGACTTCCCGCCGGCAGCACGCTCGTGCCCAAGGTGAAGCTGGTCGACAGTGCTGGGGTGGCCGTGACCGACGACGAGGGCGACCCCACTAACGGCGTGTTCTCCGGCACCACGACGGCCGACGGGGCCTATTATGCGGTGGTCGAGGATGCCGCCCCCGGCGGGACCGTCACGGCTGGGAACGCGGCACAGTACGTACTTGACGCGGTGATCCAGGATGCGGTCGCGCCGCGTCTCTTGGGCGTGGACAACCTGACTTCGTTGGTCTGGCCACTGATCGTCATCAATAGCGGCATCAGCTTCCGGGTGAGCGAGGACCTGATGGCCGCTTCGGTGCAGAACGCGGCGGCCTATGACTTCCGCGGCGCCGGCGTTGACGGTACATTCGATACCGCCGACGACGTGGTCTACGACGTGCAGCAGGCGCCCGCCTACACAGGCGGCACGCGCGTGAGCCTCAAGCTGCTGACCGGGACGGTGACCAGCGGGCCGTACCGCCTGACGGTGCGCGGCCTGCTGGACTGGGCCGGCAACACCCTCGACGGCGACGGCAACGGCAGCCCCGGTGGCGACTACGTGGTCACCGCCACGGTGAGCCTGCCCGCGGGCTCCACCTACGGGCTGGAGACGGCCGACAACGGCAGCCAGGGCCAGGCCCGACCGCTGTCGATGTACGACGACCCCGCCGGCTACTCCTTCGGCTTGGGCATCGGCTCACAGGACCCCGCGAGCAATTACGACTGGTGGAGCGACCAGGATTGGTGGAGTTTCGCCGCGCACGCGGGCGACCGGGTCAACGTTACGGTCATGAGCCTGACGAACGGCGTGGACCCGAACGTCGAACTGTACAACCCCAGCGGCAACTACGTGGCGGGCGACAACGATGCGGGCCCCGGGGCCGACGGCTACATCAGCGGCTATGTCGTTCCCGCGGACGGTACCTATGCCCTGCGTGTGGGCAAGTACTACTACAGCACTACCACCGGCAACTACGCCGTGCGCGTGGACGTGGTGCGCGGTGCCGAGGCGGAGACTGATGGGAGTTACGACAACAACTCCAATGCCGACGGCGTGACCCTGACCGAGCAGGGTATCCACCGACGCGGGTCGATCGCGGGTTGGGTGATGGGTTCCGACGGCAGCACGCTCGATCAGGACCGCTATACGCTGGGGCTGCTCAATGCCGGCGTGGTGCTGGAGCTGACCCTGCGCCTGCCTGCAACCAGCCCCCTGCAACCTTATCTGCGTGTGTTCGACGCCAACGGGGTGGAACTGGCCGACGACGACGGGAGCTTCGCCGACGGGCATTTCCGGGCCACCGTCACCGCCACCGGCACCTACTACGCCGAGGTGAAGAGCCTGCCGTATTGGGTCCACAATTGGCGGCGGTACGAGTGGACCAGCGCGGCCCTGAGCTGGAACGACGCGGAGGCGGAGGCGGTGGCCCGGGGCGGGCACCTGGTGGCGGTGCAGGACGTTGCGGAATGGAACTGGCTCTGGAGCACCTTCAGCCCGTTCAACAACAACTTCTGGATCGGGCTAAGCGACCAAGTGGTTGAGGGCACCTGGGTCTGGAGTAGCGGCGAGGCGCTGACGTACACCAACTGGGGCAACGGCCAGCCGGACAACTACGGGAACGAGGACTTTGGCCACACTTGGAGCGGCCCGACCTGGAACGACGTGGGCAGCGGTACGCGCTACGGGCTGATCGAGAGCGATGCGGCCGGGCAGGCGGACTACGCGGTGGGCGGGCCCTGGACGCACTACGTGTTGGACGTGGACGTGGCGGACCTGGTGCCGCCGGCGGTGACGGGCGTGACGCGGCTGCCGGCCGAGGGCGGGAGCACCGGCGAGCTGCTGAGCACGTGGG
>JALORE010000400.1 GCA_025459125.1 Planctomycetota bacterium | reverse complement strand
GGCCGCCGCAACCGCACCGCGCGGATCGCCTTTCGACCGGGCGGTCGGGGTCATCCGGGTGGCGTTCGGATAACACCGGGCGTTTGGACCCTGCGTCCCGGCGCCGCGGCGTGGGACACAAGGCGTTTTTTCGTGTTCTTCCGGCGATTGGGCTGTTGACAGCCTGAGGGGCCTGGTGTTTAATGAAGCGGCTAGGCCGGATTTGAGCCGGCCTGGGCGTACCCGGACAGGTGCCCGAGCGGCTAAAGGGGATGGGCTGTAAACCCATTGTCGTAAGACTACGTAGGTTCGAATCCTACCCTGTCCACGTATGGAGCCATGCCGACACGTCCCGCCGCTGGGATCGCCCCGGTTGCTGATCGCGGTGCTTACGATCTTGGCTAGCGTTGTCGGAAGGGCCGCCGAACGCCCGCTGTACCTGGATACGTCCCGGCCGGTGGAGCAACGTGTCCGGGACCTGATCTCCCGGCTGACGCTGGAAGAGAAGGCCATGTTGCTGAACCACCGGGGCACGACGGTCGAGCGCTTCGCCATCCGGTCCGACCAGTGGAACCAGTGCCTGCACGGCGTTTGCTGGGACCGGCCGACGACGATGTTCCCCATCTCGATCGCCATGGCCGCGACCTGGGATACGAGACTGGTGCATGAGGAGGCGAAAGTCATCTCGGACGAGGCCCGGGCGATCTACAACCTCTGGCACCAGGACCCGAACGTCAAGGCTCAGCACAAAGGCCTGATCTACCGCGCCCCGGTCATCAACATCGGCCGCAATCCCTACTGGGGCCGCAACGAGGAAGCCTATGGCGAAGATCCCTTCCTGACCGGCCGCCTGGCCGTGGCTTATGTCCGGGGGCTGCAGGGCGATGACCCGAGGTATCTCAAACTGGCCTCCACGCTCAAACACTACGCGGTCAACAACGTCGAGCAGGACCGCCAGAGTCTCTCGGCCGCCGTCAGCGAGCGGATGCTGCACGAGTATTGGCTGCCGCACTTCCGCGATGCGATTGTCGAAGGACAGGCGCAGTCGGTGATGGCGTCCTACAACGCCATCAACGGCGTCCCGAGCAACATCAATCCGCTGCTGCTGACGGAGATCCTCAAGAAGCAGTGGGGCTTTGAAGGTTTCGTCGTTTCGGACCTGGGCGGCGTCAACACGATGGTCAAAGGTCACTTGAAGGGCAAGATGACCTTCGAAGACGCCGTGGCCAAATCCCTGATCGCCGGCTGCGACTTCTCCGACCGGGAGTTCGAGACGTACATACCGGCCGCGGTGCGACAGGGCTTGTTGCCCCAGGAGCGGCTCGATGATGCACTCTACCGCGTCCTGCGGGACCGTTTCCGGCTGGGCGAGTTCGATCCGCCCGAGATGGTCCCCTACAGCAGGATTTCACCGAGCGTGATCTGCAGTCCCGCGCATCGGGCCCTGGCACTCCAGGCCGCGCGCGAATCCATCGTCCTGCTGACCAACAAGAACGGCTTCCTGCCCCTGGACAAGAGCAAGCTCAAGAAGATCGCCGTGATCGGTCCGCACGCCGATCTCTTCACGCCCGGGGGCTACAGCGGCAGGGCCGACCATCCGGTCAATCCGCTCCAGGGAATCAGAAACCGCGCTGTCCCGGGGACCGAGATCCTGTACGCCAAGGGGTGCGGGATCCGCGGGATCGCCAACGCGGCCGTGCAGATCGACCGTGAGGATGGCTTCAGCGGCGGCGCCAGCGTCAAGCTCGATGCCGCCGCCGCGGGCGAATTCATCCAGTTCCCCGTGGAAATCCCGGCTCCCGGCGTCTATGAGATCAAGCTGCGGTACAAGAGCTTTCCGAGTCGGGGCATCTACCAGCTCAGCATCGACAACGTCGATCAGGGCCGGAGGCTCGACATGTACGCGGCGTCGGAAAGCTACGACAACGCGGTCGATCTGGGAAGCAAAGCGTTCGATCGAGCCGGCCACCGGCAGTTTCGTTTCACGGTGGTCGGGAAGAGTTCCCGCAGTTCGTCCTGCACGGGGCATTTTGACCGGATGATTCTGGCCGGACCGTCGAACCTGAGCCTCGAGCTGGAGTCGCTCAAGTACACCACGGGCGCACCGGAGAATGCCGATTCCATTGCCGAGGCCGTAACCATCGCGCGGGGCGCGGATGTGGCCCTCGTGTACGTCGGCACGACCAACGCCATCGAAGCCGAAGGACGCGACCGCACGAGTCTGGGCCTGCCGGGCCGGCAGGAGGAGCTGGTCCAGGCGGTGCTGGCCGCCAATCCCAAGACGGTCGTGGTCCTGATGAACGCCGGACCGCTGACGGTCCCCTGGATCAAAGACCACGCTCCGGCGCTGCTGGAGGCCTGGTGGAGCGGTGTCGAGGGCGGTAACGCTGTCGCGGATGTGCTGTTCGGCGACTACAATCCCGCCGGCCGGCTGCCGCATACCGTCTACGCCTCCGAGAGCCAGGTGCCGCCCCAGGACGAGTACGATGTGACCAAAGGTTTCACGTACATGTACCTCAAGGGCAAACCGCTTTTCGCCTTCGGTCACGGCCTGAGCTACACCACCTTCAAGTACGGCAGGCTGGAGCTTGCCGACAAGCGGATCGCCCCCGACGGCAAGGTCATAGCCTCGGTGGACGTAACCAACACCGGCGCGCGTGCGGGGGATGAGGTCGTGCAGCTTTACATCCACGAACACAAACCCGCGGTGAGGCGGCCGATCAGGGAACTCCGCGGCTTTGAGCGCATCAACCTCCAGCCGGGCGAGACGAGGAAGGTCGTGTTCACGGTGCCCGGTCCCAAGCTGGCGTACTATGACGAGACCACGCACGGGTTCGTGGTCAAGCCGGGCGACTTTGAGGTCATGATCGGCAGCGCCTCGGACGACATCCGGACCAGAGGCCGGTTCTCGGTCGTCGCTCGGTAGGGTCTGCGGTGCACACCTTCGCGGGACGCGAACAACCTGCACGGAACAAGAGCGGGGGCCGCGCTGCGGCCCTGCACGAGCACGTCGGATCCATCGAGGAAAAGGTGTGCACAGCACACCTACCCCTTTCAAGGTGAAACTCGGGGGTGGCAGCGGCAAGCGCAGTCTTCGGAGCTTGCCGATGGCGTTCTTGCTCATCCCACCAGCCAGCGGCAAGCTGCGCTTGCCGCTGCCACCCATCACAAGTCTTGCATACAGAGCAGCTTACGCGCACCTTGAAGGGGGTAGCACAGCACACCCTACGCATTCCTGATCAGGCTCAGATCCCCGGTGACGGCGGCGGCGAGAATCGGTCCCATCGTGTCATCAATCCTCTCGGCGGTCAAGGGAATCGGCATGTTCTCGAGCTTCATCTTGAGCTGTGGGTTCTTGGCGGCCGCCAGGGCGCGGTCGAGGTGGGCCTGCGTGAAGCCCGGCACTTCGTCCAGGGTGGTCGGGAAGCCGATCGTCTGGGCGAAGGCGAACATGCCATTCGCCACGGCCAGGCCCAGGTCGCGTCCCCGCAGGTGTGACAGGTCCTGGAGGAGGTACCCGGTCTGCTGGAAGAGCGTGCCCACGGTGCGCAGGGGGCCCTCGATCGCCGGGGCGAAGAAGACCGTATAATAAGGATTCATCAGCGCACAAGCCCGGCCGTGACTGAGGATGTCCACGAGTGAGAAGCTGGTGAGATGTGCGCCGTTGGTGCCCCCGAGCATGATCGCATAGGCGCCGAGGTCGGTCGCAAGGCAGAGGGCCTCGCGCGCTTCCCGCCATCGCGGACTGTCGGTCTGGGCGTGTGAATTGTTGCGTGCGGCATCCGCCGTGGTCAGGGCCTGGGGCAGGTAGGCGAGGATCAGCGCGATAGCGGTGTGCGCGATGGCTTCGAGCTTGTCGTAGTAGGGTTTTCCGACGGCGCCGTAGAAGACCTCCAGCACGTGGGCCAGGCCATCCAGGGCCCCATCCGCGGTCAAAGCCGGCGGGGCGCTGTACGTCAGCGTGTAGTCGAAGACCGGGTGCGCGGGTACGATCGCGTCATCGACGAGCAGCTTCTTCTGGCCGGTCCGGACGTCGGTGATATTCGAGTACTTGGTCAGGTGTGCCCCGGAGCTGGCGGCGGTCTGCAGGGCCACGTGGGGAGTGAGGGAGGGCGGATTCGGCTGTTTCCCTCCGCGCTCGTGGAGTCTCTTCGTGACCAGACCCGCACCGAAGTACTCGTCGATGTCCCCGCCCAGGGTGCGCAGGACCTCCGCGGCTTTGGTCGCGTCGATCGTGCTGCCGCCGCCGAGGCTGAGGATCACATCGGGATTGACCCGCCTCAGCTCGGCGGTGATGCGTGCCAGATCTTCGCGGGGCGCGTTGGGTGCCGCTCCCGGGACCTCCGCGGCCAGACGGACACCCGTCCGTGCCAGCGCGTCGCGGATCGTGTCGAGAAGGCTCTCCACACCGGGGAATTCCGCGTAGATCAACGCGGCGTGCCTGCCCGCGGACGCCGCAATGCCGCCCGCGTCCTTCAGGACGCCGTTGCCGAAACGGTAGGTGTCGCCCTTGAACTCCCGCAGCAGGGCGCGGGCTGTCGCAAAGTGGTCCATGGCCTTACTCCTATGCAGATACCCTGCTATCTTGCCCGGACCGCCCGCCCCTGTCCAGCCTCGGGAAGCTCATTCGCACCCGACCGTCCTGGTGCCGAGGATCGGGTCGTTGGCCACGTAGTGCTCCCAGTTCGCCATGGCGTCCAGCATGACCTTGCCGCGCTTGCAGTCGTCGATCGACATCTTTCCCGCGCGCACGAGATCGTAGTAGGGCCCGATGTCGCTCTGGCGGTAGAGAGCGGCGAAGTGCTGGTAGAACTCCTCGCGCGGGAGCCGGGTCGGCACGACGGCGTGCAGGGTGTCAAAGCACGTATAGTCGTCGGTCAACAGCTCGGGACGCCGGTCCCGATAGAGCTGCGTCCCGGGCAGGGGCGTGAGAACCGTGAATTGCGTGTGGGTGATCTGCTTGGTGTGGACGTAGTCATGCAGCCGGGCGAACTCGTCGGCGGTCCAGTCGGGGTCGACCAGGAACGCCCACGCCGTGGTCCTGGAGAATCCGGATGGCCCGATCGTTGATGTCGATCGTGGCGGATTTCTTGACATTCTTGAGCATGTGGTCGCTTCCGCCCTCCAGTCCCAGCAGGACCGCGTACAAACCGATGTCCACCCACTTCCGGACGAGCTCGGGGTGTCGCACGATGGAATCCGTGCGGCATTCCATCGAGAATCGCCGGCGGATGGCCTGCGACTTGATCCGGTCGGCGATGGCGTTCTCCCGTGTCGCGTTCATCAGGAAATTGTCGTCGACGAAAGTGATGTGGTCGGTCCGGACCGTGGCAATCTCCGCCAGGACGCGCGCCGGAGGCATCTGGCGGATCGAGCCGCGGTAGAACTCGTGCACGCTGCAGAAGCTGCACCGGAACGGACAGCCTCTCGAGGTCGCGACGGAGGTGTCCGGTCGGTCAAACAGAAAGAAGTATTCGTTGCGGTACACGTCCGTCAGGTCCCGGCGCGGCAGGGGCAGGCTGCCCAGATCGACGTGCCGGTCCGCGCGACGGTTGCGGATGAACGCGCCGTCGCGATTCTGCCAGACGAGATTCGGAACGTACTCCAGGCCGTGATGGTGCGCCACTGCCCGGACCAACTCGGGGAACACGGTCTCGCCTTCGCCCCTGGCGACCGCGTCCACCTGCGGCAGGAAAAAGTCCTGCGGCAGGAGCGTGGCATGGTGACCGCCGACTACGGTGAAGATCGCCGCGGAGAATGCCTTGACCTGCTGGAGAATGTCCCGGGCGGCGTACACTTCCGGCGTCAGGGCGGTGACGGCCGCCAGGTCCGGCTCGAAGCGGCTCAGGGCGGACCCCAGAGCGCGGTCCACCCGCATATCCAGGATGCGCACCTCGTGCTCCGGGACGAGTGCCGCGAGCATCTCCAGGTGCAGCGGCTCCGGCATCGCGGCCAGACGAAAACCGATCCCTTCCGGCAGACCAGGTTGAATCAGCAGGATGCGCATGACATCCCTCCGTGGTGACAGACTCTGCTCACGAGAACGCTCCGGGTTCGGCAGGGACGTCCGGGCGGAGCGAACCGGGCCGGGCCGTCGGCCAGACGCGGGGAGCGGAAGAAGCGACGAGGTGACACTCTCGTCGCTTCTGATTGTTCATCAATCTACGTGGTCGCTATCGGGCGGCCCCGATGCGGGATCGTCGGCGGGTCAAACGTGGTCGGCGGCCAGCTTTGCGGGCCCGCACCGCCAGGCGCTGGGCCCGGGACTGTTCCTCGGATTTGGCCAGGGTCGCGGCGAACTGGGCACAGGTGAAGCCCTCGTATTCCTCCGGCTCGAAGCGCTGCCCGATGAACTGTTCGATCTTGCGCAGGTACTGATGCTCATCGGGAGCCACGAAGGTGATGGCATCGCCGGTCATCGTGGCCCGGCCGGTGCGGCCGATGCGGTGGATGTAGTCCCGGGCGTACAGGGGTACATCGAAATTGATGACGTGCGAGATGCCCCGCACGTCGATCCCGCGCGCGGCGATGTCCGTCGCCACCAGGACCTGGTACTTGCCGTGTTTGAACCCGTCGAGGGCCCGCTGACGCTGGGCCTGCGAGCGGCCGGAGTGCAGCGCCACCGAGATAATGCCCGACTGCTGCAGCTTGCGATGGATCTTGTCCGCGCCGTGCTTCGTGCGGGAAAAGACCAGCACGCTCTGCATCGAGCGGTGGTGCAGCATGTGCAGGAGCAGATCGATCTTCTGCTGGCGCAGGACCGCGTGCACGTGCTGGGTGATCGTATCGATCGGGTTCTGCTGTTCGCCGATCTGGATCGTCTTGGGGTCCTTCTGCACGCCGGCGGCGAGCCGCTGCACCTCCGGCGGCATGGTCGCGGAGAACAGGAGGGTCTGCCGCTGTTCGGGCACGGCCCGGATGATCGTGTACACATCTTCGATGAAGCCCATGTCGAACATGCGGTCGGCTTCGTCGAGAACGAGGACTTCCACCGCATCGAAGCGGATGGAGCCGCGCCGCATGTGGTCCATCAGCCGCCCGGGGGTTGCCACCACGATGTCGACGCCGCGCCGCAGGGCGGTAAGCTGCTTCTTGATGTCGACACCGCCGTAGATGGCCAGTGCCCGTACACTGACGAACCGGCCGTAATTGGCGATCGACTGTTCGATTTGTACCGCCAGCTCACGCGTGGGCGTGAGGATCAAGGACCGGATAACCGGCTTCCGCGCGGGCCGGTCGCCGCACAACCGATTCAGGATCGGCAGCACGAAGGCCGCTGTCTTGCCGGTGCCCGTCTGGGCACAGCCGATGATATCCTGGCCCGTCAGGGCCGCCGGAATCGCCTCGGACTGAATTTCGGTGGGGTTGGTGTAGCCGCTGGCAAGCACGCCACGCAGCAGGGGGTCAGGAAGACCCAGTCTCGTGAATGGCATTCACATTGTCCTAAAAAAACACTAAATTGCGGCAGAGTGAACGGCACTGCTGCCAAAGCTCCTCTGGACTTCTGCCTATAACACAGGCCCAACGTCCGTTTTGCAGAAGGCCACATCCTATCCCAAGACCAAGGAGAGCGTGCCGAGAGGTGGCTGGGACCACAAACGCAAAACCTCGCGTTTGGGCACCCTTGTGAAGAAATCTGCGGGACTGCCCCGCGGCGCCGTGGCGCGTCGGGGAGGTGCCATTCCTGCCGAAAACTACATTCCACCGGGGTACTAAACGCCTACCTCCGATGATCCTAATACTATCACGTTACCATGCCGGTTCCGAAGAATCAAGAAGAATCTTTCCCCTGCCGATCGCTCCCGGAAGGCTGCCTCGGGCGGGTGCCATCCGATCCTACCGGAGCATATCGGCCAAAAGGAAGGCATTTTGTATGAAAAATGCGCAAAAAAGCGGTCGCGCCGACCGCGTGGCCACGCCCTCGGTTCCGCGAAACTCCCGCCCCGAAGCGGGGTTTGGTGCCGGGTTCGGGCGTCCGGGGGGCTGTTCATGCCTGTTTGACCATGATCGAGCCGACCACGTGGGTCACGTCTTCGCAGCCGTCGAGGCCGGTCTCGGCGTCCTGGCAGATGTCCTTCCCTGACCATTGTTCCGCCCCCTCTGCCATATCGATCATTGGTTCCTTTTCTCCTCCAAAATAGTGCAAACGGGTCCGCCGCGGAGAAGAAACCAAAAAAGGCATCGGCAAATCGATTTTTGATAAACAGTGCGCTCCGCCCGGGGGTATAATACCGGGGAACTGACATCTTCTGGAGGTTTGCGGCCATGTCTGTCGAGCAATATTCTGAGGACGTGATCGTCGTAGCGGTTGCGGATGGACCTTCGGCCTTCAAGGTATGGCTTCGTGAGGAGGCCCCGGCCGATCTCGCGAGCGATCTGCGCTGGCTTTGTGAGGAATATATGGATTCCCACGTTATCCTGGATCTGGCGGATCTGAACAGCCTGGAGACCGCCAGTTACAGGCCGATGCTGGACCTCCGGGCATTGGTCGAGGAGTCGGATTTCCGTTTTGTCCTGTGTGGGCTTTCCCCCCACGTCCAGTGGCAGTTGCGGTGCGTACATCTTTTCGATGGATTCGACACGTTTGACAGCCGGGAGGCCGCCCTCAGAGAACTGGCGCCCCAGGACACCCGGTGATCCCCTCGGTGCCGGAGTTGCCGGGCTGCTCCCGCGCGCCGGTACGTCCAGCCACGACCGGGTTTCCCCGTACGTGCTCCCCCAGACTATCCTGGCAGATGCTGTGACGCGGCCATTGGGCCTCGTTGGGTGGACTGTCGCAAAACAGGGAGCACGGGGACCAGAACCTGGGTGGACGCTCCTTCTGTTAGACGCTCTTATCTGGGTCTGACTCCCGGATTCCATTTCTCAACCAAGAACTGGAGGTGACGACAGATTCGTGCGGTGTCCTGTCCCGAGGAGAACATTGACATCTGGGCCGCTATTGCGTGAAACTGGCCCAGATCGAGAAGGTCGTGCGTCTCTCCGACTGTTGAGACGTTTGCGCACGTTTCTCTCAAATCTCGTCGCAGGAAGGAGGACAATCACGTGCAGGAAGTGGTTGGTTGGGGTCCTGGGTCTGTCATTTGCGTGTTTCACGGATGTCGCTTGGACTGCAACGATTGCCCACCGGCAGTTCAATGGCGTTTCCGGCCGGAAGATGCCCACGGAGGCCGAATGGGAATATGCCTGCCGGGCCGGCACGACCACCGCGTACCACACCGGGGACAAACTGCCCGACGAATTCCGCAAGAATGCTT
>JALORE010000131.1 GCA_025459125.1 Planctomycetota bacterium | reverse complement strand
TCCCCCCGTTCGATGGCGTTCAGGATGCGCGTGACATCACTCATGCCGACTCCTCAACGTTTCGGGTCTCTGACAATCGCATTCTCGCATATGCGTGGCTGCGTTTCAAGGAGGGAGGTCTTGGCGGTACGGTGCGTCAAGGAATGATCGGCAACGTGCGAATTCGGATCCGGCGGCTTTCGAGAACGACGAGGCTGCCCCGCTCCAACGCGGAAGTCAGTTCAGGCAGGTTCTCGAGCAGGGCTTCTCCTTGATCGGTCGGACGGTGGGAGAAGCTCTGGTGGAAGAGCATGACCGACGGCTGCCTGGTTCTCTTCCGAGCCAGCAGGAGGCCGAAATCCGTATCGGCGGTTATGACGGTCCGCTGCTCGTCCGCGGCTCGTTTGAAGATCACGCGGTCGGCCGCGGCCTCGATTCCGTAGTCGCGAACGTGAATCATGACCGGCCCCACGAAGCATTTCGGCTACGTGAGGGGAGACGGGATTGTCCACGAGGAACCTCATGCGGTCTTCAGCGGCAAGGCCCGCTCCTTGACCGCCTCGGCGGCATATCGCAAGGCTTCACGGATGTCTTCTCGCTCCAAGTCCGGGTGCGCCTCAAGGATCTCTTCGTCTGTCATACCCTCGGCGACCATCGCTACCACCGTAGCTACGGGCACGCGCAGGTCTCGGATACACGGGACGCCGGCCATCTTGTCTGGGTCGATTGTGATTCGTCGGAAAACCATGGGTCCCACTCCTCTTTCTTCCTGGTCGCGGCACCCTCTTGTCCGCCAAGCGTCTCGTGATAGCATGCGCGGTCGGAGGAATCAAGAGCCTATGGACGTCGCCAGAATGCTATCAGCCGCGTTTTCCTGCAGTCTGGCGGCAATGATGTCGCCAGGGGAGAAAGTCTTAT
This sequence comes from Planctomycetota bacterium, assembly GCA_025459125.1. Taxonomy (GTDB): domain Bacteria; phylum Planctomycetota; class Phycisphaerae; order Sedimentisphaerales; family Anaerobacaceae; genus PLanc-01. Next base: position 19,859 of record JALORE010000131.1, on the reverse strand, counting down.
TGGTCCTATCAGTCCTATAAGTTCGATCGGCGATTCTCACCTCGAAGTACCGCTCAGCCCGGCCGCTGGGGCTGCCGTTGGTCGTTTCGATCAGGATTTGGGCGGTTTCGCCGAGGAACTGGGCCCGGAATTGGCGCTGGAGGGCCAGGTCCAGGTCGCGGAGGGTCCGCGAGCGGGCTTTCTTGACCTCAGACGCGACCTTGGGCTGCATGCGGGCGGCGGCGGTGCCTTTGCGTGCCGAGAAGACGAAGATGTGCATCTTGGCGAAGGCGACTTCCTGCGTCAAAGCGAGTGTCTCCTCGAACTCGGCGTCGGTCTCGCCGGGAAAACCGACGATGATATCGGTCGTGAGAGCGGGGCGGTCCAGGCGACTGCGGACCAGGGCCACTTTGGACCGGAAGTCATCGGCGGTGTAAGATCGCGCCATGCGGCGCAGGACGGCGTCCGAGCCGGATTGGAGCGATAAGTGCAAGTGCGGCAGGAGGTTAGGATGGGCGCAGAAGACGTCGAGCAGGGCGGGCGTCACGTCCGCGGGATCGAGGGAGCTCAGGCGGATGCGGGACAGGCCCGGGACTTGGGCGACGCGGTCCAGCAGGGCGGGCAGGTGCGGGTTGTCCGGAGTCGGCCAGTGGCGCCGGCGGGCGGTGATCTGGCCGTAAGAGCCGAGGTGGACGCCGGTTATGACGATTTCCTTGTGCCCGGCGGTGACCAGGGCCGCGGCCTCGGCCAGGATTTCTTCAGAATTCCTGTATCGGACGACCGGCCGGGCCGTCGGTATTATGCAATAGGTGCAGAAAGCGTCACAACCGTCCTGGACCTTGAGAAAGGCACGTGTCTGATTCTGAAAGGAGGTCAACGAGGGCAGGCCGTCCGACAAACATAAGTCTTTTTCGAACTTGACTTTGGCGTCACTTTGTGGTCTAATAAACGTGTCCGTGGAACACCGTGGGGCTTCCGCGCTGCGAGGGCCCGGCGGTACCGGATCTGGGGCGGTGGATTCGGTGTGGACCAGGCGGCTCAGGACCGCCGCGAGGTCGCACCGGTTCTTGACAACATGGACGTTCTCTCCGAGGGCCTTTAGTTCGTTTGTCTCGACTGCGGGCAGGCAGCCGCAAATGACGACCGTGGCCGGACCGTCTCTTCGTGCCTGACGGATCAGATGCCGGCTCTTGGCCGAGGCAGTGTGAGTCACGCAACAGGTATTGATGACAACGAGTTGCGGCGCGTGCGCGGAATCGACCGGCGCCAGGCCGAAGCTCTCCAAAAGCTGGCGGATTTGCTGGCTCTCGTACTGATTTGCTTTGCAGCCGAGAGTAAAGATGGCGAATCTGCATAGCATGTGATATAATGTAGGCGTACCGTGAACTGTTTACAAGACGGGTGCTGAAAACGATGGTGCGCTGATCGATAGAGCGGGAGGTTTTTATGGCAGCAGCGTCGGATGCGGTTTGGGCGATCCACCTGGGGAACAATTCGCTGAAAGCCCTCCATCTCGCGGCGGTCGGGGATGTTGTTCAGGTCATCGGGTTCGATCACATTCCGCACGGCAAGATTCTGGCCAGCGGGGTCAGTGCCGCCGAAAGGGAGGAGCTGATCGCCATCACGCTGCGGCAATTCGTCCAGCGGAATGACCCGGGCTACGAGCCGATCATCATCTCGGTACCCAGCCAGAACAGCTTCGCCCGCTTCGTGACGCTTCCGCCGGTCGAGGCCAAGCGGCTGCCGGAAATCGTCCGGTTCGAGGCGGCCCAGCAAATCCCCTTCGACATGAGCGAAATCCAGTGGGATTGGCAACTTATGAGCGATCCGGACAGCCCGGAGAAGAAGGTCGGGCTGTTCGCCATCAAGAATGACGTCGTCAACTCGGCCCTGGAGTCGTTCGAGCGGGAAGAGCTGCAAATCAGCTACGTGCAGATGGCGCCGATGGCGCTGTACAACTACCTGCTCTTCGATCGGCCGGACTTGGCCAGTTCGGACAAGCGGGCCACCGTGATCGTCAACATCGGGGCCGAGAGTACCGACATGGTCGTGTGCACGGCCTCGGGCGTCTGGCAGCGCTGCATCATGATGGGCGGAAACGCCTTCACCAACGCGATCGCCGAGACGTTCAAACTCAGCTTCGAGAAGGCCGAGAAGCTCAAGCGGACCGCCCCGGTGAGCAAGTACGCCCGGCAGATCTTCCAGGCGATGCGGCCGGTCTTCACGGACTGGTCCGGCGAGGTCCAGCGGTCGCTCGGCTTCTACACCAGCAGCAACCCCGATGTGAAGGTGACGCGCGTCGTCGCCATGGGGGGCGGCACGAAGCTCCGCGGGCTGGTCAAGTACCTCCAGCAGACGCTGCAGTTGCCGGTGGAGAAGCCGGACGCCTTCAAGCGGCTGGCGGTCGCCCCCGGCGTCTCGGCGGCGAAATTCCACGAGAATGTCAGCGATTTCGGCATCGTCTACGGTCTCGGCCTGCAGGGTTTGGGCATGGCCCGCATCGAGAGCAACCTGCTGCCCAGCAGCATTGCCCGGTCGCAGGCCTGGGCGGGCAAGATGAAGTACTTCATCGGGGCGGCCGTCATGCTGTTGATCGTCTCCGGCATGTGCCTGGCGCGGGTCGCGCTGGATCACGCCGCCTACGCCAAAGGCGCCGACTGGCGCTCCCGCAATCAAAGCGCGATCAAGCAGGGCCAGGATGCCACCACGAAGGTCGGCGGCATTCAGGAGCAGGAGACCGCCTTCAAGGATCGCATGAAGAAGAACTTCGAGTGGTTCCGCTACCGCGAGATCATCCCGCAGCTCTCCGACATCATCATCTCCGCCCTGCCCAATGCCCAGACCAACCCCGACCAAAAGGCGCTGTACGAGGCCTTTGCCCGCGGCGACGTGGAGGGCGTCAAGCGGATTCCCCGCCCCGAGCGGAAACAGTTGTTCCTGACCACCCTCTCGATCTACTACTCCGACGACCTGGATAAGGCCCAGTTCCGGGCCAGTGCCCTGATGCGGCGGGATGCCCTGATGCAGGACATGCAGATGGACGAGATGGAAGGCTACGATGACGACATGATGCGGCAGTTGGAGGAGATGTACGGTCCCGGCTATGCGGCGGAAATGCTGGGCGGCGGGGCCCAGGCAACGAAGCATCCCGGCTTCGTGGTCATCCTCGAAGGCTTGCCGGCGGACGTCAACAACAGCCCCTTCACGATCTACCCGCCGACGAAGGACGCCCTGCACTTCAAGCTGGAGAAAGGTCCGGCCGACCCCGACCTGGACATCCCGCGCGGGGTAGGGGAGTGGTTCTTCGTTCCCGATCCGCCGGCGCCCGGCACGACACAGAACACCAACAATCCTTTCGGGATGGGCATGATGGGCACGCAGAACGGGACGTGGATCCTGATCGACCCCATGACCCAGGAGCCCATCAGCACCGAGACGGAGAAGGACCGGTACGGCAATCCGGCCTTCGACAGTGCGCTCAAACCGAAGAAGACGGTACGCGATTACTGGTTCCGGCTGCAGTTCAAGCTGGAATGGAAGGACGCGCCCAAGAGCGCGTCTCCCGCGGCCGCCCCCCGGATGATGTGAGGCCGTGGACAACCATGAGAACGCAGGCGGACAGAGGCAGGTAGGCAGATGAAAGCACCCAAGATCAGTGTTCCGGACCTTCTCAAGAAGCTCAGCTTCCTCAAGAACAACCTCGCCCTGCTGGTGCCGATCATCATCGCACTGGTGGCGATCCTGCTGTTCATTCCGACGACCCTCCTGTCGCGCGGTCTGCGGAGCCGGATCGAGAAGGAAAGCGTGCAGCCGAGCAAGCAGCTCGACGGCCTGAGCAATAACGTGGAGGAAGTGGCCCAGGCCGAGGCCATGGAGCCGTACCTCAAGGCCTGCGCCCAGGACGCTAACGCCCTGGACGCCGCCATCCTGCAGACTACGCAGCGCGAGCTGCTGGACTACCGGGTCTTCGCGGACCCGAATCAGACCTCGCCGCTGATCTTCGATCCCTTCCGCCAGGCCTTCCTGGCGGGTGTCGACGAGATGCTCCGCCGGCTCAATGCCGGCAGTCCCCCCACGGACGTGGAGATCCAGACGGCCCTGGACTCGTCGCCGACGCGGGCCGGCATGGGCCGGCGCGCCGGAACGTCGTCGACCCGCGCCTCCGGCATGGGGGGCCTCCTCGATCAGCGGATGCGCATGAGCATGCGCATGATGTCGGAAGTGGACCGCAAGATCATCGCCAAGATCTGCGAGGACAAAGCCCGCACCTCCAAGGTCTACGTCAGCCCGGTCGACCTGGGCGGCTACCTGTACTGGAGCGACTGGAAATTCGAGGACCGGGATAAGGCGATCAAGGACAGTTGGTACTGGCAGATGGCCTACTGGATGCTCGAGGATGTCGTCACGACCGTGCAGCAGATGAACCGCGATGCGGCCAACGTCCTGCAGTCGCCCGTAAAGCGGATCATGAGCGTCCAGTTCACCCAGTCGCGGGCCTCCCGGAACACGATCGGGGCCCGCAGCCGTCGGAGCATGGCGCCGAAGGACAAGGCGACGCCGGCCTACGTCGTGAACGCCAAGAACGCCATGACCGGGACGCCCTGCACCGGCCGCTTCACCAGCTCCGCGGCGGATGCGGCCATGGACGTGATGCAGTTCCAGGTCAGTGCGGTCGTCAGCTCCGCCCAGGTGATGCGCTTCATGCAGGAGTTGTGCAGCGCCAAGACGCACAAGTTCCGCGGCTGGCAGGGCGACCAGCCGGAGCAGACCTTCAAGCACAACCAGATCACGATCCTGGAGAGCAGCATGCTCCCGGTGGACCGTGAAGATTTCGACCATACCGGCTACGAGTATGGCCCGGACGAAGTGGTCACGCTGGAGATGATCTGCGAATACCTCTTCTTTGTGCCGGCCTACAGCAAGCTCCAGCCGGCCCAGGTCCAGGATGATGTCGTCCAGGCGGCGGCTCCCCCTCAGCGGTGACAGGAGAGACACAGACTATGAAGGACTTCGCGGCGAAAATCGGACATTTCTGTGAAAACCATGTCGAGAAGATCGTGCTCGTGGTGGTGGGCGCCGTCTGCGTCTGGCTGTTCTTCACCCGCGTGATCTTCAGTCCGAACGGGATGGTGCTGGACCGGACCCAGAAAGCCTACGCCCCGGGCCAGATCGACCGGTTTATCTACGACAAGAAGGCCACCGAGCTGCGCGCCAAGCTCCAGCAGAGCAAAAGCGGCGCCCCCAAGCCCTATGCCCGGCGTCTGGACGGCCCGATCGACGTCAACGACCACGTGATCAAGGGTGTGATCGATCGGAAGCTGGCCAAGGGCTTTGTGGGTCTGTTCGAATCCCCGCTGAGCTTCCTCCGGGCGACGACCAGCGCCGTGCGGCCGTCCGCCGTGGCGTCGGACCGCCTGCACGCGGATCGGCGCTATCGACTGCCCGTGATCCCGGATGTGACGGAGGTGGGCGCAACGCATCTGCGCGCGGCCGCCTATGTCCCACTCCAGGAGATCACCACGCAGACCACCTACGATAAGGCCGCGGTCGAGCCCAACGACATCGACCTGGTGACGGTGGAAGGCCGGTTCGATGTGGCCGAGCTGCACCGCCGCTTCCAGGCCAGCTTTGCCGGCGTGGACGTCCAGCGGGAGGACTGGCGCGATCCCTGCCTGGCCAAGCCGATCTTTGCCGCCGTGCAACTCCAGCGCCAGGAGCAGCAGGAGGACGGCTCCTGGGGTGACTGGCAGCCGCTGCCGCGCAGCCGCATCGAGGCCAACCGGGAGTTGTTCCAGGTCTTCGAGAAGGTCGAGAATCTGCCGCCGGGCGGCCTGGATGTCCGCAAGATGCTGTTCGATCACGAACGCGTCATTATGGAGCTGCTCCAGCCGGAATCCTACCAGATCGCCTCCGCCGAGGAGGACTGGTTCCCGCCGAGCTTCTACGGCAAGTTCAAGGACCTGCAGCGGAAGATGGATTCCGAGAAACGCCGGGAGGAGAAAGAGAAGGACCGCAAGCAGGCCCCCTCGACCGATCTGCGGCGCGAGGCGATGAATCGCGGCGGGGCGGGCGGCGGCGGTATGTATGGGCCCCAGCCGGGCGGCGCCCGCGGCGCCCCGGGCTCTGGCCGCATTCGTCCCAACCAGCAGGGCGGCATGATGGGCGGCGATCCCATGATGGGCGGTCAGCAGCGGGGCGGCCGCATCCGTCCCGGCCAGCAGGGCGGCATGATGGGCGGCGACCCCATGATGGGCGGCGCCCGCGCCCCGCGCGGCGCCCGGCGGGGCGGCGCCGCCACCGACCCGATGTACGGCGGGGACATGTACGGCATGGGCGGTGACATGATGATGGGCATGCCGCGCAGGGCGACGACCACCGAAGTTTACTGGGACCTCGCCCAGGAGATGATCCGCTTCCGCGAGGACCTGTCCAAACGCGACAAGCCGCTGTTGTTCTGGGTGTTCGACGACAATCTCACGCCGGGGCGGTCCTACCGCTACCGCGTCCGGGTCGGCGTCTTCAACCCGGTGGCTGGCACCGGCCAACTGGCCGACCGCGACCTCGACAAGAAGGACCAGGTGGTCCTGTGGAGCCCGTACTCCGAGGTGACCAAGCCGGTCGCGGTCCAGAAGATGCTCTACCTCTTCGCCCGCGACGTGCAGGAGAAGACCGGCACCGCCACCGTGGAAGTGGCCCGCTACTCGCTCGGGTATTGGCGCTCCGAGAGCTTCCAGGTCAAGCCCGGCGAAGCGATCGGCAAGGAGATGGAGCCGAAGAAGGACGAGGAAAAGGACAAGCGCGCCCGGGACAAGGCCCGGCTGATGGCCGGCTACGGACCGATGGGCGGCGACTCCGGCCGCATTACGGATATGCGCGACATGATGGGTCCGGGCGGCATGGGCGGCATGCCGGGTTTCATGCCTTCGAGTCCGGATCAGCAGAACGTGCCCGCGAAGGTGGACTACCGCACCGGCAAGATCCTCGTCGACCTGGTTCCGGTCAACGATTGGGGCAACGCGCCGAACCTGCGTCCGCGTATGTACTACGACATGCTCTTTACCGGTGACGGCAATTACATCGAGCACATGCCCGTGAACCCGACGAACTGGCCCAAGGATCTCGCCGTGGCCCATCAGTTCGTGCAGAGCGAGAAGCACAAGGAGCCGCAGCCCTTCCGCGCCTTCAACAAGGGCGGCATCCGTGGTCGCGGCGGTCGCGGCGGCATGCCCGGCATGGAAGGCTACGACGATTCCGGCATGTACGACGACATGGGCGGCTACGGTGACTACGGCGATTACGGCGGCGGCGGCATGTACCCCTACTGACGGTGCCGTCTCATCCCCGACGAACCTCCCCGGAGAGGGCAGGAGACCAGTTCCTGCCCTCTCTTCTTTTCCCCCAGTCGAGTAATCGAATCAACGATCCGATTCTGGCCAAGTTGTGCCTGGCCGGGTATGCTGGGGGTGCGAAGAATGGAAAGGATCGTATGAAGCTGCCAGAACAGACCGGCCGGAGTGGACGCCCGCTCTCCTTGGGGACTCCAGCAGTTTGTCGAATTGCGGTGATTCTCTTGGCGGGGGTCTTGGTGGGGCGGCCGTCGACCGGGTGGGCGGCGGAGACGCTGACGCCGCCGGAGGTGGTCGAGGCCGTAGATATCGAGCCCGTCTGGGCGGGGCATCGGGTGGGCTTCTGTCTGCTGACCCACGGGGATCGGCAATTCGCCGCCTACTACGATGCCGATCGCCGTATGACCGTGGCCGGCCGCACGCTGGGGGAGACCCGCTGGGCTTTCGCGAAGCTGGATTCCACGCTCGGCTGGGACTCACACAACTACGTGACCATGGCCGTCGATCGCCAGGGCTATCTGCACGTCTGCGGCAACATGCACGTCGCGCCGCTGGTCTATTTCCGGTCCGACCGGCCGCGGGAGGTGTCCTCCCTGCGCCGGGTACCGGCCATGACGGGCGAAGCGGAGCAGCGTGTCACGTACCCGAAGTTCTTCCGCACGCCCGCCGGCGCCTTGCTGTTTCTGTACCGCGACGGCCGCAGCGGCGACGGCCGGACGCTGGTCAACGTTTACGATGAAACCTCGCGTACCTGGCGCCGCTACCTCGATGCGCCGCTGTTCGACGGCACCGCGCGGAGCATGAACGCCTACCCCGACGACATCGAACCGGGACCGGACGGCCGGTTTCACCTGGTTTGGATGTGGCGGGAAACACCCGACTGCCGCAGCAATCTGCACATCTCCTACGCGCGCAGCCGCGACCTCCAACACTGGGAAACCGCCGCCGGCAAGGCGGTCGGACTGCCGCTCACGCCCGACAACCCTGATGTGGTCGTGGACCCGACCCCTGCGTATCGCGGCCTGATCAACGTGGGCTTTGGCGTCGGGTTCGATCCGGCCCAGCGGCCCATCGTGCACTACCACAAATACGATCCCCAGGGCAACAGCCAGATCTACCTCGCCCGCTGGGAAGACGCGGCGTGGGTCATCCGTCCGGTCAGCCGGTGGGACTACCGCTGGGAGTTTCAAGGCGGTGGCTCGATTCCCGTCCTGGTATCAGCCGGGCCGGTGCAGCTTCTGGACGATGGGCGTCTCGTGCAGTCCTGGTCCCATGTCAAGTACGGCTCCGGCACGTGGCAGCTCGATCCGGTCACGCTGCAGATCGTGGCCGACATCCGGCTCCCGCCCCGGTACCCGGCCGCGTTGACCCGGTCCCGGACGAACTGGCCCGGCCTTGGCGTGCGCTGGGCCGAGGATCTGGCCGCTCGGACGGAGCGCGACCGCCGCTACGTCCTGCGCTGGGAGTCCCTCGGCGCCAACCGCGACCAACCCATTGCCGGCCCCATCCCGGAGCCGACGATGCTCACGCTCTACTGTCTTACGGGAGGACAATGACCGCGCTGTGCCGGTACGTCGCAAGTGGATAGCAGGGGGTGAGGAGATGTCCCTATGCGGGTTGCCAGCGGGGCGCGACGTGCTGTCATGCAGGCATGGAACGGTCACGCGTCGCCAAATTCGAGTCTCTCTTCGGGAGGTGTTGTATGGGGTGTCGTCAGGCGTGTCTGTGGTCATTGGTGGTACTGCTGGCCGGGACGGCCGAGGGATTCGGAGCGCAGCAGGGGGCCAGTCCGTACGCTCGGTGGCGCCAGGGACTGTCGCCCAAGGCGGATTTCTTCCCGATCGCGGTGTGGCTGCAGAGCCCGGTCCACGCCCAGCGCTACCGGGCGGCCGGGGTCAACCTGTACATCGGGCTCTGGCGCGGGCCCACGGATGAACAGTTGCAGCAACTCAAAGAGGCGGGCATGCAGGTGATCTGCGCCCAGAACAAGGCCGGGCTGGAACATCGGAACGATCCGACGATCGTGGCCTGGATGCACGGAGATGAGCCGGACAACGCCCAGGCACTGCCGGGCGGCAAGGGCTGGGGGCCGCCGATCCTGCCGGCGAAGATTGTCGAGTCGTACGAGCGCCTGCGGGCGGTGGACCCGAACCGACCCGTGCTGCTCAATCTCGGCCAGGCGGTCGCCTGGGACGGCTGGCACGGCCGCGGTGTGCGGACCAATCACCCGGAGGACTACGTCGAGTACGTCAAGGGTTGTGACATCGCCTCCTTCGACATCTACCCGGCGGCCCACGACAACCCCCAGGTGGCGGGCAACCTGTGGTACGTCGCCCGCGGCGTGGAACGGCTCAAGCAGTGGGCAGGGGACCGGCCCGTCTGGAATTGCATCGAGTGCACCCGCATTCAGAACAAGCAGCAGCGCAAGGCCACGCCGGCGCAGGTGCGCGGCGAGGTCTGGATGTCGCTCATCCACGGCTCGACCGGGCTGATCTACTTCGTGCATGAGTGGCAGCCGAAGTTCGACGAAGCGGCGTTGCTGCATGACCCGGAGATGCTGGCCGCGGTGACGCAGATCAACCACCAGATCGCCGAGCTGGCGCCGGTCCTGAACAGCCCGACGGTGGCGGGCACCGTCCAGGTTCGGTCGTCAATCACGGATGTCCCGGTGGCCACGATGGTGAAGAAGCACGGCGGGGCGATCTACCTGTTTGCCGTGGGAATGTGGGAGGGGCAGACTCGAGCCCGGTTCACGCTGGCGGGCCTGGCGGGAGCCCGCAAGGTGACGGTCCTCGGCGAGCAGCGTACACTGGAAGCGAAAGACGGCGGGTTCGAAGATGAGTTTCAGCCGTGGGCCGTACACCTGTACCGTGTGGCGGCGGCCAATTGAACTCCTGTTCCGGCCGGCTTGAGACAGCGAGTCCCGGGTGGCATCGTCAAGCGGAGCCTGTTCGCAGTGAGGCCGTAAGGCGTTACCCTGAATATGCCCTTACGGGCACACTGCAAACCAAGGCCTCCGGCCTGGAGGCTGCCACCCCGAATGGCTGGCCCACATGCCTTTCCAGACCGCCCTGTGGGGTGGGCGGGAGCCCTACCTCGCGATCTTACCTTTCCAGAGGCCCTGTGTGCCCACATAGGCGTAGGTGACATAGATCTGCACAAGCTGCTTGCCTACGGAGGCCTCCACCAGGAGGTCCTTGACGTATTGGCGGTGCCACTGGAAGGTGAACGGCATACGGGCGTGAATCGCTTCCGGCAGCAGGTCCATGCCCTCGAACGTTCCGGAGTTTTCGAGCTCCAGCCGCGTCGCGGTGTCTTCCCGCTCGAAGCTGCGGGTCTGATCCCCCAGGCGGGCCGTGCCCCGGTACTTGAACACGGGGTCCTTGACCGCGATATTCTGAGTGTTCTTCGTGAAATCGGCGAAGACACGCGTGGCCGGATTGATGCTAAACGGGCCCTGCGACTGCCGGGCATCGAAGGATGCCTGAATCGACAGCGAGAGCGGAATGGCCGAGCCGGAGGCGGGTCGGACGGTGGTGCTGAAGTTCGTCGTGGTCGTCTCCACGCCGAGCGATTCGAGCGTCGTGCTCAGCTTGGCGAAATCAATGGTCATCCGTGCCGACGTGCCGGCAGTGGACAGTTTGACGTCGGGGATGGCGAGTTGGGCTTCTTTGCCGTCCACGACGGCGCTGAGGGTGAGTGTGAACCACGCCTCCGCCGGTCCGCCGGTGAACGCATAGGCGGCCCGGCCCGGTTCGTGCGGCTGGGCGTAGGCGTACCAGGCCACGCTTTCAAGCTGCCAGACCGCGGGGTACTCCCGCAGGAGGACGTCCTTCTCACTCTCACTGATGGTGTAGAAATGGCTCAACAGCAGCGGCGACCAGAACCGGTAGACCGGCAGGGTGCCCAGGGCCTGGCGCCCCGGCGGGTACGCATAGAAGGCGATCCCCTCGTACTCCCAGGTATCCCGCATGTCCAGCAGGGCCCGGCGCTCGTCCTCGCTGATGGTCCAGAAGTGCGTGGCCAGCTTGAGCGACCAGAACCGGTAGACCGGCAGCAGGTTGGTCCCGACCGGGGCCCGGAAGGCATAGTAGGCGATGTCTTCGTACTGCCAGAAATCCGGGTACTCCTTGATCAGCGTGTCCCGTTCCGTGCCGCTGATGGTGTAGAAGTGACTGCCCAGGACCGGCGACCAGAAGCGATAGACGGCGGCCAGCCCCTGGGATTCGAACGCGCCCATGTCGACCGCCGGCCCGACCAGTCGCAGGCGGCCGTCCAGATCCGTTTCCGTGGGCTTGGGGGTGTACTTGGGGTCGCCGGCGTCAACGCAGGGCGAGTCCGGCGACAGATGGTAGTCGGCCGTGGTGGGCCCGCTGAAAAGCGGATTGGCGGTGATGTTGCCCGAGGCCCACTGGAGCTCGCAGCCGGATTCCAGGTACGCACTGTCGCGACCACCCTCCACGTTGCTGTACTCGAGGCGGGCCGAGGCGGTCTGGATGCTGCTCCACACGTAACGCCCCAGGAACACATTCCTACCCTGTGGGGCGGTGTTGTTCCACAGGATGCAGTGGCTGATGAACGGGCTGCTCCCCCCCCTGGCGGCGACGGCGCCGCCCGTATTGGCTTCGTTGGTGACGAAGGTGCAGTTGACGATGGTCGGACTGCTCAGGTACAGGTTGCCGAGACCGCCGCCGGCTTCCCGGGCGCCGTTGGCAACGAACAGGCAACTGGCGACGGTGGGGCTCGACCGATAGTTGTAGATGGCCCCGCCGTCTTGGTTCGCGGCGTTGGAGGTGAACGCGCAGGCGCTGATCACCGCGGACGGCAGGCTGTGGTTGTACAAGGCGCCACCGCTGGTGTTGGCGGAATTGGCGGTGAAGGTGCAACGGGTCACGTTCAGAGTCGTGCCTTGCGGATTCGTATCGGCCTGGCTGCGGATGGCGCCGCCTTCCTGTCCCTTGTTCCGTTGGAAGGTACAGCCGGTCACGGTCACCTGGCAGTCGCCCGTGTCGAGGGCACTGCCGTTGTTGTTCTCGAACGTACAGTTGCTCACCTCGACCTGGCTGCGCTCGCACCGGAGGGCGCCGCCCCGCAGGGTCTTGGAGGTGTTGCCGGTGAAGGTGCAGCCGATGAATCGGGCCCGGTTGTCGCGACAGTAGACCGCGCCGCCCCAGGTATCGATCGTGTTGGTCCGGAAGACGCAATTGATCACATCGAGGTCCGCTTCTTCGCTGCGCACGGCACCCCCGGCGAAGACATCGACCCCGTTGCAGATGGTCAGTCCCGCCAGCGTCAGGCGGGTCTCACCGTTCCCGAGGGCCCCGATCGCGTAGTGGGTGGCCAGGCCGCCGCCCTGGCAATCGATGATCGTATCGGCCACCACGGCAGGATCGTTGGGGTCGTGGCTGCTCACCGTCAAGGCCTTGCCCGAGAAGGTGATGTCTTGGTTGTTGAGGCCGAAGTACACGCCCGGCTCAAGAACGATGATGTCTCCGCTCCGGCAGGCTTCGACCGCCGCACGGAGGGACACATAGTCGGCCTTGCCCTCCGGATTGACGTAGACAGTCTTCGCCCACGCTGCGCCAGTCAGCGCTAACAGCGCGCAGACAAACGCGGCGATACGTCCCGCATAGGCTTGCCTATTCATTTGTTTGGCCTCCTGCAGAGGTTTCCGTGTAGGCTTCATATCGTCATCAATTTTATCCAACTTAACATTATGTTGTCCAGTAATTCCACTTACTTTACCAACTGTGCCATATGTAATCTTATGCGCAACCAACCCAGCAAACAGATGATGCCAACCGCTCGGGGGACAACGGGCGATCCATCCTGATCCGCACCGGTGCAAACCACGATGTCTCCGGGGATCGAACGGCACTACGGATGTGCCGCTTTTTCCGTGCATAAGTCCTTACAAAATAATATGGTTACAAACTTCACCAGATCGGGGACTCCACCTGTAGCCAGGGATTGCTTTCCTGTTGCTCGCAGTACGTGCGTCTCCTTCGGACGCCCGGTCTTTGGATGCGAATGGGCCCCTGCCTACCATGGCATGGACCGACTTCCGTGGGGGGCGGGAACAAACCACTTGGGAGTCAGGCGGGATGAATCAAGTGTATTATAGGACGTGTTCTTTCTTGACGTAGCGGTGCGGAAGACGTACTCTCATAGGACGTGACGGATCTCTGAAACGCCGCTGTGCAACCGCAAGTCACAAATCGTAGAACCGTGAATGCCCAGGAGGAGGGGTTATGACTACGATGTTAGTGGGTACGATCGTCTTGGCCTTGCTGGGGAGTATCCCCGGGGAGACGACCGGGTGGGGAACGGGCGCCGTGCAATTCATCGCCCGGGTCAACACAAGTGAGCACCAGGAGATCTACCCCGTGTGTGCCGGCCAATACACGGTGGAGGTGACCATTGCCGCGGTGGGCAACGATCCCGCCGGGGCCTTGGACAACAGGACCACGCTCGACGTTTGTTACCAGCAGAAGATGGGGCTGGTCGCCGGCGACTACGTCCAGGTTACCGGTACCTACTACGACGGAGCCTCCCCGCTGCCATACCGTGGCCGGGTTGTCGCGTCCCTGGTCGAGGACCTCGGCTCGTGGAGCGAGCCGGTGCCCCCGGAGGAGCCCAACGACCTGTCCACTCCCAGCGTGCTGACCGGTTCGGCCCAGGCCACGGAGACCACCGCGACCCTGCAGGGGACCCTCACCCACGACGGCGGCATCTCCTGCCGCTGCCGGTTCGTCTACAAGCTGTATGACGGCACCTCCTGGCGCACCGACTGGATCGAAAGTGTCAGCACCAAATCCACGTTCAGCCAGAAGATCGCCGGCCTGATCCCGGGGACCCGGTACTTCTACCGCGTCGAGGCGCAGAACCTCGTGGGCACGGATATCGGACGCGAGGGCAGCTTCGCCACGCTCGAGGAGAAGGTTCCGCCGATCTCCCACCCGGCTGTCTGGGTGGCCGAGCCGGCACAGGTTGATACCGCTTCCCTCACCATGACCGCCGACATCGAGCGCGACCTGACGGGGCCCCAGGAGTACTTCTTCGATTTCGTCGACAGCCCGAGTGGTGGGGCTGGCGGCTCGGATTCGCTCTGGCAGCTCAGTCCCGTCTACGTGGACGTGGGACTCAACCCCAATCACCAATACGGCTACCGGGTCAAGGCACGCGACGGCCGCGGGAATGAGACTGCCTACGCGCCGGTGCGCTATCAGTACACGGATATCGAGACGCCCGAAGGCGTCAAGATCGGCGAACTGACGACCCATAGCGTTCGCGTCCAGGCCAGTAGCGTCCTGTCGGGCCTGGGCCGGGGCCAGTCCGGCCTGAAATTGGAGAACATCACCGCCGGCCAAGTCTCCGCATGGCAGCAGGATAACGCTTACTGGACGAGCGACGGGTTGCTGCCCAACACCCAGTACGCGTTCCGGGCCCAGGCTCGCAACGGTGACGGCGACCGCACGCCGTTCAGCGGCGAAGCACGCGTTTTCACCCTGGCCATGGACCCGTCGGTCACGGGCTTCTCGGATGTGACGACCAGTCGGCTCTACGTTCATTGGAGCGCCAACGGCAATCCCGCGGGCACCCTGTTCTGGTGCCAGAACACCGTCTCCGGCGCGAATTCCGGCTGGACGACCGGTACCCAGTGGCTTGATACCGGTCTGTCGCCCAATGTCCGGTATTCCTATCGCGTCAAGGCTCGTAACGGCGACGGCGTAGAAACGGCCCTCTCCGCAGCCGTTGCGGTCTATTCCGCCATCGAGGCGCCCGCCGGCATCACGCTCGGGACGATCACCCCGAGCACCATTCAGGTGCGCTCTCAGAACGCGCCTTCCGGCCTGGACCGGGGCGAGTCGGGTCTGCTGTTTGAAAATATCACCACCGGCCAGGTGTCGCCCTGGCGCAGGGACAACAGCTTCTGGACCAGCGACATGCTCAAGCCCAATCGTCTCTACGGCGTGCGCGTCCGGGCTCGCAACGGCGATAGCGTGCAGACCTCGTCGACCGAGACCGCCTATATCTACACCCAGGCCAACACGCCGACGGCCGCGGGTTTTGCCGCCGTCACCGCTACCTGCATCCAGGCCCAGTGGGGAACCAACGGCAATCCCGCCGGCACACTTTATCTCTGCGAGAACACCACCGCCGGCATGAATTCCGGGTGGACCACTGCTACCGCCTGGGACAATACCGGACTTGTGCCCAACACCGTCTATACATACCGCGTCAAGGCCCGCAACGCCGACGGCGTCGAGACCGCCTGGACGAGCTTGGGGACGCAGTCCACGGATTACCGCACGCTGACGATCAGCGCCACGCCCGGCGGCCAGGTGACCGCGCCCGGGTCGGGCACGCTGCGCTATGCCCCGGGTGCGAGCGTTCCTTTGACTGCGGTGCCCAGGCAGGGCTACCACTTCCTGCGCTGGACGGGCTCGGCGGTGGACGCCGACCGCGTCGCGGACCCCAACGTGGCGCAGACCACCGTCCTGGTGGACGCCCACTATACGCTCGTGGCGAACTTCCTGCGTACGCAGATGTATGTGGATGCCCGCGCCACCGGCCTCCAGGACGGCTCGACCTGGCCGAACGCCTTCAAGTCCCTTCAGGACGCTCTCGCCGCGGCTCAGGTGGGCAATGAGATCTGGGTGGCCCAGGGCGTATACAAAGCAGATAAGGGCACGAGAGTGCTCGTCGGCGACCGCACCGCCACCTTCGCGATCGGCAGCGGCGTGCGGGTTAAAGGCGGCTTTGCCGGCCTCGGGCAGCCGGACCCGAACCAGCGCGATATCGTCCTCTACGAGACTGTCCTCAGCGGCGACCTCAAGGGCGACGACAAGCCCGTGCGGAATGCCTATGACCTCTACAGCGAGCTGTCCCGCACGGATAACAGCTTCCACGTGGTGAGCTTCCGGGACGCAGGCCGCACGACTGTGCTCGACGGCGTCGTCGTCACCGCCGGTAACGGCCTCGAAGGGGCGGGGATGCACCTCGTCCGCAGCCATCCGGCCCTTTCCCAATGCACCATCCGCGCCAATCGCGCGGGCGCTCTGTCCGGCGACGGTCTGGAAGGCTGGGGCCTCGGCGCCGGGATCGCCTGCTACCGGTCCGATCCGGTGCTGTCCGAGTGTGTCTTCCTGAGCAACTGGGCCGGCTCCGAGGGCGGTGGCCTGCACAGCCTGGAAAGCCGCCCCACCCTGGTGGGTTGCCTCTTCCAGGACGACCAGGCCGGTGCCTGGGGCGGCGGCCTGTACTGCCAGGACAGCAACAGCGTGCTGCTCAACTGTACCTTCCGCGCCAACGGCGCCGCGGAAGGCGGCGCCGTCGCCTGTGACGAAGGCTGTGATACGCGCGTGACCGGTTGCCGCTTCCTCGGCAACGCCGCCCACGACTCGGGCGGCGCAGTCTTCGCCGCCGGCCGGGACCTCTCCATCGCCAACAGCATCTTCAGCGGTAACCTCGCCTTCGTCGACGGCGGGGCGGTCGCCCTGGCCCGCGGCACCGCGGCCCTGACCAACTGCACCTTCAACCGCAACGTCGCCGAGGGTAAGCAGGTGGGACAGACACTGGCCGTGACCCAGGCCTCAGCCAAACTGACGAACTGCATCCTCTGGGGCCAGACGAGCGACGCGCAGAGGCAGATCGTTCTGACCGGCACCACCGACGGCAAGGCCGAGTTGACCGTCTCCCGTTGCGATGTGACGGGCGGTACCTCGTCGGTCCTGCGCCAGGGCACTACCGCGTTCACTTGGGCTGCCGGGAACATGGATGCCGATCCTCGCTTCCAGGACGCCGCAGGCGCCGACAAGGTCGCAGGCACCAAGGATGATGACTTGCGTCTGCGTTCCGGCTCGCCCTGCGTCGACGCCGGCGACAACACCGCGGTCCCCGCGGATGCGGACGACTTGGATTCCGACGGCGACCGGCTCGAGCGCCTCCCCGTCGACATCGACGCCCGCCCGCGCTTCGTGGACCATCCGGTCACCGCGAACACCGGCATCGCCGACGCCCCGCGCTACCCGCAGATCGTAGATCTCGGCGCTTCTGAGCTACCTGCTCCGTAAGAGGGTGTATGAAGTCTGGCCCGGCCCGGGTGGCATCGTCAAGCGCAGCTTGGCGATGGCAGGGCCCTCGTGGACCCGCACCCCCGATTACATCGCGCGAACGGCCTGCGCGGGGGTGACAGAAGAGGGCGAACGTTCATTCTGTTGGACGTTCTGACAACCGGCTCCCACCCTGTTGACCCTTCAGACCCGTTTGCCCCTTCAACTCCCTTCCGCCCCGAAGAAAAGGTTGCACGGCGGGCGTTGGCGGCATAGAATCTCTCCTTTGGACTGCGATTTGAAAGGATTGGTCGATGAAATATGATGTGGCCGATTTGAAGTTGGCAGTGGAAGGCAAACGGGTAGGCGTTCAGTGCGTGGCGCAGCCGGTCGTACGCCGCGGGCACGGGGTCCTGCGCCAGGTCGCCGGTGACGATCACGTCGCTGCCGGCGTGCTCGTGGTAGTGAAGGTCGTCGAGGACGCGCCGCAGGCTCAGGTCGGTGTCGACGCCGGTCTCGAGGATGTCGCCGGCCGGCCGCTCGCAGAAATGGGTGTCGGTGATCTGCAGCAGCCGCAGCGGGCGGCGTAGCTCGGGGGTGTGCAATGGCGGATCCTCGGCAATGCCGGTGGCGCGGCGGCGCATGATACCGCAGGGGCCCTCGATGGGCGGCCCGCGTGGCGGGGGCAATGCGGCATGCAATGGCGGCCATGGGCCGTATATGGTCTCCTCCCTCTTGGCAAGGCCCCGTGCGCGGCGTGACAGGAACAGGTGTGCGTCCGTATATCCGGCCTGTTGGTGAGGGGCGAATGCCCCTCCGGCCTCGATGAAAGTCGCGCGTATCGTCCTTATCGCCCTACCGGCCTGGTACGGCCGTCGGCCCGTTCAGAGTCTCGATACGCCGGTCTGACCTGTGGTGTCATCGTCGATCACAAGACCTTCGCACTCGTCAGTGGGAGATGGTTGATCCTCGTCGTTCGTTGGTGATTCCGATGCTGTTGGGTAGCCTCACGCCGCCGCGGCGATCGCCGTGGGCTCCGCCCGCGGCGCATCCGTCGGCACCGCACCTTGGCCCACCGCGCTGGCCTGGGTGGGCTGATAGACCGTGTGGTGGCGCAGCACCGCCCAGCCGATCCGCGCCAGCTTGTTGGCCAAGGCGATGGTGGCCTTGTGGATGCCCCGCTTGGCGACCAGCCGGTTGATCCAGCCGCTGAGCGGGTCGTCCTTGTCGGCCGCTCGCTGCACCACGGCGCGGGCGCCGTGCCCCAGCAGGCACCGCAGATAGCCGTCGCCGCGTTTGCTGATGCCGAGCAGCACCGCCTTGCCGCCGCTGCTGTGCTGGGCCGGCACCAGCCCCAGCGCCGCCGCCACGTCGCGGCCCCGTCGATAGCCCTGACCGTCGCCCACCAGGCTGTAAAAAGCGCTGGCGACGAGCGGCCCGAAGCCGGGGATCGTCTGCAGCCGCACCACCGCCTCGTCCGCCTGGGCCTGGCGCTTGAGCACCCCGTCGTAGTACGCGATGTGCGCATCGAGCTCCGCCAGCTGCTGCTGACCGCGCTGCAGCAACGGCCGGAAGACCTCGCTCAGGCCGTTGTCGGCGTCCTCCAGGATCCCCGGCAGTGCCCGGCGCAACGCCGCCAGCCCCTGCGGCACGACCAGCCCGTACTCGGCCAGCAGGCCCCGCAGCTGGTTGCCCAGCGCCGTGCGCTCCGCCACCCGTGCCGCCCGCAGCCGGTGCAGCGCCTGCACGTCCTGCTGCGCCACGCTCTTCACCGCCACCGCCCGCAGCCCCGGCCGGCCCGCCGCCTCGGCAATCGCCCGCGCGTCGTTGTAGTCGTTCTTGTTGCCGCGCACATACGCCTTGACGTGCTGCGGCGGCAACAGCCGGACTTGGTGACCCAGAGCCTGCAGCCGCCGGCCCCAGTCGTGGGCGCCCGCACAGGCTTCCATCCCCACCCGGCACGGCGCCAGGTTGGCGAAGTAACTCAGCAGCTGCTTGCGCTTTAGCTCCTTCTTCATCACCTCGCGCCCTTGTGCAGTGCAGCCGACCAGGTGAAAAACCGTCTTTGCCAAGTCCAAACCGATCGTCGTAATCTCGTTCACGGTCTCGCCCTCTACGCTGATTGGATGGTTGGAAAACCACCTCCATCCTGGCGCACCCGACGCCGTGTCAGGTAGAGGGAGGAGACCATTTCATCGCCCTATGACGGGAGCTGACAGCGGCAACAATGCGGCCGGTGTCAATGGCCGGTAGGAGCGCCGCCCCCGGCGCGATTCGGCCCGAGGCGGGCCTCCACCCGACGACCTTTGGCCGGAGGCGGGCCGCCCCTACCTCAGCCTCCTTCCTCGAGGCACAACCGCAGCGCGTCGTGCCAGTCGGGCAGGCGGACACCGAAGACATCCTCGGCCTTGCCGTTGTCGAGCCGCGAATCGGCGGGCCGCGGCGCCGGCAGCGGGTACTCGGCCGTCGGGACCGGAAT
>JALORE010000399.1 GCA_025459125.1 Planctomycetota bacterium | reverse complement strand
GGAGCGGCTTCTGCATCACGCTGCCCTGGGAGGTCTACGAGCGTTACGGCGACACCCGTGTCCTGGAGCTGAATTTCCCCACGATGCAGCGCTGGCTGGCTTTCCTCGAAACCAAGTCGAAGGATAACCTGCTGCAACGGTGGGGCGGCCAGTGGGACTTTCTCGGTGATTGGCTTTGGCCCGGCGCCAAGGGCGTCAACGGCGACACGCCGGAGACCCTGTTCTTCAACAACTGCTACTGGATCTACAACCTGCAAACGGCCGCGAAGAGCGCGGATGTGCTGGGCAAGCAGGATGCCGCGCGCCAGTACCGCACCCGGGCCGACGAAGTCCGCCAAGCCGTGCACGCCCAATTCTTCGTCCCGAGCGACAATAGCTACGCCAACGGCTTCCAGGCCTATCTCGCGATCGCGCTATTCGTGGACCTGCCGCCGGCGGAGCTGCGGCCGGCCGTCTGGAAACGGCTCGAGGACGAGATCTTGAACCGCCGCAAAGGCCACATCCACGCCGGCATCACGGGCGGGGCCTTCCTCTACAAGACCCTGCTCGGCGCCGACCGCCAGGACCTGCTCTTCACGATGGCCAACCAGGAAACCTATCCCGGCTGGGGCGACATGCTCCGCCACGGCGCCACGTCGATCTACGAATCCTGGGACAAAAACAACTCCTTCTGCCATAGCTCGTATCTTTACATCGGGACCTGGTTCATCGAAGGCCTGGCCGGCATCAAGCCCGACCTGCGGACTCCGGGCTTCCAGCATTTCGTCCTCCAGCCGGGCCTGGTGAACGACCCCTCTTTGAAATGGGCCAAGGCCCACCACGACGGCATCTACGGCCGGATTGTGAGCCATTGGACCCTCGACGACCAGCAGGGACTGACCTGGAATGTCACCGTCCCCCCGAACACGACCGCGACGCTCTACCTGCCGACCTCCGAGGGCAAGGCCGCCACAGAAGGGGGCCGACCGCTCGCCCAGGCCAAGGGTGTGAAGCAGACATCTGCTCAGCCCGGTCAACTGACCCTCGAACTCCAGCCCGGCACGTACGAGTTCCAGTCGAGCACGGCGGTCCGAAATCGACTATAAGCGAAAGGGTTCTCTGCCCTGAGGGAGAGGTAGAACGATGCCGACAATACTTGAGATTCTGGGTTGGCGCTTGTTCTTCTATGCGAATGAAGGAAACGAGCCGATTCGTGTGCATGCCCGCAAGGCGGAGATCGAATGTAAGTACTGACGTGGACGATTTTGATATTATGGAAGCGTATGAGTTCAATCTGAGCCCAAGGGATCGACGGCAAATTCGCAGAATCATCTTCGATCATTTTGATTATGTTGTCGACCAGGGGGACGAGTTTCAAAGGAGACGGACGGATGCATAAGGCGCATGACGTCCAGGCGCTTTCGTTCGAGAACGACCGCATGCACTTGCGCGTCGATGGCAGAGAGTATGCTTTCGATCTGGCCGACATCTCCCCGAGCCTGCTGCGCGCTTCGGCGGAGGAACGCATGAAGTACGAGGTCTCTCCTTCCGGTTACGGCATCCACTGGCCGCTCCTCGATGAGGATCTATCCGTGGATGCGCGGCTCGGCGTGGAACATCGCCCACCCGAGTCGAGAGTGCGATCCGAACGTGGTGTGTCTGGCGGGTAGGCGGTTCCTCGGTCAGGGGGGAGTAGCTCCCCAAACAAGCGGGGCGTTTGACATGCGGATCAAACGCCCCGGGAATGCAGACTGATCTGTTCGCGTCACGGGAGCCGCAGCCAGTCCTGGGTCAGGGAGTTGTCCTTGAGCCAGTTCTGCTGCAGGAGCGTCAGGTCGAGATCGTCGACGCGGCAGTCCCCGTTCAGGTCACCGACCAGCGGCTGGTAACCCGGCACGGCCTTGGCGGCCTCACAACTGCCGGCGTACACGTTGATTGTGACTGTGTCCGAGCTGGTGTATTCCCCGTCGGAGGCGTCCAACTGCAGGACGTACACGCCGACCGCCGCGAGCGTGACGGTCGTATCCTCGACAGCGGGCGCCGCAATAACTGCCGCTCCCGGCTGGGGCTCCTTGATCACCGTCCACTTCACCGTGTACCCGCCGGCGCCGCCGTCATCGGAGACGGTGGCATCCAGAACGCCGGTCCGCGGGCCGTTGGGGAGCCAGGTCACGATGTCCGCTCCGGCGTCGGTCGCAGGGGGCATGTTGTCGGACATGAAGCTGAAGATCGGTCCCAGGACCGGGTCCTTCGCGCTGCCCACGTAGGAATCCACGGCCCAGTAGTAGCGTTTCTTCGGCTGGGCCTGGACGACCGCGGAGGTGACCGCCTTCTTCGTGACGATGCGGATCGCGGCCGGGTTGTCGAACTGGAGCAGGGCGTTCAGGTCGTCGGTGAAGTACACGTCCACCGGCACCGGCGCACCGGGCACGCACGGGTCCGGCGGGATCCATTTCAGCACGACCTCGCCCACCGGGGCGGTGCCGTCGTCGCGCGGCGAGGGCCGGAACGGGTGAATGCCGCGCACCGTGATTCTGCCCCGGTTCTCGTTGGGATCGACGACCACTTCGCCGATGCCGGCATAGGCCGTGATCTTCTTTTCGCCAATCACGCGGGTGAGGTAGGACCGGTTCTCCGGCGTATCCCGCAGGACCAGGGCGCCGCCCCGGCAGTCGATGGTGCCCTGGGCGCCCGCGGTGAAGTTCAGGCCCTGGGCGTTGGTGCCGTC
Organism: Planctomycetota bacterium; assembly: GCA_025459125.1. Taxonomy (GTDB): domain Bacteria; phylum Planctomycetota; class Phycisphaerae; order Sedimentisphaerales; family Anaerobacaceae; genus PLanc-01. Next base: position 2,300 of record JALORE010000399.1, on the reverse strand, counting down.
GAGGAGATTCAGTGTGCCGCCTTCCAGTTGCACCAGGCCTTTGCCGCCCGGCTGCTGACCGACGCCGAGCGTCTGCGTGTGGATGTTGACCTTGCCGCCTTCCCAGACGGTCAGAAACCCCTCGGCCCGGTAGCCCACGTACAGGCGGACCTTGCAGTCCAGCACGCCGCCGTCATAGACCTCCAGCCGGCCGGCGTTGTCGCCCACGTCGTCCGCCTGGTATCCCAGGATGAACCAGTCGGTGACCGTCAGCGTGCCGCCCTGGACGATCTTCAGCGGGCCGCCCGCCAGATCGATCTGCCACGCCGCGGCGTTCGGCACATCGACCACGCATTCACTGCGGCCGTTGAAGAAGGCCTTGACCTGGGCCGAGGGCTGGAGCCCGCCGGCCCAGTTGGACGCCACGCTCCACTGGCCGCCGTTCGGCGCAATCCACGTCGTCGATCCCGCCTGGGCATGGAGCGTGCCCACCAGACTCAACAGAATGCCTCCACACAAAATGACTCGGGCTCTCATGAAATGTCCTCCTGCCAAACGTGAAACGACCCCATCTCCCTGGACCTGACGCTGGGCTCCATCCCCTTCTGGTCCCATCATACCACAGCCGTGCCCGGGCTCCAACTGCTTTCCGGCGGTGCCGTGCCGAACGAGCCGTCAGCCCTGTCGGGGGGAGAGACCGGGGTGGCAGCGGCCAGCGCAGTCTTCGAAGCTTGCCGATGCCGTTCTCAGCTATCCCTCTCGCCCTCATCCCACTACGTCGAGCGTACGGCCTCCGCCTCGAGCAAGCGGTCGTCGCCACGTTCCGCTATGTCCCGGAGTGTTCGTTCCGGTCCTTGCGTGTTTCACGCTCATCTCTCGTTTCTCTTCGGTCGATATCGTGTGCGGGCCGTGATTTCAGACGGTACCGCCGGGGCGCTGAACCGCCTTGGGGGATTGCGTGGAGACTGGCGGATGATGGGACAAGGTATAGGTGCCGGGCCGGCGACGCTCGAGAGTCTGCTGGGCACGAGCGTCACGGAGTTGTTGCGGGAGATACGCAATCTCGACGATGCCTACGAGACGGCGCATGACCTGGAAAGCTCCGAAATGAACACCATCTTCCGCTTCTTCATCGCCGAGTTCGCACACGCGGCATGCGTCCGGTCCGTCCTGATGCACGACCTGGACGAGCACGCCGAGCGCCTCATGACGGGATTCCCCGCCCGCCACGCCACCCGCGCGGCCCGCGTGGAGGTCCGCACGTTGGCCTCGTGACCCTGCCCCCAACCCCCGGCCTGGGGGTGGACGTGGAGGCCGACTTCCTCAAGACTCTCAAACCGGCCTGAACCGTCCGTATTCGCAGCGCGGTTGTCCCCAAAGTCCGCGCCGCCGGCACGGTGCTATTCCGCGAACAGCTCCGCGAGGATGGCCAGGGTGGCGTGTTGCGTCTTGCCGGCGACGCGCCCAAGTCGCCTGACCAGTCGCGCTTTGTCCACGGTTCGCAACTGATCGAGTACGATCTGTCGGCCGTTGCCCTGGAATCGGCACGCCACGCGCGTCGGGTAGGGCCGGCCCTTGGTCGTCATCGGCGCGACAATGACCGTGCCGATGTGCCGGTTCATCTCATCGGGGGAAACCACAAGGCACGGTCGAGTCTCTCGGATCTCGCTGCCGACGGTCGCCTCCAGGTTGATCAGCCACACCTCAAACCGTCTTACTTCCATTCCCACTCGTCCTCATCCCACTTTGTCGTAGAGACGGTCTCCTCGTCGAGCAAGCGATCGTCGCCACGTTCCGCCATGCGCTGGAACTGGTCCTCCCAGCCGCGGCGCGGCTGCCGGCCGGGCCGGATGACCAACTGATCCCCGCGCACCGACAGTTCCACTTCCTCCCCTAGCGCCAGTTGCTCGAGGATCGGCTTGGGAATCCGCACCCCCCGGGAATTGCCCATCTTGATGATCCGTGCTTTCACCGCATTGCTCATGATCGTACCTCGGTACCGGAATGTGCTTACATTGTATATACGTCGGATGTTCCGGTCAAGGTTGTTCTCTTGCTTCTTCCGCCGGCCAGGGCCACAATGGCATGTGCATATGCCGATTTCCTTTTCTGGCCCGGCATGGTAGAATCGATCGTGGTTTTACGCAGCAGGCTTTCGGGTACATGGACGCGTAAAGGACATGACCATGAAAAAGCGAGAGGCATTCACCCTGATCGAGTTGCTGGTCGTGATTTCCATCATTGCCTTGTTGATGGCGGTGTTGCTGCCGGCGCTGTCCCGGGCGCGGCAGCAGGCCCGGGGGGCGGCCTGCCAGGCCCAT
>JALORE010000398.1 GCA_025459125.1 Planctomycetota bacterium | reverse complement strand
TGTGCTCAGATTCGGCCGATTCATCTTCTCGTTCTCCAAACGCCTTGTTTTCAAGCTTCAAATCATCTTCCTGCTTGACTGTCTATAGCAGGTCTTTCTGCCTGGACCCACGCGTATCGTAGCACGAGGCAACGCTCGGCTTTACGAGCCCGCGCGGTCATAGGCGTAGATAGTGACAAAGTAAGCCAGACTGTCGGCGGCACAGTGGAAGTACGAGATCAGGAGGCCGGTCTCGGCCGCCGGCAGACCCGCCAGCCAGTAGGTCACGCAGAGCCGGTAGGCGTCGGCGTCCGCCACCAGACTCGGTGCCGGCAATTCCGCCAGCAGCGCCGCGGCGGTCGCCCGGTCGGGCAGGGCGCCGGCACGCGTTTCCTCCACGTCCAGAATCATGCGTCGCAGGCGCTCGGCGCTGGTGACGACCGCGGCCAGCGCGTTGCGGATGTCGGACGCGATCACCGGACCCCAGCGGGCCCGGGTCGCGGGTCCCAGGTTCTCCAACAGCTCGCGCGCCCGGGCGAGATTCGCCAGGGCCGTCGGCAGCCACGGTTGCCAATCGATCATGCCGGTTCCCCCCACAGCTCGATTTCCACCATCGAGAAGCGCGCCAACCCCGGCGGGTCCGCCAGGGACAAGCGCACGTACCGCGCCCGGTCCAGGCAGTCGAACTCCTCCTTCTGCATCGGGGCCGTCGCGCCGCCCATCCGGGAGGTCTCCCAGTCGCCGGGCGTCACTGCGATGTCCCAGGTCCAGACGCGTGCGTAGTAGACGCCCCAGTGGAGTTTGACGTGGCTGATCCAGTGGACGCTGCCCAGGTCGATCTGGATCCACGCGGTCGTCGCGCCGTCCGTCGTCGACCAGCTTGTACTTGCCAGGCCGTCGACCGCGTGCTCGTTCGGGTGCGCCACGGTCTCGCTGCTCGAGGTGACCGCCTTGCCCTGGGCCAGGTCCGTCTCCGCGGCCGCAATCCGCTCCGCCAGCGCGGCACAGCGCTGTTCCAGGAGGTTGGTGCGGGGCCCGCCCGCGCGGACGTGGACGCCCGGCCACAGGCTCCGCATGGCGCAGCGCAGATCGGGCATCGTGGCCTCCACGAGGTCCAGGACCTCCAGGGCATCGATGAGCTGCGGATCGCTGTCGATCATGGGTCGGTCTCCCTCACTCGCGCACCAGGCGGAAGGTCCCCGCGTTCCGCACGTGGTCCACAGTGCCATCGGTCGCGGTGCCGATGCTGATCCGACAGAGTTGCCGGGCGCTGTCGAAGAGCTTGCGGTAGAGCAGGCTCTTGCGCCCGAAGGCGCCGCGGTCCGTGCCGTCGGCCCACAGGCCGTACACGTCGGCGATCACCCGGAGAACGCACGCGGCCCGCAGGCCGTCGGTATCCACCAGGTCGGCGCTATCGAGGCTGCTGCCCGGGTCGCCCGGCTGAAGGCCCAGCATCTGGGTCAGGACGAGGGCCGCCGCTTCCGACTGCGGCGCGAACGTCGCGATGCGGTACGTCACGTCGGCCGCGGAGTCAGGCGGCGGCACCGCGTCATCCGTGGTGTCGGCACGGACCACCGAGACCGTGATCTCCGTGGCGGAATCCACGCTGACGATCTCATAGCCGCCGTGCAGGGTATCTGCGGGATTGCTCAGGTGGACGACGTGGCCCGGCCCGATCTTCCGGACGATGAAATCTCCGTCCGTGATCGTCAGAACGCCGGCGGCCAGCGTGGCGCCGCTGCCCTGCAGGAGCACCTGGTTCGGCAGGTGCAGTTCCTCGAACAGGACCGGTTCGCGCTTGAGAATGTCTACATCGGTATTGAAGGGGGTCATAGGAGAAGCTCCTGGAAGAAGAAATGGAAGACTGGAACGCTGGAATGATGGGAGAAGGGACCGCAGACGCCGCCGGCCACCCACTACTCCATTGTTCCAGTACTCCAAAATTCCCTCACGACACCAGGTTGCGGCGCAGGCGGAGGTACTGGAGCAGGTCCGCGCGGCTTCCGGTTCGCGCCGCCTTCGTGGCGGCCTGCTGGAGCGCGGTCCCGCCCGGGGTCGTCCGGTCTTTCACGCCGGCGGTCCGGCGGGCCGTGGCGGGGTCGGCCGGCGGGCCGAACAGGTACGCCTTATCCTTGCGCAGTTGGGCGATGCAGGCGTCGATCTGCGCCGGATCGCCGCCGTTGGTCCTGGCCTGGGCCACCAGGACCGCGGTCTCCAGATCGACGACGCCGGCGGCCGCCAGCTTGTGCACGAGCCTTTGCTCGGTCCGCAGGTCATCCAGGTCCCGGGACAGCCGGGCAATCCGCTCGTTGGCCTCGGTCAGTTGGGTGGCGGGATCGCCGGGGTTCGTCGGGTCGGGTTCGGGGGTGGGGTCCACGCTCATGGCAAACTCCTTTCATGAAGGGAAGAATGGAACACTGGAGCAATGGAATATTGGAATGGTGGAATGATGGGGGGTAAGCCGGTCCTCTGACATTATTCCATTATTCCACCATTCCAGCGTTCCCTCATTCGTAGCCCAGTTCTTTCAGCACCTGCTCGGGGGGCACGCCCAGCTCGCGTTTGATCTGCGCCTCCTGGAGCTTCTCCATCGTGTCCTCGGGCAGTGGGCTGGCAAAGACGATCTCGACCTCCCGGTCCTCGTCGCTCGTCGGGTAGACCCCGGCGGTGTCGAGCATGCTCAGGGCCATGCGGCAGATCTGCTTGAGGCCCTCGCTGTAGGTGTGGCGCTTGCGCTCGTTCTTGCTGAGCATGCCCATGAAGGTCAGACGCAGGGCCACCGCACTGGTCAGATTGCCGAGTCGATCCCGGAGGATGCCCGCCATGACCGGCGTGACACCGCTGGTCTTGTCCAGGGCCTCGCGGATCTCCGCGATGTGCAGATCCTCGCTGGGCGCCGCCGCATCGCCCCCGAATTCCTGGATGGAGGCCTCCGGATTGTCCGTGTGCCACATGCGCCCGGGTGCGACGGGCTTGTCCTCGAAACCTTCGATCCCCTTGCCCAGGTACATCTTGAACGACTGGAAGGTGATCCGGCTGGCCCGGTCGCTGAGCCGGGTGTTCAACTCGTCCTGCAGCGGAATCAGCGGCTCCACGTCGCTGACACCCTCGTAGTAGTAGGGCTGGGCGACATTCTGGATATGCACGACCGGCAGGAAACCCCAGGGCAAATCGCCTTCGGCAACCAACTCTTTGTTCTCGTAGCGCTGCCAGTGGTCGGCCGAGGTGATCTCCGTCACGGCGATGACCTGCCGGGCGTCGGCCCGATAGCCGGTCGGGCCCAGCACGCGTGCCAGGAACGAGCTGCGGGCACCGACCGCGTTCTTTCGCTGCTGGAAATGCTGCACGTAACAACGGATGGTGCGATAGTCATTTTCATCCAGGACCGGCAGTGCTCTGGGGGCCTCGATCAGCTCCAGATCGATGGCGCGGGCCCATGGCAGCACGGCAGGGAGGGGGACCCGTGGCGTGGAGGCAGGATGCCCGGGGATCGGGGCCCCGGGCCTCAGGAAACAATCGACGAAGCCGTAGACGCTTCCGAGTACTGCCAGGTCCTGGAAAAAGCCCGGGCCGCCGTTGGCCGCGAACAGCGCCTTTAGGATCGCTTCGATATCTTCGCGCTTCCGGCCGTCGGCCGCCCGGGAAATCAGGCGGAGGGGTTTGCCGAACAGGAAATCCGCCGCGGCGTTGATGCGCCAGGCGATGTCATTCTCAATTACGACTTCTTTGCGCTGGATCTCTTTGACCGCCCGGGTCCCGAACGCGCCCGCGTACGGGCCACGGACCAGGCCGGTGATGCGGGTCGGCAGGCCGTACTCCTGGGCCTGCACGTAGCCGTGCCCGGACTCGCTCAGCTTGCGCTCGGCGGCACCGCCGGCGGCGAGAGGAACCGTCGGATTGGCGTAGTAGTCCCACAGCCGTGCGAAATGCTCCCGGGCCGTGGCGGCCTGCACCTCCACGAGCCACTCGAGGAAACTTGCGTCCAACTGCCGCTCGAAGACTGCCGGCTCGAATCCCATAGTCCCGTCGCCCCTTTCCACCGGTGCGGGCGAGGCCTGCCTCGGCCTGCCGCTTGTGCCACCCTCGTCATCGTGTCACCGGGACGCTCGCATCTGTGCGTCCCTCTACCCTTGGGCCATGTTGCACGAACGGTGCGGAAATTCTGCGTTCGTACACATGGCGTAATTAACATAAGTGTCTGGTGGGTCGGGAATAGAGAATCTTTCGTGCGAAGGGCGTTTCTGCCTTCTGAAGCGTTGCACGAACGTTGCGATTCCCACATCAGCGCAGGGGATTTGACCGGGAAGAAGGTGAGGCAGGAGCGCAGTTCATTGCGCTGGATTCACGGGTGGGGTCTCGCTGTTCTCGTCCCGGGGGACCCTGGTACTGCTTGCAGATGGAAGAGGGCGTGCGGCCAATTTGCAATCCGAAGTCGGGAAGGTGGCGCCCGGCGTGCCGAAGCGGCTACGCGTGACGGGGGAGCGGGTCGATGTCTTCCTGCTGCAGGAGCTGGATGATCTCCGCCTCGGTGGGCAGGGCCTCGATCCCGCCGAACTTCGAGCAGACCAGGGCCCCGGCGGCCGAAGCGAACTGGACGGCGGCGCGCAGGTCCGATTTGACCGCACAGTAGGCCGCCAGGGCGCCGGCGAAGGCCTCGCCGCTGCCGGTGCGGTCCACGACGTCGACGTTGAAGGCCGGGAGATGGTCGGCGCCGCTGCGGTCCACGACCACGCAGCCGCGCGGTCCCATGGTCAGGACGGCACAGTGCGTGCCGCGGGCGACCAGGTCGGAGCCGATCAGCTTGGCCATCCGGATGTCGGCGCCGGACTGGTCGGTGATTTGCGCCGCACTCGTCAGGTTGCACACCAGCATATCCGCGGAGAAATATTCGGAAGGCAGCGCGGCGCTCGGCGTATCGGTCTGCTCGTTCGGCCGGGCGTGATTCAGAATGACCGGGGTGCGGTGCAGATTGGCGCATTGCAGCGCCGCGACGATCGCTTCCTGGGGCAGGCAGCCATGGATCAGGAACAGCTTGGCAT
>JALORE010000397.1 GCA_025459125.1 Planctomycetota bacterium | reverse complement strand
GGATCGCCGCCCGTCCCAATCCTGAGGATCTTCACTTGTCAAAGAACAAAAATGAACAATTCTCCTACTTCACGCTTGACTCCCTATAGCTGGTCTTTCTCCGGCACGCGGCAGTGAACGATTGCCCCGCGCCACGCCCGCCATGCTCTTGGGACCTTCTCCTATCCGTTCGTCCTCCCCATTGTCGAGACAGGTCTGCAAAAGACAGTAGGGATTCTCCCCGGATCGCGCCGAGGAATTGGCTTAGAGCCTCTAACGGAATGAAGAACATGGTAGAAACCACCCGCATGTGATCGCGAGCGCAGCGAAGGGCCCCCAAACGCGTTATTTCGCGTTTGGGAACCCAAGCAATCTCAATCCCTGGCGTTGAGATGGCCTCGTCGCGGCGCTCAGGATGATATACGAGGACGCATGACCTCCAACCATCGGCAAGCTGGCGCTTGCCGCTGCCACCCGGAGCCCACCGGGTCGAGTTGGGCGATGCGCTATTGCACCATACGACACCGGACGGCTGTCTCGGCTCCGGTCAGGCCGTCGCTGACGGCAGTCACACGGATCCGGCCGCCCCGGCCTTCCTTCGTGCGCAGGATCAGCATGGCCTTGCCATAGAAGAGCTTGCGGTAGTCCGCCACGGATCCGGCCGCCCCGGCCTTCCTTCGTGCGCAGGATCAGCATGGCCTTGCCATAGAAGAGCTTGCGGTAGTCCGCCTGGAAGGGTTCGAGCGAGAGCGGATTACCGTTGCCGACCGCGGCGATCTCGGCCGGACCATCCACCCGGAAACGGATGAGGTTGTCCGCCAACGGACAGAGGGTGCCTTTCTCATCCAGGGCTTCCACGAGAGTATAGCAGAGGTCTTATAGCAGAGGTCTTCGCCCGACGCCGCCAGTTCCTTGCGGTCCGGGGTCAGGCGGATGGCTGCCGGCTTGCCGGCCGTGCGCATGGTCGCTGCGCCGATCTGCCGGCCGTCCTTGTAGGCGACGGCCTTGAGCTCGCCCGGTTCGTAGACGACGTCATTCCAGCGGAGCCGGTACGTGTACGTCGACTCATAGTAGCTGGATTCCGCGTGCTGCGGATATGCCGCGAATTCCTTGATGCTGGCCCAGGCGCCGCCCTGCAATTGGGTGAACTCGATCCGCACGTAACGCGCCTGCGCGTCCACGCTGTGGAAGATCTGGGTCGGGCCGTCAAAACGCGGCGGGCGGCTGGTGGCCTTGGTCACGACGGCCTGCCAATTCAAGGTGTCGTTCGAGACCTTGACTTCATAGCCGTAGTTCTTCTCCTCCCGCTCGAAGTCGATGGCCAAGTAGCGCACTGGACGGACCGCGCCCAAGTCCACCTGCCACCATTGGCCCGGGTCCGCGGCGGCCGCACACCAGCGAGAATTCGTGGCACCATCATTGGCGTGGCCCGGGGCGTGCTCGGGCTGGCTGGAACTGGCCGTGGCGGGTTTACCCCCGGCGAAGTTCTCAGGACCTGCGGGGACAACACCCTTCTGCCGGCGGCCGAGCGACTTGCCATTGAGGAACAGCTCAGCGGAATCGCCATTGGTATAGACGAAGACCGGCACGTTCTGACCCACGCGGTCGGGCCAGTTCCAGTGCGGCAGGATGTGCACGGTGGTCGTCTCCGGCCGCCAATAACTGCGGTACAGGTAGAACCGGTCCTTCGGAATCCCCGCCAAGTCCACGATCCCGAAGTAGGAGCTTTTGGCCTCCTGGCTGAACGGCGTGGGCTCACCCAGGTAGTCGAAACCGGTCCAGACGAATTCGCCGGCGACGAAACTGTCGTCTTTCATCAGCTTGAACTCGCGGTCGGGGATATCCGACCAGTCCGCGGCGTTGAGGTCATAGGAATTCACCTGGAGCTGCTTCGAGTACTCGTTCTTGCGGTTGGGCAGCGGCAGCTCGTAGAACCCCCGCGTGCTCAGGGCCGAGGCCGACTCGCTGTAGACGATGGGCTTGTCGGGGTAGCGCTGCCGGTAGGTGGCATACCGCCGCAGGTAGTTCCAGCCGGTCAGGTCCAGGGCATCGAAGTTCGGCTTCTCCGCCAGGGAGGGAATGTGACAACCCATGCCAACCGGGCGGGTTGGGTCGTATTTGCGGACGAAATCGCTCATGAACTTCACCCGTTCCGGCGTGATGCCCTCCCGGCCGCCGCCACCCAGCTCGTTGCCGATCGACCATACCACAACCGACGGGTGGTTGCGGTCCCGCATGACGAAATTGCGCAGTTGCCGCTCGCCATACTCTTCCAGCGGCGGCTCACTCTTCACGCGATCGGCGGTGCCGTCCCATTTGTCGAAGGCCTCGTCCCACACGACGAATCCCATCCGGTCGCACAGATCCAGCAGCTCCGGCGCCGGCGGGTTGTGGCTGGTGCGGATGGCGTTGACGCCCATGTCCTGCATGATCTCGAGCTGCCGCTCCATCGCCCGGGGATAGAACGCCCCGCCCAGCGGGCCCTGGTCGTGGTGCAGACACACGCCACAGAGCTGCACGCGCCGGCCGTTGAGATGAAAGCCGTCGTCGGCCGTGAACTGGAACGTCCGGATGCCGACGGGGGTGATCTCCCGATCCACAAGGCGCCCGTCCACCTGCACCAGCGTTTGGACTCGATACAGCCTCGGGCTGCCGATGTCCCACCGCTGGGGATCCGTGACGGTGACCGACTGCTCGAACTCACGGGAGCCCCGGGCCGGCACCATGTCGGTCTTGCCGCCGCGAGCGATCGGCTTACCGGCCGGATCGAGCAGCACGGCTGTCACCACGACCTGGGCCTCGGTGTCCCGGTGATTCTCAATGGTCGCGCGGACGCGGACGACGGCCGAAGCGTCACTGACTTCGGGCGTGGTCACGAACGTGCCCCAGTGGGCCACGTGTACCGGATTGCAGATCGTCATCGTCACCTTGCGGTAGATCCCCGCACCGGGGTACCACCGGGTGCCGTGGTTGCGCGTGTCCGCGTGGACGGCAATGGTATTCTTCTGCCCGAATTTCACGTAAGGCGTGGCATCGACTCGAAAGGACATATAGCCGTAGTCCCACTGCCCGGCCAGTTGCCCGTTGACATAGACCTTCGGAAACGCCATCACGCCGTCGAAGTCAAGATAGACCCGCGCTCCGGCGGGCAACACCGTCTTCCGTCCTCCGTCCTCTGTCCTCTGGAGGGCGAGCACCTTGCGGTACCAGCCCTCGCCACGCCAGGGCAGCTTGCCGGCGTAGCCGTTTTCGCTGGGATTGAACGGGCCGGAAATCGCCCAGTCGTGCGGCAGACGCACGGCCTGCCATGTGGCATCGTCGAAGTCCGGCTTCTCGGCCCCGGCCTGCTCCCCTTTGGCGAACCGCCAGCCCTCGTTGAAGTTGACGATCTGCCGCCCGCCGGACTGCCCTTCTTCACCCGCCTGCGGCGGTTGACCCAGGTTTGTATTCACCATTACGCCGATCATGGCAACGATGATGATACCTCTGTGACTGTCCATGGACGTGCCTCCAAACTCAATCGGCTCATTGCCGGCGCCGCCCAGTCCAACACAGCCAGGCAATGGGCGCAACAGCAACGCGGTCAGTATACGATGGGTTCCGCGCCGTGGCCAGATTGGGCGGACAGTTTCGCTCAGCGCCAGTGTGGCGCCGGGATGATGGCGATGAAGTTCTGGATGAAGTGCAGTACCATCGGCGCGATGAGGCTCTGCTTCCACAGGTAGACCAGGCTGAGAACGAGTCCCATGAAACCGACGGTCGCCATGCCAAGAGAGCCTGCGTAGCCGTGTCCCGGGGCGAAGATCACGGCCGACAGCAGGACGGCCGCGGTCGTGCTGCGCGTGGCGGTCCGAAGTCGCAGAATCAAATAATGAGGGTCCAGAAACCGATGAGCGAAAGCGTGTGGGAGTACAAAGGGGTGTTCGTGATGTACGGAACCACGTAGAGGGCGCCGCCCACGGCCAGCGGCGTCAGGATCAGGCCCACCAGGTCGTGGCCGTAGAACCACAGGAAGATCGAATCCAACAGGCCGGTCTCGGCTCCCGTGGCGGGATGCCACATCACATTGCCGATCGGATAGACCGCGGACGTCCACAGAAACGTGCCGATGAAGTACCAGGTGGAGACGTAGAGGATACTCGACTGGCGATTGAAGAGAGTCATGACCGCGTCGAGCAACAGCGTGAGGACTGCTCCCAACAGCGCCAGATCGGCAATCCAGATGTATTCGGCGTACTCGCGGCCCTGGCTATGACCGAACGAGAAGGTGGCCGGTCCGCTCAGGACGACCGCGGTCCGCAGCAGGAAACTGAACCAGCCCAGCGGCTCCGACCACAGCCGGGTGCGCAGCAGCACAGGCACATAGTAGATGCCGCCGCCGATCAACGTCCCGACGACAAAACCGTAGATCACGGTATTCACGTGGCTCGGGCGAATCCGGCTGAACACGAGCCACGGAATGTTGTTGAAAAACTCCGGCGAGATGAACTGGATCGAGGTGAGCAGCCCGTAGAGCGTGCCCAGCACAAACCACGCGGCCCCGGCCACCAGGAACGCCAGGGCAACGCTATTCGGACGGCGGAAGGATGCGAGTCTCATCGGGAAGCAAGAAGTGCGGAGTTGGAAGTGTAAAGGCGTAGGATGGGCTTCAGCCCATGCGGATGGTCCGTGCCGCCGCCGACCCCAGCAGCATGGGCTGAAGCCCATCCTACAACTGCAAACTTCAAACTGGGAGCCCTTCAGTAGTGGCAGGCGAAACAATCGTGTGTCGCATTGTTCTCACGATGGCACTGGATGCAGTAGCCCATGTTGAAATCCTGGTGGAGAACGAAGCGATCCATCCCTTTGACGTTTCCGTGACAGCGGCCGCAGTCGACGCCGGCCGCCAGGTGCATGCTATGGTCGAGGTGCGCCAGGTCAGGCAGGTTGGAGACCCGGACCCACGCGATGGGTTCGCCCCGCCGGTCGGACCGGCGGAGGCGCTCGATCTGGGGATGGTGCACGATGATCCGGCTGTGGCACAGCAGGCACGTTTGCTCAGACGGCATCCCGGCCACCGAACGGTGCAGCGCCCCGGGGCGACAGAGAAGGCAACCGATTTCCCGGGTGCCGGCATGGATCCGGTGACGGAACGGGATGGGCTGCCGGGGACCCAGTCCCCAGGGATAGTAGATCGCGCCCAGGGTGGTGAGCGTGGTGACGACCACAATGGCGCCGACCAGAAGCCATTGCGTCTTCGGCCTGTACTGTCCCGATGCCATGAACTCCTGACGATTGAGGGCGGATAGAATCCGTCACGGACGAGCCGCGATCCAGGCCCGGCGCACCCACAAGACGAACAGCACGTATCCCGCCAGCAAGGCCGTGAGGCCGGTGATCTCCGCCAGGCCGAAACCCAGTGGCTCCCCCACACTCGGCAGGACCAGCCACCAGCGTTCCGGCCACAGCACCGCCAGCACCAGGCCCGCCACGAGACCGACGTAGAGGCGACGGCGCTTGCCGCGCCGCGGCAGGAACAACACCAACGGTCCCAGGTAGCCCAGGGCCAGGCTGATGGCAGGCCAATGTGTCACGCGATTAAGCCGCGGCACGAAGAAGCGGGTTTCCTTGGGCAGGTTCTCGTACCAGATCGGAAACAGTTGCGAGTACATCAGGTACGCGGTCAGCAGGCGAAAGGCGATCATCAGTTTCGCCGGATCGTCCAACTGTTCGGGTGTCACGCGGGGATGGGCAATCGTCGTGGTGAGAGTCCACCCCGCCAGCGCGACGTACAGGCCGGAGATGAAGAAATAGGCGTCAAACCCGTGGCTGTACCACTGCGGGTCCAGGCCCATCGCCAAATCGATGCCCAGGACGGTGAAGACGATGGCGTAGAGGAAAATCAGCCAGGCCGCCAGTCT
>JALORE010000009.1 GCA_025459125.1 Planctomycetota bacterium | reverse complement strand
GAAGATGTTCGACTGATCGCCGCCGTAGGCGGCTCCTAAACAATCCGCTTTGAGCGGTTCACATTACAAGCCTCCAGCTCTGCTGGAGGTACTTGACTTCATCGGCGCTCGCGCCCATGCTACTGCGTCGTGCGAGGACGCGCGACCTGCGAAGACCGGTCTACGATGGCCTCGGAGTACCGAACCTGGGTGTCAAAACTCATCAGGGAGGACAGGCACAATGGCGGTGGAAGACGAATACACGGACGTTCTGCAGAACATCGAATTCGGGATTGTCTCGACGTATCACGGCCATCCGCAGATCGTGGACGCCCATGTCATCCGGGGGCTGGAGGCGGTCATCGGCAGCTACCGGGCCGAGATGGCCGGGCACGAGTCCCAGGAGTTCTCCGCGGCGCCGGTGGAAGCCGATCTCTACCGGGCCATCCGCAACGTCTGCGAATGGCGTCTCGGCCGGATTCGCGAGGAGGATTTGGAGACCGGCCGGCCGTGGTTTGCGCCCGAGCCGGTTACGGTCGAGGAGATCGTCCTTTGCCTCAAGCGAATTCTCAAATCGGTCAACCGGTGGAACAAGAGCGGCGGCCAGCGCGGCTACCTCACGTTCATCGTGCAATACGTCAGATGAACGCGGGCGCACGTGGTTCCAGAGGCGAACGTGTCTTCTCGGCGGCCATGCGTGAACGTTTCCCGCTCTGGCGCCTGTGAGCCTGGCCCAACGGCTCGCCCTCAGGTCTTGGGAGCGGCCGTACCGTTGACGACTTCGCGGTGTCCGCGATAGAATCCATTGGACCAGGAACCGGGCCATGAACGCCACCTGGAAGATGACGCCAAAGAGGCCCCAGAGGTCGAGATTGGCACAGAATCGGGCCCACAAGTCGCTCCACATATCAACGCTCCCATTCGCGGCATTCGTAGCGTAACACGCGTTGCTGCATCCAGCGGACGGCGAAGGCGTCGCGCAGGGCCTTGAAGACGCGGTTGAGCACGCCGTACTTGGCCTTGCCGGCGGTGCGGGGCCGATGGTTCACGGGGACCTCCATGACCTGATATCCCTCCATTTTCACCAGCGTCGGCAGGAAGCGGTGCATGCCGTTGAAGAGCTTGACCCGGTCGATGCACTCGCGGCGGAACACCCGCAGGCCACAGCCCGAGTCGTGAATCTGCTCGTGTGTCAGCCAATTCCGCACGCGATTGGCAATGCGCGTCGAGACCAGGCGAATCCACGGGTCGTGGCGGTTCGCGCGCCAGCCGTTGACAAAACCGCACTGCTGGGGCTGCGCCTCCAACAGGTTGAGCAGCCGGGGGATGTCGGCCGGATCGTTCTGGAGATCGGCGTCGAGAGTGGCGACGAAGGTGCCCCTGGCGTGGCGCAGGCCCGCATCGACGGCGGCCGTCTGGCCGGACCGCCGGCGCATCGACAGCACCCGCAACTGGGAGTACTTCTTTCGCAAGTCCTGCAGCACAGACGGCGTACCATCGGTGCTGGCATCGTCGGTAATGATGACCTCCCACGGATGCGCGCAGCTCGCCAGGGCGGCCGCGATCTCTCCGAGCAGACGTGGCAGGTTCTCCATCTCATTGTGGGCGGGCGCCACGATGGACAGGTATATCCCTTGCTCCGACCGATCTTGTGGGTTCATAGGCATCATCCCTGAGAGTCTTCGTGGGCATCCATGCCCAACTACTTGGGCGATATTGTACTGTGGGAGACGGGTACCCGCAATGCGTACGCGGATTTGACGGATTTCGTACTGCCCCTGCGGGCCCTCCGCCGGTAGAATCATCACCCGCGTCGGGGCCGGTGATGTGGTAGCGGTTTGGAGTTGGTAACAGGAATACGTCATGGAAGGACAGTCTGACTCGGGACGGACCTGGCCGTCGGTCGTCGCGATTTGCGTGGCGGTGGCTGTCGTCTACTGGTTCATCGACAGCCGCAGCACGCTCTGGGACCGGGATGAGCCGCGGTTCTCCCGCGCGACCGCGGAGATGGTCGCGTCGGGCAACTACCTGTACCCGACGTTCAACGACCGTCTGCGTCCGGACAAGCCGATCCTGATCTACTGGCTGATGTCCGTGCCGATGCGCGTGCTGGGCCCGACCTCGCTGGCGTGCCGGTTCTTCAGCTCGGTGGGCATCGCGGTCACGTGCGGCTTCACCTTTCTGATTGCGCGACGGTTTCTCGGCGTCCAAGCGGGGTTGTGGTCCATGGCGATCCTGGCTTCGACGCTGCTGATCCTGGTGGAAGGCACTGCCGCCACGTCCGACGGCATCCTGCTGCCCTGCATGGTCGCGGTCATGGCGCTGTTCGGACAGGGCCTGACCTCCGGATGGCGCTGGTATCACGTCCCGGCCACGGGCCTGGCGTTGGGGCTCGGTCTGCTGGCCAAGGGGCCGGTGGCACTGTTGCCGGTCATGGTCATTCTCATCACTCTCTGGCTCCTCCGTCGCAATGAAGTCCGCGTCGGTTCGTACCTCGGCCCACTCGGCGGGGCGGCGGTCATGGGGTGCCTGCTGTTCGTGGTGTGGGCCATTCCCGCCAACAACGCCACCGGCGGCGAGTTCCTGCGGCTGGGTATCGGCCATCACGTGCTGGCGCGGGCCTCCCGGCCGCTGGAAAGTCACGGCGGGCGTTTCCTGCTGTACCTGCCGTATTACCCGCTGATCATCATCGCCTGCTTCTTCCCCTGGACGCTACACCTGCCGGGCTCGATCTCCGCCGTCCTGCACCGGCGGGTCGGGTCCGATCATTTCCGCGAGGTGTTCCTGGCCTGGGTCGTCTCCATCGTGGTTCTCATGACCCTCATCGCGACCAAGCTGCCGCATTACGTCCTGTTCACCTGGCCGGCCATGGCGCTGGCGGTCGGCGGGACATTGGCGGCTGCGGCCCAGGGCAAGCTGGAAGACATCGATCGCCGCTGGCTGCGCGGTGGCATCTACTTCTTCGGGCCCGTAGCTGGCATAGGGGTACTGGGTTTCCTGGCGGCTCCGTTTTGGCTGCATCTGCGCGGAGCGCTCGTACCGTTCTGGGGGGTTGCGGTGGTGCTCTTGGCGATGTCCCTGCTGGCCCTGCGGCAGCAGTTGCGCGATCGCCCGCGGGCCAGCGCGATCACGCTCCTTGTCGGCATGGCTATCCTGCTGCTTCCGGTGACGCTCGGCATCATGCCGGCGCTGGAAGAAGTCAAGATCTCGCCCGTCCTGGCCGAGGCCATCCGGCAGCGGACGACTGCAGACGTGCCGGTGGCGACGTTCGACTATGACGAGCCCACTCTCTACTACTACGTGGCCCGCCGGGTCGAATCGCTGGGGAGCGAGAAGGCGATCGTGCAATGGGCCCGGCAACCGCAGCCGGGGGTGCTCGTCGTCACGGACGCAACGCGAACGCAGCTCGAAAGCCGACATGGGTCGCTCGGCCTGACGGAAATCGCCGCCGCAGAGGGCGTGAACTTCGCCAAAGGCACGAAGCTCAGGGTCGTGGCGCTGTTGCGACAGGCCGCCTCACCCGCGGTTGAAGGGGGGAATCCATGACGGACGGCGCGCCATCCGAGCGTGGGACGGACGGTCTATCCGTGCGATCCTCCGCGGTGTGGATCGGCCTGGCCCTGGCCGGCAGCGCCGTCGCGGCCAGTTACCTGTTCGCCGACCAGGCGGTCGGCAGCTGGTTCCTGGCTCACCCCAGCACGTGGCATACGAATCCCTGGGTCAACGGCCTTCGGCAGTTGGGCAAAGCGGACGTGCCGATCTGGCTGCTGGTCGTTTGGGGTTGCCTCACCGACAAATGGCGGGTGACGATCGTCACCATCGTCGCACTGATCATGGTCAGCCTGTGCGTTTGCTCTCTCAAGGTGGCCGTAGGCCGGGCCCGACCCTACCAATCGAGCCCATCATCTGCAGCGCAAGAACGGGAAATCCCCTGGTCCAAGCGCGTGTCGTTCCCTTCGGGTGATACCGGCGTGGCTTTCGCGACCGCCACGACGTTGTCGCAGTCATTGCACCGGGCGTGGACGCCGCCTCTGTTTGCCGCGGCCGCCGTGGTGGGCATACTCCGGGTCACCGCGTCACAGCACTACCCTTCGGATGTACTGGCCGGTGCGGCGATCGGGGTGTTCTGTGGTCTGTTGGCGCTGCAGTGGGCGCCGCGTCGCTGGCCATTGGACCGCTTCCAGGTCCCGGGTTGCTGGCGGCTCGTGGCCGGCCTGCTGCTGGTCCTGGTCCTGCCTTTCGCCGGCCCGTTTCTGGGCATGAGGTCCCTCCAGATCTTTGCGAAAGTTTACCTCCTCCCCCTGGCGCTCCTGGTCCTGATCGGTCTGGCGACCGTGCGTCTCAAAGCCCGGGCGTCCACGCGTTTCCGAGGCGACGACCCAGCCCAAGGCTAAACCCTTTTCGCAGTGAGAACGGACGGTAAGAAACAAGATCGCTGCAGCCTCTATCGTTCTCGCTCTTTTCACCTTCCATATCAGCGGGGGCCCCAAACGCATCCGAAGGGTGTCTGGAGCCCCTGTCCGCTCCAGCCTGCAAGCTACTGCGGAAACACAACTACAGCCGCCGTCCTCGACGGGGCGTCTCCGGTCCGGTGGGGACGTGTACCTCCTCGCGGTCCTATTGCCCACGGCCGGCCCCGATGGCGGCCCGCTCATCCGCGGTCAACTCCTCCCGGCGGACGAACTTCTTGTGCAAAGGTTTATAGATGCTTCCAACGATCAAACCGAAGACCAGGTGCGCGATCGCAAACGTGACGACACTGGACGTGTCGTAGTTCGCGGTGAAATACCCGGGATCGGCCACCGCCTCCGGGATGGACGGATGGACCATCGAAATGGCGCCCACCGCGATTCCCGCGAGGATCAGGTGTACGATGCCGCCGGCCAGGCCCAACTCCCAGTTGGACCGTCGGACCGCTTCAAAGAACGCGGCGTAGATCAAGGCAATCAGGCCCCCGACGATCAAGGTAATCATAAAGCCGAGGACCCAGCTCCCGGCGGTGGTGGTTCCGGTGAACATGGAGCCCACCCAGTGGCCGAGGTTGAAGCCGGTGCCGCCGACGGCTCGTGAAATCGCCAGTACGAGCACGATGGCGGCGGCCGCGATCACGCCCGCCCAAAATGCCAATCCGGCTTTCATGGTTCTGCTCCTTTTTGTCTTCTTCTTGCGTGAGTATTCTGCTTTCGAATCCGTTCGTTCCTCTGCACACCATTACGCCGGGGTTTTCAGGCATCCCGTTGAGCAAATCCCTCAAACGGATGCCCAAGATTCCGCACGGGGGTATCGGGGGCAAGAGGGTGGCTGTCAGCGAGAGGCGAGAAGGCCCCAGGGTGGCATTCCCGGGAAGCTGGGGCCGGGGAGCATGGGTTTGTCGGCCCACAGCATGCTGCCGGCAGGGCGCCATGCCGGAATCAAATCCAGTACGAGCCCTCCCGAGGTGCTCCGGCCTTCCGGGGCGTCACAAGCATCACCCGGCTCACCACATTTGGGATCGCTTCCATCCCCCCGGAGCGTGCATTCCGCCTGGGTTTCGTTCGCGTCCAAGCCCCGGAGCAGTGGGTGGGAAACGTATCGGTGGGCTGTTTGGACAACCTCCAGCCTGCCGAACCACCAGTACGGCCCGACCTCCGCGAAGCGGATGACCTGTTGGAGCCTGACCCGGGTTCGTCCCTCCTCGCCGTCCAGGAGTAGGGCAATCGTGGGTAAAGCCATTGATACGGACGGCGCGGACAGCACCAGAATCGTGGCGATCGTTCTCTTCATGAGCTTGTTCCACCCGAGTCTGGCGTAAGATGACAGAACCAGTCGGGACCGAGAAGGAGGGGAAATGCCCGGTCTCCCGCAGTGAAATCCTGAGGCCCCATCTTCTTTGTTTACTTCTCCAGCACGTTCTGCCATAATCCCACGGACGTTGGCTGGCCCGTCCGCGCCCGGGCCGTTGGACACGGTGAACCTCGTCCTGTGGATGGATGCTATGAAGCTGTCGGTCATCATGCCGGTTCATAACGAAGTGGGCACCATCATGGCGGTGGTGGAACGGGTCCAGTCCGTGCCCCTGGAGAAGGAGATTATCCTGGTCGACGACGCTTCGACCGACGGTTCTGCGGAGATCATCAACCGTCTGGGGGCGTCGGGCCTGAAATTCCTCCGCCATGCCGCCAATCGGGGCAAAGGCGCCGCGGTCCGCGCCGGCTTGGATGTTGCCACCGGGGAGGTCGTGGTCGTGCAGGACGCGGACCTCGAGTACGATCCGCAGGATTTCCTGCGCCTGATCCAGCCGATCGAGCGCGGCGAGGCGGATGTCGTCTACGGCGTTCGCTCGCTGGAGACCCAGAAGGCCATCATGCGCTGGGGCAACCACTTCGTGACCCGGGTCACGAACGTGCTCTACGGGCAGTCCCTGCAGGATATGGAGACCTGCTACAAGATGATGCGGCGCGAGGTCGCGGTGGCCCTGGATCTGGAATGCCGCGGCTTCGACGTGGAGGCCGAGGCCACCGCCAAGCTCCTCCGCAGCGGCCTGACCATCTGCGAGCTGCCGATCTGCTACACGGCACGCTACGAGAACAAGAAGCTCTCCCCCTTGGACGGCTGGCCCACGTTGCGGGCCCTCTGGCGGTACCGCCGCTGGCAACCGGCCCGCACGATCTCCCCTCGGTGCGCCGCCGCGGCGCCGGCCCGAGCCTACCGTGCTGAAGCCGCCGCCACGCCCAGCCAACCGCGATGACGATCTTAATAGGGACTGTCCCGATTCACTCCCTCGGAGTCTGACAGGAGATGGAGGCATGAATCGTCCGGTAGATGCATCGGAGGGTCTGCTCGGCGCTGCCGCCTGGATTCCCCGGGAATCGACCGAAGCGGATTCCCTGCCGCATTTCCAGGGGTGGCTCTGGGGCTTCCTCGCCTTTGGTCTGCTGGCCCGCAGTGTTCGCTATTTCCTGCAGTTTCCGCTGTGGGAGGATGAGTGCTTTCTCTGTGTCAGCGTCTTCCAGCGGGGGTTCCAGGAACTGCTGCGCCCGCTCGAATACCACCAGGTCGCGCCCGGATTCTTTCTCTGGATCGAGAAAGCGGCCACGCTCCTGTTCGGCTTCAACGAGCTGGCCCTGCGGCTGGTTCCCTTCCTGTGCAGCCTCGCCGGCCTGTTCCTCTTCTATCACCTGGTTTCCCGACTGGTCCGCGGTACGGCGCGTCTGTTCGCGGTGGCGTTCTTTGCGGTGTCCTACCCGGGCGTGCGCTATGCCGCCGAGGCCAAACAATACGGCACGGACCTGTTCGTCTCCCTGGTCGGTGTGGTCCTGTTCGTGGAATGGCTGCGCCGGCCGGCCGCACGCACGTGGCGGGTGGCGTTGCTGATCTGGTGTCCCCTGGCGATTCTCTTGTCCTACCCGGCTCTGTTCACGGTGGGAGCCATCGGCCTGCTCTGGCTGGTGTTGACGATCCGCCACCGGCTCCGGGGGCAATGGCCCTGGTGGGTGGCTTTCCACGCGGCCGCGGCCCTCAGTGTGGGAGGCGTGTTTCTCCTCGTCGTCCGCAGCCAGATCGGCGCCGAACTCGGGTTCATGAGCGAGTACTGGGGTGACACCTTTCCGCCCCGGGATTCCCTTTTCGCCTTCGTGAAATGGATGATTGTGACGCACACGGGCGCGCTCCTGGCGCATCCGGCCGGCGCGGAGAACGGCGGGAGCGTCGTGACGGCACTCTTCGTCACGCTCGGTCTCATCGCGTTCCTGCGGTGCGGCAAGCCGAAAACAGCGCTGCTGTTCTGGTTGCCTCTGGCGCTGCACTTTGCCGCCGCGGTGCTGCGACGCTATCCCTATGGCGGCCACGTCAAGTTCTCCATGTACGTCGCGCCCATGATCTACGTCATGTTTGGCGCCGGCATTGCAGCCCTGCTCGGGCTGGATCTGCGCAAAGGCAAGACCGCCGATTTCCTCCGGAACGTCCGGATCGTGCTGATCGTGGCGGCGATCCTGGGCCTGGCGACGGTCGCCCGCGATCTGCTGCACCCGTACAAGACGAAGTCCGACCTGCGGGCCCGCGCGTTTGCCCGCTGGTTCTGGTCCAGCGCCAATTTCGCAGACGAGGCGGTGGACCTCAAGGCCGATCTCGGCCACGAGTTCTCGCGAGGGACGTGGCACGAGTTGAGCTGGGCGGCCATGTACCTCGTCAACAAGTACATTTACGACCCGGGCGCCGGCCCTGCGGTGCGCGAAACGCGTTCCGGGAAACCCAAAATCCTCCGCTGCGTCCTCTACCGGGACCCCACCAAGGACTTCGACCAGGCCGCGTTCGACCGGTGGCTGGAGCAGATGAAGGCCAGGTATCCGTACCTGGGATGCGACGTTTACCCCTTCGTGCGCCGGGGTAAGGACGAAGGGGCGGTCCTGACCGTCGATTACGCGGAGATCTACAGGTTCAAGAAGCCAATGGAATGATGGAATAGTGGAATGTTGGGTGGGCGTCCGGAACCCCATCATTCCCATATTCCACTATTCCATCATTCCAGTCTTTTCGATCGCCACGTCCACCCAGTAGTACGGGTGGTCGGAAACACCCACGGGTTCCTTGCCGCCGGTCAGCACGGTCAGACCACGCGTGATGATCCAGTCGATGCGATCCGGGTCATCGCTCCGGCCCAAGACGCGGCCGATGGCGTCCACGTTGTTGGCGTCGGCGAAGAACGCCACCAGCAGCGGGTCCGTGGCAGACGTGTTGAAGTCCCCGACCAGCGCCGCGGGGGTGTGCTTCACGAACTCGCCCAGCACGGCCTTGAGCTGCGCCGGCCGAATCGCACCGCGATCCAGATGCGTCACCAGGAAGGTGGTCGAGGCCGGACCGGCCAGGACCTCGGCCGTGAACAGGTTCCGGGGGCTGTGGCTCCCGGCGCGATCGTAGACCAGGGGCACGCTCGTCCAGCGGCCCACGTCGAACCGGCTGAGCAGCCCATTGCCGAAGTAGTCCCGGTGCCAGCGACGCTGATTCGGCGCAAACTGCCAGCCCAGGCCGAGGGCACGTCCCAGTTGCTCGGCCTGGTTCGCCCAGCCCCAGAACGCCGATCCCGCGACCTCATTCAACCCGATGAGGTCGGCGTCTTGGAGCACGCCGGCCGTCCGGCCCAAATCGCGGATACCGTCCGTCCCTTTGCCGCGATGGATGTTGTAGGTGGCGATGCGAAACCGCGCCTTGGTCACGGCTCCGGCACCCTGGGGCCAGGAGAGCGCGGTCCCTTGCCGCAGCGCGACCGGGGTGCGCCGGCCTGCGTAACCAGCGTAGAGGCCCAGGCAGGCGAGGATGACGCAAATCACCAGGTTCCTGCGGCGATGCGAGCCCCGGGTCTTGCGCTTGGTCCCGGGTGAACTATCGCCTTCCGATCGGCCGGCCGCAGCATACGTGTCGGTCATGGGCGTCCTTCCCTTGTCACATTCCATCCATACTGAGTCCTTCGCCGTTCATAAAGGTTGGGGTCACGCTTGTCAACCCTGCCACGTTGCAGGGGCACCGCCTGGTCGCGGAGGCGGTATGAGAAGCTGCGAACCGTTCGGGTGGCGGGGGGAATTGCGTTGCGGCGCGGAGGGCGTCCTCTACAATGGAGGAATGCTCTATGCGGGGTTGTCTATTCTGGTTTTGCTCAACCTGCTGTGGCTGGCGCTGGTCCTGTTCGGTCTGCCCGGCAACTGGCTGATGGTGCTCTCCACCGCGCTGTTCGCGTGGTGGACGTCGGATCGGCAGACGTTCTCCGGCGGGGTTCTGATTGCCAGCGCTGTGCTCGCGGCGGTAGGGGAGTTGCTTGAATTCCTGGGCGGACTGGCCGGCGCGCTGATCGGGACGGTCGTGACCCCGGTGCTTCTTGTCGGGACCCTCGTCGGCGCCTCGGTCGGCGCGGGTATGGCCGTCTGGTTCGCGGAGACCTCCCGCGGAGCACACCCGGAGCTTTCCCGTCGCCGCGCCGGGGGGCCGGGTTGGGTGAGCTCATCGGGATTCTCGGCAAGTTCGTTATCGGGATAGTGATTTGGCTGACCATCGGCGTCGCGGCGTTCTGGCCGTAGTGCGGAAATCCGAGTGGGTACACAAGAAGCCCTTCACGTCTGCCTTCACGCGAACACGGTCTTGGCCGCGGCAGCGCAGAACGCGCCATTCGAGCTCCGCGTATACAGCAGAGAAACAAACGTAACAGTAGTCACGGAAAGAAGTTATACGCAGCACAGAACAATGACGCTGTTTATCACGGAGAATTGCCGGACGTGCGCGAGGATCCGGGATTCGCTCGACGAGACCGCCGTCGCCCACGAGACGGTCGTCGTGCCGGTACGGGGACGATCGGAGCAATTGCCCGAGGGGACCGATCCGCCCGTACTGGTGGATGACGGCCATGTGATCCAGGGCAGCGGAGGCATCTTCACATACGTCGAGGAACTCCGGCACCTCAAGAACGACTGGATGAAGTATCAAAGCGATACGTATTACTGTGAATAGGCCCAACCTCCCTTCTCCTGAAACTCGAGGAGGCCATAATGATTGACGCGCACTGTGGAATCCGACGATAGACGATTGTTCCTGCCGACCCACCGTGAGGATATGCTCCGTTGCGGCTGGGACCGCCCGGACGTCATCCTGGTCACCGGCGATGCCTACGTGGATCATCCCGCCTTTGGCGTGGCGATGATCGGACGCTGGCTTCAGAAGCTGGGTTACCGGGTGGCGATCCTGGCCCAGCCGGACTGGCGGAGCGTGGACGCCTTCCGTTCGCTCGGTCCGCCCCGGCTGTTCTGGGGCATTACCTCCGGCTGCATCGACTCGCGTTTGAACGACTACGCATCCATGGGCAACCGCCGGCAGGCTGACGTGTACAGTCCAGGCGGCGCTACGGATTTGCGGCCGGCCCGGCCGCTGCTGGCCTATGCGGCGCGGGCCCGCCAGGCCTATCCGCAGACTCCCGTAATACTGGGCGGCCTGGAAGCCAGCTTGCGGCGGCTTGTCCACTACGACTACATCTCCGACAAACTGATGCGATCGGTGCTGACCGATGCCAAGGCCGATCTGCTCGTCCACGGCATGGGAGAGTTGGCCGTGACCGAGATCGCTCGGCGCCTGGACCGGGGAGAGCCGATCAGCCGCCTGATCGACATTTCCGGCACCGCCTACATGGCGACGCGCGATGCCCCTGTGCCCACGGAGGCGGTACGATTGCCTTCGCTCACGGAGCAGAGCCAGGATAAGCATTTGGTCATGGCCGCCCACGAGCAATACCAGCGGGTTTGTAGCGTGCCCGTAAGGGCATATGAAATAACGCCTTACGGCGTCACTACCAACGCGCTTGAGGCTGCTGCCCGATCGCAATTGGTCGAGCGGGCCCGGCCGGTGGTGCAGGACCAGGACCCCGGCACGCTGGTCGTAATGCCGCCGGCCCGGCCTCTGACTTGCTCCGAGCTTGATGTCTTGTACGACCTGCCGTTTACCCGGCGCTGGCATCCGCAATATGACGGCGCCGGCGGGATCGCGGCCCTGGAGCCGGTGGAGTTCTCAATCACAACCCACCGGGGCTGCTACGGCGGGTGCTCGTTCTGCTCGATCTACTTCCACCAGGGCAAAGAGATCACCTCCCGCAGCGTGGCATCCCTGCTGGCCGAGGCCGACCGGCTGAGCCGGAGCCCGCGCTTCCGCGGCACGATCAGCGATCTCGGCGGGCCGACAGCCAACATGTACGGCACGAACTGCCGGGCCGAACCGATGTGTACGCGCGCGAGTTGTGTCTTTCCGGCGCCCTGCCGGAACCTGGGCTCCGACCTCGGGTCCTTGCTGGAGATGATGGAGGCCTTCGTCCGGTGGCAGGGCGGTTCGCGCGGCAAGCGGCACGTCTACGTTGCCTCCGGCATTCGCCACGACCTGGCTCTGCACCACAAGGAGTACCTGGATCTGCTGGTCCGGCACTTTGTCGGAGGGCACCTGAAGGTGGCGCCGGAGCACTACTGCGATGATGTCTTGCACAGCATGGGCAAGCCGTCCTTCGAGCTGTTCGAAGAGTTCGAGAATGAGTTCGCCGCGGCCTGCCGCCGGGCCGGGAGAGAGTACTATCTCGTGCCGTACTTTATCAGTGCCCACCCCGGCTGTACCCTGGAGCACGCGGTGAAGCTGACGGAGTATCTCGTCTCCCGTTCATGGCAGCCGCGCCAGGTGCAGGATTTCGTTCCGGTACCGCTGACCTCTTCGACCGCGATGTATGTTGCCGGACAGGATGCACGCGGCCGCGCGATCCACATCCCCTCCGGCCGGCGGGAGAAACGCCTGCAGGCGGCCTTGCTGCAGTACTACCGGGAGCCCAACGCCAGGCTCCTCACGGAGTATCTGCAAACGAGCGGGCACCAGGACCTGCTGAACACTCTGCGCCGCAAGTGGTCCGGGAATCGCCGCCGGCCAAAGCGCTGATCGCTCCATTTCCATTTATGTTCCCTGCGTCCGATTACCGATTTACGATCTCAAGGTGGAACCGTATGCCAAGATCTCCGGCCGCCGGTCGGAAGTCGTAGACCTGAATCGTAAATCATAAATCCACAAAGTGTTCGTATGGCATTAGCCTCGCTCCTCCAGGGCGGGATCGCGGATTGGGCGGGCCCCTTCGGTCCGCTCGGCCTGATTGTCCACCACAGCCTGCTCCTGTTCTCCGTCATCAATCCGATCGGCAACATCCCGGTATACGTGGATCTGACCCGCGAATTGGAGCCGCGCGAGCGGGCCCGCGTCTTGAATCTGGCCGTCCTGATCGCGTTCCTCGTGGTGATCGTCTTCGCCGTGCTGGGCGACTGGATTCTGGCCTACCTGTTCAACGTCCACGTGTCCGAGCTGGAAATCGCCGGCGGAATCCTGCTGTTCATCATCGCCCTGCGCGGCATTCTGCTGGCCGGACCGGCTTATCAGCACCCGAAGGATCGAGTGATGGTGGCGGTCTTTCCCATTGCCTTTCCAATCATGGTGGGTCCGGGCGCCATCACCGTAACGATCATCACCGCCCACTCCATCGGCCAGATCCTCATGGTCTTCACGGCCAGTGCCGCGTTCGCCCTGGTCTTCCTGATCGCCCGCAATTCCCATCGGCTCATGCGCCTGATCGGTCCCTACGCCGGTACGATGATCGCCAAGCTGCTGTACATCTTCCTGGCGGCCAAGGCCGTCGGCATGGTCCTCGACGGCACCGGCGACTTCCTCGGGCGCTATTTCCCCCAAGTGCAAGCCGTGCCGTAACCGCCCCTATCACTCCGAAGATCGAACCAGCGGGAACGGCAGTTCGGCGAGACCGATGGCTTCGCCGCTGCGGGCCGAAGCCCAGGCTTCCAGACAAAGATGGACACTGGCCAGTTCGACATCGTCCGGCAAGCCGGCCAGGGGATTCAGAATGCCGCCGGCGGCGCCGGGGATGGCAATATCTCCGATTTGCATGCGAAGCGCCGCTCGATAGCGGAAGTCCCTGTGTGCGGTGAAGGTGACCGGTACGCCGGCCAGGACGGCCTCGGCCAGCCGCCGCAGGAGGGTTTCCACCTCCCGCAGCTGGTTCCTTCCACATAGTACGTGCCGGGCCCATGACCGGAGGTTCGCGCTTCTGCCGCGGGTGCGTTGAATTATCGATCGGGTGGCAGCATCAGGGTCGAAGGCCGTGGCTGGTCGTGTGCCCATGAGGGCGTATCCGGGCAACCGTTTGCAGTATGCTCGTACGAGCATGCGATAACGCCTTACGGCGTCACCACGAACCGGCCGTAACACTGCCACCCGGGGCGACGGATTCACGTATCTCTACGGCTTCTGGCGTTTTCCCTTCTTGTCTT
Organism: Planctomycetota bacterium; assembly: GCA_025459125.1. Taxonomy (GTDB): domain Bacteria; phylum Planctomycetota; class Phycisphaerae; order Sedimentisphaerales; family Anaerobacaceae; genus PLanc-01. The sequence goes on along the minus strand of JALORE010000009.1, from coordinate 33,046 downwards.
CCCTGGCCTTCTCCTTGTCCGGCCGGGATCGCGTCGCCTTACGATCGTCCGACCGCGCCGGAGTCGGGGCGCCGCGGGCCTGCATGTCCAGGGCATACAGCGAAGTTCGCGCTGTGATGAACAGCGTGCGGTTGTCCGCGCCGGCGAAGGTGACGTTGGCCGGTTGCTCGGGGACCTGAATCTCCTCGATCTTACGGCCTTTGGGGTTGTAGACGGCGACGACCTTGGTCGTCAGGTAGACGTTGCCGCGGTTGTCGATCGTCACGCCGTCCGAGCCCTCCGAGGCAAAGAGCTGCTTGTCGGAAAGCGTCCCGTCATCGTTGATCTTATAGGCGTACGTCCGTCCGGCGCCGTGATCCGCAATGTAGAGCGTCCGGCCATCCGGGGTGCCGATCAGGCCGTTCGGGCGGGTCAGGTCAGTAGTGACGCGCATCACCTTCTTGCGGTCCGGCGTGAGGTAGTAGACGTGCTCGCCGTCCTGCTCCATGCCTTCCTTGCCGCCGTAACGCGGGTCGCTGAAGTACACGCCGCCTTTGGGATCGATCCAAAGGTCGTTCGGGCTGTTGAACTTCTTGCCCTCGTACTTGTCCGCGAGGACGGTGACCTGCCCGGTCGGCGCGATGGATACGATCTGCCGGGCCCCGCCCTGGCAGGCGAGCAGGTTGCCGTCCTTGTCGAAGTACAGACCATTGGCGCCGCCGGAATTCTCCAGGAAGGTGCTGAGCTTGCCGTCCAGCGACCACTTGAGGATGCGATTGTTCGGAATGTCGCTGAAGTAGACGTTGCCCGCGGCATCTCCCGCGGGGCCTTCGGTGAACTTGAAATCCCCGGCCAGCTTCTTGGCCTCTGCTCCCGCGGCGACCAGGCCCCGGCCTTTGCCCGCCTCTTTTCTGGCAGGTTTCTCCTTGGCGGGCTTGTCCTTGGCCACGCCGGCGACGCCCAGCATGAGAACCGCCGACAACATGATGTAACCAACTCTCAGCTTCATAACTGCTCCTTTTCTCTTGATAGACAGTCGTTGTCAGATTCTACCGGTCAGTCTTCCCGGCTTCGGCCAGCTTGTTGTCCAACTCGTTCGCCGCAAACCCCTCGGCCGTGATGATATGGCCCGCGTTTGTCAGAATCAGCCAAGGCAGCGACTTGACCGACCAGGTGGAGAACACCTCCTCCTGGTCGCCTTGCAGGGAGCCCACAGGAAATGCGATCCCATTGTCAGCCGCCCACTTGAGCAGCTCGGCGTCATTGCCCTTCGTCGTCTGCACCGCGGCGATGGCAATGCCTTTTCCGCGCAGGGCTTCGGCCTGCTTCGCCAGTTGCAGCACGCTGTTTCGCGACGGCCTCTGCTCCCAGTCGAAGAAGCACACGAGCACCCGCTTGCCCTGGATTTGTTCCGGCGCAAGCTTGATCCCAATCCCGTCGAAGCCCGGCAAGGGTCCGCCGGCCAGCGGTGGGGCACTCGCCGGGTCGGGCCGCACGACCAGGTCCACCTCCTTCCTCGACGGGTCATCGTCAAACACGATGGTTTCTGAGATCGCGCTGTGAGAGACCTTCCAGGCGCGCAGCACGTACACGTCCTTCCTGCCGACCGGCACATCGTAAACGATCGTTGCCGCCAGCTTGTCCGGCGAGAACAGCAGGTTGTACTCGCCGTCTTCTTTGAGCTCGATGGCAAACCGGCCCTGGGCATCGGTGGTGCCGCTGAGGGCGCTGAAATCCGAGAACATCCAGGTCGGCCGTCCCTCCCGCAGGGTCTTGTGGCAGCACACCTTGACGGGTACGCCCTTCACGGGCTGACCCTTTTCATCGACTGCGACACCGGCGATGATTCTGCCGGTGCCGGAGACCAACTGCTCGTAGCTCCTGCCGCCTACGCGCTGGGTGGGCGACTGCCCTTCGCGGACGATGATCTTGATGCCGGCCGCGCCGCCCTCGGTCAGCACGCGGGCCGACAAACGTTTGCTCCCCTGGCCGGCGTCCACGCGGAGAGTGAGTTGGCCCGGGCACACGCCGGCCAGCGTGAATCGACCTTCCGCATCGGTCTGGGCACTGACGCGCTCGGGCTGACCGTCGCCGAACGACTGGACACCGACACTGGCATTGGGTACCAACCGGTCCTGCAGGTCCACAACCAGTCCCGAAACCGAGAGATTGGCCGGCGCCAGCGTCAGAACGCCGGTGTCGAACCGATCGGTCGCGGCGTTGTCGGTGTTGACGGTCTCGCTCCGCGCGCTGCCGTAGCCGGAGGCGGAGGCGTAGAGATCGTATCGCTGCCGGGCCGGGGCGCCGCGAATCTCAAAGCTCCCGCTGCGGTCGGTGGTCTGCGTTTGGCCGGGATTCAAACTCGAGCCCCAGCCGCCCATGTACAGCATGACGTTGACTCTGGCCCCGCCGATCCCTTTGCCGTTCGGGTCCACGACCCGGCCGGTGAGCGCGATGCCCGACTCCAACTTCACGTCGCGCGCGGTCACGCCTTCGGCGAGGTCGGCCACCGCCGCGAGGTTCCGCGCCTCGTGCCGGGCCAGCACGCAGAAGACGGCTCGTTCCGTGGGGTACTCGCGCCGGTCCCAGGCGATCTCGAACCGCCCCTCGGCGTCGGAGATCGTGTCCTGGTATCCCGCGGGCATGATCCGGACCCTGGCGCCCGACACCGGCGCCCCATCCGGATCGCGCACGATGCCACGCACCTTGGGGACCTCCTGCAGGGTCGCCGTCAGGCGCTGGGTCGTCCCTTCCTCAATCGTGACGGTCTGGGGCTTGGCCGTGGAACTGTACCCCTGCTTGAAGATGTTCTGAACCTGGCAGGTCCCCGGCGCCAACCGCAGGCGGATGATGCCCTGGGCATTGGAGGTGCCGCTGACGTACTGGCCGCTCTGGGAGACGCCGGCGCTGGCCTTCTCGAGGGGCTTGTTGCTCGCCGCATCCGTGACGGTGATCTCCAGGAGGCCGCCCTTGCTGACCTCGATCTTCAAGCCGGCCCTGGCCTCACCGGCCTTCAGCTCCACCGGTACCGGCGCTGCCACCCAGTCGGCCAGGCCGTTTCTGGGCGTCACGAGCTGCAGCGCATACTGCCCGGCCGGCAGGGCGAGCGCGGCGAACGTCCCGTCGGCCTGGACCGCGATGGCATCGTGTCCGTCGAGCGGCCGGTTCCCGGCGTAGATCAAACGTAACGTCAGTCCGCCGACCGGCTGTTTCGTCTGTTTCTGGATGATGACTCCCTCGATCTTGGCCTCGACCGGCTGGGCAATGCGGATGTCCGTCTGTCCTGCGCGATAGCGCAGCGAGGGTCCTCCATACATCGAAGGGGCGTAGGTGCAGATGGTGGCCCGGCTGGGCGTGCGGACCAGCAGGTCGGCGCCCGCGTCCGCCGGCAGGTTGGGGAAGCAGAATCGGCCGGCCGCGTCCGTATGGGTCGTCAGCAGATGCGGCGCCAGGCGCATGCTCAGGCCCCACTGCCGAAAGCCGTCGCCGATTTGCAGCAGGTAGACGCTCACGGCCGCCTCCGGAATCGGCTGGTCCTTTTCGTCGGCGACGACGCCCGCCAGCGGCTTCGCCTCGCCCAGAGTCAGGTCGAGCGTTTGGTCCTGGCTCATGTCCCACGTGGCGAAGCCGAACGCCAGACCGTCCTTCCGGGCCACAAGGGTCCCGTACCGGCGGCTCTCGCTCTCCGCCGGCGCCGCGAGGGAAAACGAGCCATCGGCCTTCGCCGCTGCCTCTGACGCCAGCGTCACCTCGGAGTAGTAGGCATCCGTTCCGTAGGTCTCCTGATACAGCCGGACCTGCACGCCCGCCAGGGCCTGTCCGCCGGCATCGAGCACGCGCCCCGTGCAAGTCACCTGTCGCGCCTGTCCCGCCGCGACCCGGCCGCCCGGAAGAACACCCAGAAGAACTGTAACGAGCAGGGCCCCAACCGCACAACCTCGCTTCATGGCATTTCTCCTCTGGCCGCCTTCCCCTATCTCCTTCCGCATATCGTCGCCAGACCTCGGCAACGAAAGTACCTTGCGATTATACTTGTTCTCTTTCCCTTTCGAAAGAAGCAACCCTTGCCGTTTCTTTCCTTGCTTGGGCCAACGGCCAGGGCGAGACGGTCGAAGAAGACAAGGAAAGCCTCAAGGATGCCGGGGGTCAAACCTACACTTTTCACAAATTGCCCGGTCAAGCCGGTCTCGTGAGTTTGCCGGAATGGGGGCCCTGGCGGCCGGCCGTGGGGCGGGAATAGAAGATGGATGGGAGTCACTCACGTGAGGCCCCACGGGGACGCGGCGCAACCAGGAACGGACCGTCGGGTCAAGCCTCGGCCGGCAAGACCGGAATGTGAAAAGTGTAGGTCTGACCCCCTGTATCGTCGGGTCAAGCGGTGGCGGGAAAGACCAAAATGTGAAGGCGATTACCTTGATCCTGGAAGATCAGAGGCCCATCCTGGAGAGGTGATCTTGATCTTGGCGAGGTAGATGCTCGTCTTGCCTTCGTGGGTGGAATAGTAGCTCATGTGGAGCAGGTTGTTATGCCAGACCAAGCCCGGGTAGCTGGTGTCGCCGCCGCTGGGGAACTTCAGGAGCTTGGTCATCGTGTGCTCGGTCATATCGAGGTGGCACAAGGCGGTATGGGCGCCGTCCTGGTGCATCCGGCCGGCGGCGATCCAGTAGCCGTTGGGCAGTTGCAGCAGGTTGGGGCCGCCGAACGCATTGAACTCGGCGCCGAGGTCGTGCCACTGCCACTGGGTGTAGTCTCCCCGGCTGATCCCGAGAATGGCGCTGTAGGGCTGATCGCCCAGCTTGTCCCGGCGGATCAGGGCGTAGCAGGTACCGGCGTTGTCGAAGCGCAGGGTCACCTCGCCCGGGCGGCCCGCGCCGTAGAGTTTGGGCACGAGCGGCCGGTAGGCAATCCCGTCGCTACTGGCGAGCAAAGCGAGAGGCGCCGGCGACGAGCCCTGGGGGGCGGGATACGAGACCCCGTAGGCCGTACCCTTCTGCCACGTCACGCACCACAGCCATCGGCCGGGCTCCGAGACGATCTGTGGTTGGGTCCAGTCGCTGCCATTCCTGGAGAAGGCAACGAAGGAACCGGTAGGGGCGCTCTGCCCATCCTTGGGTCTCGGGGCGGCCCCGCCCAGCAGCATCAGCCGGTTGTCCGGCGTGATGGACAGATGGGCATCACGCAGGTCGAAACCGTCGAGCGCGATCAAGCCGGTGGAACTCCAGGCCTCGGCATCTTTCGAGCACAATACCCGGATGCGCCCGTCGGAGGAGACGTGGCCCCGGCCTTCGCGGAAGGCACAGTAGAACTGCTCATTCCAGCGCACCAGGTCCGTGAAGGCGTTATGCGGCGCCTGGTCCCAGATCTTCTTCACGCCCAGCAACTCCGCCTGAATCGGCGCCGCGGCCCACGCCACCGGCGCCGCCAAGGCTACGAGCATCATGGATATCCAGCCTGCTTTCACGTCTGACCTCCTTGGCCGCACTCGGGATGACTTGTCTTCAGTATGCACCTTTGACGCGGGTCTTGACCGCATAGAGCGAATCGCTGGCGGTGATGAAGAGCGTGTCGCGGGCCTTGCCGCCGAAGCAGACGTTGGCCGTCCAGCCTTTGTCGATGGGAATCTGGTCGATCTGCTTGCCTTCGGGGTTGAAGACGGTGACGCCTTTGCCGGTCAGATAGAGGTTGCCCTCGTTGTCCATGGTCATGCCGTCCGAGCCCATCGAGCAGAACAGCGTCTTGTCGGCGAGCGTGCCGTCGGCATTGATCTGGTAGCGGTACGTCTTGCGGGCGCGGATGTCGGCGACGTACAGGAGCTTGCCGTCCGGCGTGCCGCGGATGCCGTTGGGTTGCTGAAGATCCGAGGCCACGCGGACCGGCTCCTTCGCGCCGGGGGCGAGATAGTAAACGTGCTGGCCATCCTGCTGCATCGCCGGATCGCGGGTCCAGTAGTCCCGCTTGTAGAGCGGATCGGTGAAGTAGATGCCGCCGTTGGGAGCGATCCACAGGTCGTTGGGGCCGTTGAGCAGCTTGCCCTGGTAGTTCTTGATTACCACGGTGACTTTGCCCTGCGGGTCGATCTTCCACAGCTCGTTGTTCATGTCCGCGCAGGTCCAGAGGTTGCCCTGTTTGTCGAAGAAGGTGCCGTTGGAGCGTCCGGCGGGCTTCATGAAGTCCGTCAGCTTGCCGTCCACGGACCACTTGCAGATCCGGTCGTTGGGCTGATCGGTGAAGAAGACGTTACCTTGGGCATCGGCGGCGGGGCCTTCCGTGAACTTGAAGCCGTTCGCCAGCAGCACGGCCTTCTCGCCCGGCGCGACGACACCCGCCGTCTGGCTCGCACTGGAGTTCTTGGCGACTTTCACGAGTTCGATCCCTTCCTTCTGGCCGAGGTTGCGGGAGTACTGCCGGTCGGTCGGGTTGTTCCAGTGCTCGTGGACGCCCAGGCTGGCCAGGCGCTTCGTCGCGGTGGCGTGGTCCGGATCGTAGAACGTGCCGGAGGGCGGGTTGTCGGCCAAGGCCGCCTCGTGCAGGTAATCATCCGTGCCGGCCATACTGGTCGCCTTGGGCAGGTCGACCAGCAAGAAATCGAAGCCCACCGAGTCGATCGCGACCGGGTCCTGCGAGGCAAACAGGCTGGAGGTCCAGTCATCGTTGAAGGGCGCGGAGGCGAACTTCCGGGGGATGCGGTCCACGGGATGCGTGCCGCAGTAGAGCCCATCGAACAGGTAGAGCATGGTCTTGCCGCCGATGTGCGCGTGGCCGGTGAAGTCCACAAGGTTCCGGTATTCCCCGGTGCCCTTGCTGAAGCCGCTCTTGTGGAGGTCGAGATAGCCCTTGTCCGGCGGGGCGCGGAAGAGGGAGCCATAGTGGTTCTTCGCGCACAGCGTGACGCCGGCGCCGCTGTGGGCCTTGAGGTTGGCGAAGTTGATCAGGTACTCGGCCTCGGCGTAGGCCTTGGGCACGTAGTCCTGCTGGACGCCCTGGGGTCGGCTGCTCCAGTAGATCGGTACCGTGGACAGCTCCATCTTCGTCCGACCGGCGGTGCCCTGGCAATCCAGGTACGTGACCTCGGGGAACTGCCCGTGAAGCGGGTCATAATACGGGCCCGCGAAGCGGCACAGGCTGTCCCCGACCGCGATGTCCGACTGTTTGGCCCCGACGGTCTGCGTCAGTTGCTTCAGCAGGGCGGCCAGCAACTGCGGCGAGGTGTTCATGTAGTCGATCCACTCGCCCTCCAGTGCATAGGTCTCGCGGTTGACGCCCTTCATGGTCCGGATAAGGCCGACGAAGTTCACCTTGATGGTGATCTTCTCGCCGGGCCGGTAGCCGACATCACCCTTGCCGCGTGCCTTGTTCTGGTACCGGAACAGGGCATCCCACGCCTGCGCGTCCGTCGCCGCGCCGGTCAGCGAGCGGAGGGCGTTCGACAGCATCTGCGCGCAAACGGCAGGGTTGGTGTGCGCATCCTCCCAGGGATGCCCATCACCGGGGCCTTTCCAGTCGGTCGCTTCGGGATCGTGGACCCAGACGACCCGGCCGGGATGGAGGCCTTGGCCCTGGCCGATCGGGGACAGCCCCGGCTGCTGAGCGGCGGTCAGCGGCGTCTCCGGCAGGTTCAGCAGCGCCACGGCGCCGCAGACGAGGGCCGCCGCCACGCACGCGATGGCCAAAGGCAGCCGGGATTGCCGCAGGAATCCTTTGGCCTGACGAAACGCCACGACGGAGCCCACCAGCCCGATCAGCCACGCGACAAAACCCGAAGCCAGCGGCATGGCCAGCCGTTGGCATGGATACATCGCCCGCGAAGGCTTGGGGATGACGCGGAGGAGGAACCAGACGAGCGAGATCAGGCCCGCGATCGGCAGCAGCCAGCAGAGCCAACTGTGCCGGAGCCGGTCCGCGAGCCGGTGTCCCTGCCGCCCGCAGCACGGGTGTTCGTGGGAATGCATATTCTGGTGACCGTGACCTTCGTGCGAGTGCGACATTTCCTGCACCTCCATCAGCAATGTGGAACCGTGAATCAACGTCGGGGAACCATTGTACCATCCGGCCACCGTCAAGTCTTGGCTTTTCCAGGGCTGGATTCGCCCGCGGGCGCGGCGTAGGGGGATTCGGGCGCCACATCCAGGAAAAGGTCTACCCGGTCCACGCCCGCCTCCAGTTGCCCTGGGATTCTTCCGCCGGATCTCTTGCTTGACACAACCCGGCACGTTAGCATGGAAGGTTTCGACGAAGGAGAAATTGACGCGTCTTATGGATCGCTCGTCCCTGACAAAGTACGCGTGGCTGTCGATCGCTGCCGCGCTGGCCACCATCGGGCTCAAGAGTCTCGCCTATCTCTTGACGGGCTCCGTGGGTCTCTTGTCGGACGCAGTGGAATCGCTGGTCAATCTGGCGGCGGCGCTCATGGCCCTGGCCATGTTGATTGTCGCCGCGCGGCCGGCCGACCAGGAGCATCAGTACGGCCACAGCAAGGCCGAGTACTTTGCCAGCGGGGTCGAAGGCATCCTGATTCTGGTGGCCGCGGTCAGCATCGCCGTGGCGGCTGTTCACCGGATCGTCGTGCCGCGCCCGATCGAACAGGCCGGTGTGGGGCTGGCCGTCTCCGCGGTTGCTTCGCTGGTCAACTTCGTCGTCGCCCGCATCCTGCTGAACGTGGGCAAGAAGCACAACTCGATCACGCTGGAGGCCGATGCGCGTCACCTGATGACGGACGTGTGGACCTCCGCGGCCGTCATCGCCGGGGTGGGCATCGTGGCGCTGACGGGCTGGGGCATCCTGGACCCGCTCGTGGCCCTGGCGGTCGCGGTCAACATCGTATGGACCGGTTACCACCTGATGTGGCGCTCAGTCGCCGGCCTCATGGATGCGGCGCTGCCGCCGGAAGAGAACGAGAAGCTGCAGCAGGTCCTCAACAAGTACCGGGAGCAGGGCATCCAGTTCCATGCCCTGCGGACCCGCCAGGCGGCCGGCCGGCGGTTCGTCTCCATCCACGTCCTGGTCCCCGGCCGCTGGACGACGCACAAGGGACATCACGTCGTCGAGGACATCGAGGCGGACATCCGCGGCGTCCTGTCCGGTGTCGTCATCTTCTCGCACCTCGAGCCGGTGGAAGATCCCCTCTCCTTCCAGGACATCGAGATCGACCGGTAATCTCCGCTTCGCCACAATTGTCCCGCCGGAGTGTTGACTTCCCGCGCCCGGGAAGTACCATGATACCCAGTGTGAGGCGAAAGGAAGCGGATGTTCGGCATGAAAGGAGATAAGGCAATGCGACATGGGATGTTCCAGATCGTAACGGCGGTTCTCCTGGTCGTCGGCCTCACCGGCTGCGACAGCCTCCAAGGAGAGAAGACCGAGAAAGCGGCTGCGGCGAAGACGGAGGCGCCGGGACAGGCGATCGCGCTGGCGGACGTTCCCGCCCCGGCCCGAGCGGTGATCGAGAAGGTGACCGCCGGCGGCACGATCCGCCAACTCGAGAAAGCCGAGGAAGGCGGTCGGACCGTGTACGACCTTGAGGCGACCGTGCAGGGCACAGAGGTGGAATATGACATCGCCGCCGACGGTACGATTCTGACCTCCGGGCGGAGTGTCCCCTACGCCTCTGTGCCGCTGGCGGTGCGCCACGCGGCCGAAAAGTACTTCGGCTCCGCCCAGGGCCTGAAAGCCTTTGTGGAAGTGGAGGAAGGCAAGACCTTCTACGAGATCTCCGGCAAGAAGAGCGGCGGGCCGCTGACCCTGAAGCTCTCCGAGACCGGCCAGATCGTCGAAGAAGAGAAGGAGTGACGGGGCCCATTGATTTGTTCGGTGCCTGGTGCTATGGTGTTCCTCATTTATGAAGGAGCCCCGGATGCCCAGAGCGCCGAAAGCCAGTGATTCCAGGGAAGGGCGTACCGTGCCGCGGCGTCCTGACGTCGCGCCTGTTACGTGGATCGGTACGACCGCCGGCAAGTCCCACTCGATCGGAACCGCGATCGCGGCCGCCGTTCTGCTCTGCGCCGTCGGCGCGGGCGGCTGGGGTTGCGCCGCGCGAACCCCCTCCCTGCGGGCGGAGTGCCCCTCCCTTGACGCCGTCGACTATTACTTTCCCAAAGGGGCTCTTGACCCGGCCCGGGCCAAGGTGGACAACGTGCTGCGGGACTGGTACTCGCAGTATCTCCGCGCGATGTTGGAGCCGTCCCTTTCCTGCGGTCAGCCGGCGGGTGGGTATGCCTACCGCTTTCTGTGGCTGCGGAGTTTCCATCGCCCGATCGCCGTACGCATCGAGGAGGACGGCTCTTCGGCCACGCTTAGTATGGTGGAACTTGACGGCACCGGGGGACGCGGCCCCGGGAACATTGTCCGGCGGACCAGCCGGGCCCTGTCACCCGCCGAGCAGAGCAAATTCCTGACCCAACTGAACCGGGTCGGGTTCTGGGAGATGAAGAAGAACCAGGATCGTTTCGGCATGGAAGGGGCGCAGTGGGTCCTGGAAGGCACCGAGAAGGGCCAGTACCAGATCGTGGACCGCTGGTCGCCCGGTCCGGGGGCCTATCGCGACGCTTGCCTGACCCTGCTCGAAATCGCCGGCGTGTCCATCCCGCGGGCGGAGTTATACTGATTCCCACGCGGGGCTGGTCCGGTTGCATTGAGGCTGCTTTTGGGGAGGATGTACCGATGTCGAATCTGCCCGTTGTCCTGGCGTTGACGGTGGTCACCTCCGCCTCGGCGCAAACGCTGGTGTCGCCCCAGGTGCATGCGGATGGCCGCGTCACTTTCCGTCTGCGGGCGCCCAATGCGAAGGAAGTCGCGCTGCGTTGTGAAGGCGCCAAAGGCGGCCCGATGCAGAAAGGGGAAGGCGACGTGTGGTCGATCACGACCGAGCCGCTGAAGCCCGATATCTACGCGTACAGCTTCCAGGTGGATGGCCTCCGCGCGATCGATCCGGCCAATCCGCTGCTCAAGTACAACCTGCTGAACACCGACAGCCAGGTGCACGTGCCGGGTCCGGCCACGCTGGCCTGGGAGATCAACCACGTGCCTCACGGCGTGGTCCACCGCCACCTGTATCACTCCGCCATCGTCGGGGACGAGCGTCCGTTCCTGGTCTACACGCCGCCCGGCTACGACCCCGCGGCGGCGCAGCCCTATCCCGTCCTCTATCTCCTGCACGGCTACAGCGACGCCGAGGATGCCTGGACCAGCGTGGGCCGTGCCAACGTGATCCTGGACAACCTCATCGCCCAAGGCAAGGCCAAGCCGATGCTGATCGTGATGCCCCTGGGCTACGGCAACAAGGAAGTCATCGCCGCCGGCTGGGCGGGCCTGCGCAACACCGCCGTCTGGCAGGACAGCATCACGAAGTTCCGCGACGTGTTGCTGAACGAGATCATCCCGCAGGTGGAGAAGACGTATCACGTGTCCACCGCCGCCAAAGATAGGGCGATCGCCGGCCTATCGATGGGCGGCACCCAGTCCCTCTTCATCGGCCTCAACGCCCCCGACCGTTTCGCCTGGATCGGCGCCTTCAGCTCCGGCGGCCTCGACGCGGATTTCGAAAAGGCCTACCCGTCTGTAAACGGAACCATCAACCTCAAGTTACAGCTTCTCTGGATCGCCTGTGGCGAGCAGGATGGTCTGATCGGCCTCAACCAGAAGCTGGTCGATTGGCTCAAGTCCAAGGGCGTTGCACGTGCGTGGGTGCCCACCGCCGGCACCCACAGTTTCACGGTTTGGCGTCGCTACCTGGCCGAGCTGGCGCCGCAGCTGTTTGCCCCCCGTCACTTGGTGACATTGGGGGAACCACCCCTTTCGAGCGGCGAGAAGCCATCTGACTTTGCCTATCGCTTCGTATGGATTCGGACGTTTCATCACCCCATCTCGGTGCGAATTCAGAAGACTGGCTCTTCCGCCATCCTGCGCGCCGTTGAACTCGACGGTGCTGGCGGATATGCCTGGGGAAAGATCGCCAACGAGGTCAATAGGGAGTTGTCCCCGGCCGAGTTGAAAGCCGTGGTGGCCAAGCTGAACAGAACGCGCTTCTGGCGAATGGCAGAGGAAGATCCATCGCAAGGCGGCTTAGATGGAGCCACCTGGATTCTTGAGGGCAGCCAAGAGGGCAAGTATCGTTCCGTGAATAGGTGGTGCCCCGAGTCGGGCGCGTTGCGGGATGCCGGCCTTTTCCTTGTCCAGTTAGCAGGCTTCACGGTGCCAGCAAAGGACATCTACTGACGCCGGCATGTCGGCACATCGACAAACGTGAGATGAAGCCGGCAATCAGGGAAGTCTGCGAGTCTGTAGGGGTCTCCTGCCCTGAGATTTGCACTCCTATCGAGATTATGGAGATCGGCCATGGCAGAAGAGGAGATCCTGAAAGAAGTCTGGCGGAACCGGGATGCGTTCGCCAAGCGGCACGGGTACGACCTCGATGCCATGGTGGAGGAACTCCGCCGGATGGAGCGGCAGTCGCCCAACAAGTTAGTGGACCGCAGTGGGGAGCCAATGAAGAAGCCGCGGCAGCGCAAACGCCGGCCCTCGAAGCGCCGAGTATGAGTCAGATTCCGGTAATCAATTCCATCGAAGAACTCGCCAAGTTCTGGGATACGCATGATGTCACCGACTTCGCGGGCGAGCTTGAGGAGGTTCGGGAGCCGGCTTTCGAGCGAGGTGCCGAGGCCGTTGTGCACATTCGCCTCGACTCTGCGCAGGCTCAGGCTTTGAGGCGCATGGCGCGAGCGAGAGGGATGGAAGCGGCGAAACTCGTCGAGGAGTGGGTGAACGAAAGACTCCGAGCCTCCCGATGACTTGCCGCTGACGGAGGCGGACCCAGGCACTCGGCGGGGGGCCCAAGCCGTCGAAGGGTCACTCCGCCTGCGCTCGGATTTCCGGCGGGAGTTGGCTCTTGAGTTGCGGATGGATTTCGACCACTCGGAGGATATCGGCCAGGTCTTTCTGGCGTTTGCTCCTGCGCCGCTGCTGGTCGCCGTAGGCCCAGACCTTGCCGCGCGGCACATCTTCCAGGGCGGCTACAGCCATTGTGTAGCCGAGAACCGCCCGTGGCACGGCCCGGGGAATGAACTCCTGATACCGCTCGTCCGTCTGCACTTGAATGCGCAGGTCCGAGCCTGTGGTGGACAGGTTGATGCTGTGTTCGAACCGTTCGATCTTGAAGCCCTTCGATCTCGCTGCTTCAAACCGTGCCGGGACTTTGTCCGTGACGATGACGATATCCAAGTCAAGGCTCACGACCGGCTCCGCATACGCGTTGACCGCCAAGTCGCCGATAACGCAGTACCTGGCCCCCGTCTGCTCCAACAGGCTCAGCCGTAATGCCACCACGTCAGTCTGCCCATGGGTCACGCGATTGAGGAACGTCTTACCGGTCATAGCACCTCCACTATCGTCCCCCAGTCTACTGGGAGAACGTGTGGTCGGCAGGTTCCGTTCCCAGTTGATCCAGCGGCCATCAATCCTCAGGGTCTCACCGCTCGATCAGGCTTTCTTCGACTTTCATGCCGAAGTGGCGGCCGGTTTTCTCGACGTGGGCGAGGACCTGGTCGCCGGGCTTGAGGCTCGTGATGGAGATGGCTTTGCCCTGCGGGTCCACCAGGCGGATCGTCTCGGCGTTCTGCAGGACCAGGCTGACCGGCCGGCCTTCGGCTTCCGCCTCGATCAGCATCATCGGACGGCGCTCGATCTTGTTGCGGCCCAGGTAGGCGGTCTGCGTGCGGCCCTCGTAATCCACCAGCATGACCTCGTCGCCGGCCTTGAGGTCGGCCAGGTACTTGGTCTTGCCGCCGACCGTCAGGACGTACGCGTGCACGGCGCCCGCGTTGACGCGGAACGGGCGCGAGGCGACGTACGGGTTGTCGAGCGATTCCGAGTGGACGAGGAAGAAGCCCGAAGCGGTGTTGCCGACGAGCATGCCTTCGCCCAGCGTCATCTGCGTGCAGGTGTCGAGGCAGGAGCGGTCGCCCATGCCGAGCTGTCTGGTGGTCGTGATCCGGGCGGCGACGAGGGCCATCCGCTCGCTGACGCCGTGGACGATCTCGGCGGTCTTCTTGATCTCGTTGACATCCGTGGTGCTGAGCACAACGCCATCCACACCCTTTTCCAGGATCTCGACCATCAGCCGCGCCTGCTCGCTGTTGTCGACCTGGACCATGAGGTTCCCGCCGCGCCGGGCCAGCAGGTTCTCGATCGGGATGATTGTCCAATCGAGCATCCGGACCACGACGATCTTGTCCGCCGGCACCGCCGCAGCGCGATCCTCGTCGGCCTTGCCGGCGATGTCGATGAACTCGACCTCTACGCCGGGCTGGAGATCGCCTTGTTTTTCCACGGTCTTGATCCGGCCGAACTGGCGGACCGTGGCGCTCTGCCCGTCCGGCAGCACGAGGGCCTCCGCGCCGCTCTCCAGAGCGGCGATGGCCACCGGCTTCTCGTACGGAACGACCTTGACCCACAGTCTTTTCATGAGCACCTCGTGGAGAAAGACCTATCCTGCCGGGCATTAAAGGAGAATCCGGGTTTCCTGTCAATCATGCGGTTACCGACCGGCCCCGATCCCCTGCGAATTTCCCCAGCCGCTCTTTTGACCTCAGGGCGTAGCATACGTATGAGAGAGCCCCTCAAAATCGGAATCAGCTTCGGCATGACGTCGGGCGTCATCACGACGCTGGGGCTGATGGTCGGCCTGAACTCCGGCACGCACTCCCGGATCGCTGTTCTCAGCGACGTTCCGACGATCGCCATCGCCGACGCTTTCTCGGATGCCCTGGGCATTCACATCTCCGAGGAATCCGAAAACCGCCACACCGCCAAGGAAATCTGGCAGTCCACGCGGTTCACCTTCCTGTCGAAGTTCGCCTTTGCCTGTTCGTTCATAGTGCCCCGGCTGCTCTTGTCCCTCTCGACGGCGGTCATCGTGGCGATCGTCTGGGGCTTCTCGCTGCTGGGCGGCTTCAGCTACCTCCTGGCCCGAGCCGAGAAGGTCAGGGCCTGGCCGGTGATCGGCGCGCACCTCCTGATCGCCACCGCGGTCATCCTCATCACGCACGCTCTCGGCCACGGCCTGTCGCGCTGGCAGGAGGTTGCGCGACTGCGACAGAGCGCCGAACCAGCCGCGACGCGTCATCCACCTGGCCCGCCCCGGGAGCGGGGACCTCGTGAAAGGCAGCACGATGCCATTCCCGATCCCGCGGAATGGCCCCGGCGGTTGGACACTCCCGCGACACTCGTCCTGCGGCGGGCCGGTTCCTTACAGGACCACCGATTCGGCCTGCAGCGAGGGCGGCATCTTGGACGCGCCCAGGCGACGCTTCAGCTTGACCAGTTCCATGACCCACAGCGGTGTCGAGGCGGCGCACAGCACCACCAGCAACTCCGCGGCCGACAGCGGCTTGGTCTTCAGCACGCCCTGGAAGAAGGGCAGGTACAGCGCCGACATGTTCAGGATGATCGACACGGTCGTGGCGCCGATCAGCTTGCGGTTGCTGAAGACACCCAGCTTGAAGAGCGAGACCGTCTGGCTGCGGCAGTTGTACGAGTGGAAATCCTGTGAGAAGGCCAGCACGACGAACGCCATCGACCGGGCGTGCGCCAGCAGGTCCTCCCGCATCTCGGCCGGCACCGTGAAGATCAGCCGCAGCCGGTCGAAGTCGAGCGTGCCCAGGGCGGCCAGCACCTGGCCCACCGTCCAGCGGTTCTCGAGGTAGTACATGTAGGTGAAGGCCGTCAGGCAGCACAGGGAAATGACGAAGCCTTGCCATACGATCAGTTTGAGGCGGGCACCCGAGACCACGGGCTCATCCGGATCGCGCGGGCGCCTGCGCATGATGTCCGGCGTCACCGGGTCCACGCCCAGCGCCAGCGCCGGCAGGCCGTCCGTCACGAGATTCACCCACAGGAGATGGATGGGCAGCAGCGGCACCGGCAGCCCGATCAGGGAGCTGATGAACATGACAAGGATCTCGCCCGCGTTGCAGGAGAGCAGGTAGTGCACGAACTTCTGGATGTTGTCGTAGATCCCGCGGCCCTCTTCGACCGCCGCGACGATGGAGGCGAAGTTGTCGTCGGTGACGACCATGTCCGAGACCTCTTTCGTCACGTCGGTGCCGGTGATGCCCATCGCGACGCCGATGTCGGCTTCCTTGACGGCCGGGGCGTCGTTCACGCCGTCGCCCGTCATCGCGACGATCTCCCGCCGGGCCCGCCAGGCCCGGACGACCCGCAGCTTGTGCTCCGGCGACACCCGGGCGTACACGGGGATCTTGTGCACCTGCTTTTCGAGCTGGGCCTGGCTCAGTTGGTCCAGCTCCTCGCCCGACAGGGCCAGCGAGTCTTCCTGGAAGAAACCCAACTGTTTGGCGATCGCGGTGGCCGTGTTCTTGTGGTCGCCCGTGATCATGACGGTCTTGATGCCGGCGGACATGCACTCCCGGATGGCCTGCTTGACCTCCTCGCGCGGCGGGTCGATCATGGCGACCAGGCCCACGAAGGTGAGGTCCTTCTCCACCGCATCGCTCGTGAGCTTGCCCGTCTGGCCGTTCAGATCGCGATAGGCCACGCCGAGCACGCGCATCGCCTGGTCGGTCAGCCCGTTGTTGGCGCTCTCGATCTGCCGGCGATCCTCGGCCGTCAGGGGACGGACGGCCCCCTGGGTCTCGAGGTTGACGCAATCGGCCAGCAGCAGGTCCGGCGCGCCCTTGACGAAGGCCACGCGGCGTCCGTTCACCTGGCGCACGACCGTCATCTTCTTGCGCTCCGAGTCAAACGGCAGCTCGTCGACAAACGGCGCGATGCGCTCCTCCTGGTCTTTCCAGATCCCCGCCTTGGCCGCGACGGTCAGCAGGGCGCCCTCGGTGGGATCGCCCACGATTTTGTAGGCGGCCTGGTTCTCCACCAACTGCGCCCCGTTGCACAGGACGCTCACGCGCAGGGCCTTCAGCAACTCCGGATAGTCTTGGGCGTTCGCAGCCTGGTCGTCCGCGCGGAACTCGCCCGTGGGGGCGTAGCCGATGCCGGTCACGCGGAAGAGTCGTCCTCCCGCGAAGAGGGCCTGGACGGTCATCTCGTTCTTGGTCAGCGTGCCGGTCTTGTCCGAGCAGATCACCGTGGCACTGCCCAGGGTCTCGACGGACCGCAGTTTGCGAATCAGGGCGTGCCGCTTGACCATTCTCTGGACGCCCAGCGCCAGGGCGATCGTGACGACGGCGGGCAGTCCCTCCGGGATCGCCGCCACCGCCAGGCTCACCGCCGTCAGGAACACGTCGATCATCTTGCCCCCGCGGGTCATCTCCAGGACGAACACGAGCCCGACGAGCACGAAGCACAGGTAGACGATCCACTTGCCGAACTGTTCCAGCCGCTTCTGCAGGGGGGTCGGCTCCGATTCGATCTCCTGGATCATGCCGGCGATCTTGCCCAGTTCCGTCTGCATGCCGGTCTCGGCGACGAGGGCCCGGGCCCGGCCCGAGGCGACGGAGGTGCCCAGGTAGACCATGTTGGCCCGGTCCGCCAGCGGGACCTCCCGCTCGGTCAAGGCCGCGGCGGTCTTGACCACCGGGGTCGATTCCCCCGTCAGGCTGGCTTCCTGCACGCCGAAATTGGACGTGACCCAGGCCACCCGGCTGTCCGCCGGAATGCTGTCGCCCGCCTCCAGCTCGATCACGTCGCCGGGGACCAGGTCCCCGGAACCGACGATCTCGTGCCGGCCGTTGCGGAGGATCTTGCACGTGGGGGACGAGAGCTTCTTCAACGCGGCCAGCGACTTCTCCGCCCGGTATTCCTGGATGAACCCGAGAATGGCGTTGAGGGTCACGATCGCGACGATGGCGATGGCATCGACCATCTCCTGCAGGAAGCCCGAGATGACCGCGGCGCCGATCAGGACCCAGATCACGAAGTCCTTGAACTGGTCGAAGAAGATCGCCCAGGGGGACCGCTGCGGTGCCTCCTGCAACTGGTTCCGGCCATACCGTTCGAGGCGGGCCGCCGCTTCCTGAGAGCTCAGACCTGCGGATAGATCCGTCCCCAGCTCCTGCGCGACCTTCTCCACCTCCTGATGCCACCAATGTTCCATCCCAGGACCCTTACCATCTGCCGGTCAATCTTCATGATCTTCGCCGGGGTGTTCGCCCCGCACAGGCGCAAAGAAACCGGAATCTTACCGCATGGACCCGCAACAGTAAATGCCGAGATGCGTTTCACCCAGGGCAAACGCAAAGTCCCGAAGAAGAGTACCGAGACGGGATCACGTGGGTGGAATCGCCAAGGCGGAACACCTTGGCGATGGTCCTGCGCACAGCAGACCCACCCTCGCCAAGCTCCGCGGAGGGTTCCCAATCGCGATTCATCACGATTGGGGTCCCGACTCTGCTTGACAATGCCACCCCACCCAGTCCAGCGACCTTGCGTTCACCCGGCCCCGTTCCCCCTCCGGGGTGGTCGTGGGGTGTGTCACCCCCTGTGGGACCCGGGGGGGACCGCAGAAATGAGGGCAGGCCTCAGGGGGCCGGCGATGGGTGCCCGGGAATTTGCTGGACGAAGGATGCGGCGGCGGTATCCTATGGGTCATTGGAGTTACTGGCCTCAATCAGGAAAGGGTGCAGCGCATGAACAAGCACGTTGGTCTGGCACTGGTTCTCGTCGGTCTGAGCCTCGGCGGCGTCTCGTCTCTGGCCGCCCAGAGTGACAATCCTTTCGTGGGGCGATGGGCGCTGACCATCCCCGGCGGCAACGCCGGCTGGCTCGGTGTCACGCAGGAAAAGGGATATCTTGACGCCAGCCTGCTGTGGGGGGGCGGCAGCGTGCTGCCCGTGGACTGCGTTTTCGTGGCCGATCAAGAGCTGTACGTGATCCGGCTCTCCAAGGTCGAGCGCAAGGATGCCGCCGGCAACGTGGTTCGCACGCAGAGCTTCCCGGAAGTCATCCGCGCGGAACTGGACGGTGATACGCTCAAACTCACGCAGACGGTGATTCGCCGGAACGGAACCGGGATCGATGAGCGCGAGTTCCCCGGCAGGCGAATTCCGCCGCTGCCCGGCAAGCCGGACCTGTCCAAGGTCAAATTCGGGGCGCCGGTCGTGCTGTTCGACGGCCGCAACCTGGAGGCGTGGAAGCTGACCACTCCCGGCGCCGCAAACGGCTGGTCGATCGAGGACGGCGTCCTCGTCAACAAGCCGGTCCAGCCGCAGGGCGGACGCCATGTCTCCTACGGCAACCTGCGCACGGTCGCCGAGTTCGAAGATTTCAACCTCAAGCTGGAGGTGAACGTCGCCCAGCGTGAGAACAGCGGGGTCTACCTCCGCGGCATCTACGAGGTGCAGGTCTGCGACTCCTACGGCAGGCCTCTCGACTCGCACAACATGGGCGGCCTCTACAGCCGGATCACGCCGACCGTCAGCGCGGAGAAGGCCCCCGGCGAATGGCAGACGATGGACCTGACCCTGGTGGACCGCCACGTGACGGTGATCCTGAACGGCAAGACCATCATCGACAACCAGCCGCTGCAGGGCTGTACCGGCGGCGCCCTGTGGTCCGACGAATTCAAGCCCGGCCCGATCTATCTCCAGGGCGACCACACCGGCGTCAAGTACCGCAACCTCGTGCTCAAGCCGGTCGTGAAATAGCCACCGGCGCCTCCTGAAAAGAGGCCACCACCAGGCGGCATTGGCTGTGGAACCACTCGTTCTTCAGGACCCGATCCTCCCGGACCGAGAGCCGGTGGTTCCGCAGCAGGGCGAAGAAATCCTCTTCGTAGGTGGGCTGGCCGAAGTCGACGGTGGTCAGGTACTTGAGCTTGGGCTTGATGAGGTCCACCAGGCGTGACTTCTGCCGGAACAGGGCCTGGACAAAGACGATCTGGCCGCCCGGCTTGAGCCAGTCGCGCACTCGCAGCAGCACCCGCGGCTGGTCGGGCAGCAGCATGAAGCTCATGCAGAAGAGCACGTAGTCGAAGCATCCCGGTGTTGGCGGGACATAGTCCTGGGCCGAGGCCCGGCGGACTTCGACATGGTCCTCCAACTGGAGCTTGCGGATGAGTTCTGCGCAGTGTTTCAGATACGCCGCGTTGATGTCGATGCCGGTGATCTTCAGTTGCTTGGACTGGATCAGGGGGCCAAAGGTCGAGAGCATGAGGCCATTGCCGATCCCCACGTCCAGGACGTGGCTGCCGCGCGGGACGTAGCCGAGGGAGCCTCGATAGCACTCGTTCGTCGTCCGCTGAATGAAAACCTGGTACAACCAGCTCTTCATGCGCAATACTCCCCGTCCGTTGCTGTGCGGCGGATGTCCGTCGGGGGGCGTGGCTCGTCACCGGTGGTAATGACGCCGTCGGGCGTCATCGTTCCTGGCATGCCCCTGCGGGCCCACGACGAACGAGCGACGCGCTCCCGACCGCCGGGTGATTTATAGCATGGTCGCGCTCAGTAGTCCAGAAAGATAATGTCTTCCGGAATGGCGACGACGTCGCGATGCTGGGGACCGAGGAGCTTCTTGATCTCGGCGCTGTGCTTGCCGGCCACGGTCCGGAGTTGGGCGCTGCTCAGGCTGGTGACGGCCTTGGCGGCCGCGGCGCGGAGGGACACGGCCAGGGGGGGGGCGGGGGTCGAGGGGCCTGCTCCCGCGGGCCTCGCCCCGGGGGCCTCGCCCCGGTCCTGGCAGGCCAGCAGGACGACGTCGCCGGTACTAAAGCTGCCTTCGATGCCGGTGACGCCGCTGGGCAGGAGACTCTTGTGGTTGCGCAGGGCCTTGAGAGCGCCCGCGTCGATCTGGATGGTGCCGGCCGGCCGGCTGTTGAGGATCCAGCGGGCGCGGTTGCTGAGCTTGCGCCGGGGCAGGAAGATGGTGCCGAGCACCTCGCCGGCCATAATGCGGGCGATCACGTTCGTCTCCCGCCCGTTGGCCAGAACCATCCGGCAGCCGGCATTGGCGGCAATCCGGGCCGCGTCGATCTTGGTCTTCATGCCGCCCGTGGAGTGGGCGCTGCCCCGGCCTCCCGCGTTGCGGACAATCTGGTCGGTGATCTCGAAAACGACCGGAATCGGCCGGGCGTCCGGGTGCTCCCGCGGGTTCTTGTCATAGAGAGCGTCGATGTCGGTGAGCATGATGAGCAGGTCGGCATCGATCTTGCTGGCGACCAGGGCACTGAGCCGGTCGTTGTCGCCGAAGGCGGTGCCGATCTCGGCGGTGCTGACGCTGTCGTTCTCGTTAAGGATCGGGACAACACCCAACCCGAGCAGCGTCTCGATGGCGTTGCGGAGGTTCAGGTAGGTCTTGCGGTTGCTCAGCACCTCGGCGGTCAGCAGGACCTGGGCGGTTCGGACGCCATCCTGCCCGAAGGCCCGGCGATACTCCTGCATGAGGAGGGGCTGGCCGATGGCGGCACAGGCCTGGCGCATCTTCATTTCCCGGGGTTTCTCCGTCAGGCCCAGTTGCCCGGCGCCCATGCCGATGGCCCCGGAGGTGACGATCACCACGTGCCGGCCGCCGGCCAGGAGGTCCCTGATCTGGGTGGCCATGGTGCGAAAGTAAGCGGTGTCGATCCCGCCGTCCTTCGCCAGGGTATTCGTACCGATCTTGATGACCACGCGTTTTGTCTTGCTGAAATCTCTCATAGGCGACGGCAGGCATTATACGGCCCGTCGTCGCCCGTTCAAGACCAAAACGGCTACCCCTGGCGGGAAGCAGAAACACAGGAGAGACCGCGGCATTGTTCGGGCGGTCCCTCCTGCAAGCCCAAGCCATCCCCAGGTGGTGCCTCAGATGGTTCTTCTGCGTCGAAGCCAGCCGACCACGGAGGCCCCGAGACCGGCGAGCAGGCCAGTTCCCGGTGCCGGAATTGGAGTCAGAGCGGTGATGGTGCCGGTGAGAGTACCTGTCGCCGGACCAAGGTTGTTCTTGATCTGGTTGTACAGGTTGATGCTGGAGGAACCAACGATGTGCAGATCGATGGCGAAGCCCGCGGCCCAATCGTTGCGTGCGCCCTGCTCTGCCCCGCTTCACGCTCCTTCGTCCGCCACTTCATGCGCGCGCGGCGCGGTAGTCGGTCTTCCCCTCGTTTAGTTTCATCATCGTTATTGACGACGGTAGCGAAACGGCCTGGTGGGGGGGCGGACTTCCTGGCGGATGCGCCGGGGGCGGCCGGTTTCTGCCGTGCTCGATCTGGCCGAATCCTACCACGGAGTCGAGGCCCTGCATACGGTCGATGGAATCGCGTCCATGACCCCGCATACGGCCCCACGCCGGGTCTTCATGGTCGCCACCGATTTGACCCTGCAGCGCGAGCTGAAGCGGTTCGTGCCGGCCGGGCTGGTCTGGCAGGGTGCGCCCCACACCAGCCTTCACCTGCTGTGGCTGGCCAGGAACCGACGACTGTCCGGGGTAGGGTTGTGGATCGAGGTCCCGTTCTATCTGGCCGGCTCGGAGGATTTCCAGGCGATCAAGGCGGCGGTCTCCCTGCTCGACCGGATCTTCGGTTGGGGTCATGACCTCGACGATCTCGATCAGCGTGTCGTGGAGCAGGAGCAGACGCCGGCGCACTTGCGGGACGAGGAGCCGGAGATCGACTGGAGAATCCGCATTCGCGAGCAGGGCGAGACGCTCGAGCGGCCTGAGCAGCAGGAGTTGGTCGAAGCCGTTCAAGGCGCCCTGAATGGGCAACGCCAGTAGTCCGGGTGGGCCGCTGCCGGTAGCTGGCGCCCCTCCGGGAAGGCCCGTCGGCCCGTTGCCTATGCCCGCCGAAAATGCCAGAAAAAAGCTTGCTTTGGCAAACTACCCTGCTAAAATACGGGTTTTACTACCGTCATGAACGACCAGCTTCGGGAGATTGACCGTGAAGACAGAACTGCTCGACAGCGTTGAGAGAAAGAGCCTCCGGAACGAGATGCCGCACTTCGAGGTCGGCGATACGGTGGACGTCCACTGCCGGATCCAGGAGGGCGACAAGACCCGGACCCAGATTTTCACCGGCACGGTCATCGCCCGCAAGGGGCGGGGCATCAACGAGAGCTTCACGGTCCGCCGGATTGTCGGCAATGAAGGTGTCGAGCGGCAGTTCCCGCTCCATTCGCCCAATGTGCTCAAGGTGGTGCCCACCCGCAGCGGCAAGGTACGCCGGGCCAAGCTGTATTTCCTCCGCCAGCGGACCGGCAAGGCGGTCAAACTCTCCCAGCGGCACAGCGAGCACACGGCCGCCAAATGATTGATGATTTGTGATCTACGATTTATGATTTGGGCGCGTCTGGGCCACCGGGCGGTGTCCCAAATCATGAATCTTCATTCGTAAATCATTAATCCGAACGTGTTTCTGATCCGACGCAGGCTGTTGAAGGACAAGGCCCGGCTGGGCCGCTGGAGCGAGAGACGCTGCGAGCGCTTCCTCCGGAACAAGGGTCTGCGGACCCTCACCCGCAATTATTCCTGCTCCTGGGGCGAACTGGACCTGGTTATGGTGGCCGGCGACGGCACGCTGGTCTTCGTCGAAGTCCGCTCCCGGGCGGACGAGGGGTTCATCGCACCTGAGGCGACGGTCACCCCGGCCAAACGGCAGCGGGTGATCCGGGCTGCCCGCCATTTCCTGGCCGTCCACAAGATCGAGGACCGCCCGTTGCGGTTTGACGTGATCACCCTGGTCCTCGGCCGCCAGGGCCCCCCGCAGATCCGCCACTACGAGAATGCCTTTGTGAGGTAGGTTGAGATAACCTATGGGATTAGTTGACACGCACTGCCATTTGACCTTCGAGCCACTGGCGGCGGATGTGCCGGGGGTGATCGAACGCAGCCGGGCGGCGGGCGTGACGAGTTGGATCACCGTGGGGACCACCCTGGAGGACAGCCGCCGGGCCATCGAACTGGCGGCCGGGCATGAACAAATGTACACCGCGGCCGGGATTCACCCTCATGAGGCCAAGGATGGCAATGCGGCGGCTCTGAAGGAACTGGGGGAATTGGCCAGACAGAACAAGGTCGTGGCGATCGGCGAGACCGGCCTGGATTTTCACTACAACTTCTCCCAGCAACCGGACCAGAGGGGGGTGTTTGCCGCCCACCTGAACATCGCGCGGAACACGGGTTTGCCGGTGATTGTGCATTCGCGCAATGCCTTCGACGAGACGCTGGACATCCTCGACCGCAGCGGCGGGGGGCTCCGAGGGGTCGTTTTCCACTGTTTCAGCGGTTCGGCCGACCAGGCCCGGCAGTTGCTGGACCGTGGGTACTACCTGTCCTTTACGGGGGTCGTGACATTCAAGAACGCCGAGACGACGCGGGCGGCGGCCCAGGCCGTCCCGCTGGATCGGCTCATGATCGAGACCGATGCTCCCTACATGTCTCCGGAGCCGGTGCGAAAACAAAAGCCGAATGAGCCTGCCCTGATGATCCACACCGCCCGGTTCCTCGCGGACCTCAAGGGGGTCGATCTGGACACCCTGGTAGAGACGACCACGCACAATGCCGTCACGTTCTTTGGCGTCGCCGGAGTGCGTCTGACCGCCTGATCAGCCCCCTCATTTCAGCACTTCCAAGGATCGATCGGACGCCGCGACCGCAGTCGAAAATGGCCTGGTTGTCTCAATTCACCATGTGTCCAAAAAGCAGAAAATGCCTCTCTTCAGTACAGAAAACGTGGTGATTGCCTCCCGATTTGACTTTTGCTCATTTCGACCTCTATATTAAGTAGCTAAGCCTCGCAACGATTTGCTGGGCCGGGGTCTTGTCCCTGTTCGAGCCACGCAGCGGTCTGGAGGATTTCGCTGAAGGCGGGCCACCGCTACCTGCGGGCGCAGACGGAAAGAAACAAACTAAGGAAGGATGTACGCAGTAGTTTATGCCCGGGGTATACGACTACGCCGCCATCAATCGGGTGCAGCAGGCGAACGATATTGTTGACGTTGTCGGTGAGCACGTCAGTCTGAAGAAGAAAGGACACGAGCTCATCGGTCTGTGTCCTTTTCATGAGGATCACAGGCCCAGCATGAACGTCAATCCGGTGAAACAGATCTTCAAGTGTTTCGCCTGCGGGGCCGGAGGCGATGTGCTCAAGTTCGTCCAGATGCGCGAGGGGCTCACCTTTCCGCAGGCCATCGAGAGGCTCGCGGAACGTGCCGGAATTCAACTGAACCCGGTGCGGCGTGTCGCGCCGCGCACGCCCGGGGAGCCGGAGAGCGTCGATCCGAACCTGCTGGCGCGGGTCAATAAGTGGGCGATGCAATTCTTCCAGCAGTCTTTGAACGATCCTCAGAAGGGCAAGATCGCGCGGGAGTACCTGGCCGGGCGGGGAATTACGCCCGAGACCATCGCCACGTGGCGCCTGGGGCTGGCCCCGAGCACCGGGGAGGCTCTGGCCTGCGCCGCGGCCCAGCGGAAGATCCCGGTCCAACTGCTGCAGCAGGCGGGACTGACCACCCCTGCGGGTCAGGACAAGTTCATCCATCGTTTGATGTTCACCATCACGGACGTCACGGGCCGTGTGATCGCATTTGGCGGCCGCACTTTGGATGGGACGGGCGCCAAGTACATCAACTCGCCCACGACCTCCTTGTTCGACAAGAGCAACACGCTCTTCGGTCTGGAGCAGGCCCGCCACCAGATTGTCGCGACCGGTACCGCCGTCGTGGTCGAGGGCTACACCGATGTGATCATCCCGCACCAGTTCGGCTGCACGAACGTCGTCGCGACGCTGGGCACGAGCTTCACGGCGGGACACGGGCGCATCCTGCGCCGTTACACGAAGAGAGTGATCCTGCTGTTCGACAGCGACACCGCCGGGAGGGCCGCGGCCAACCGGGCTCTGGAGGTCTGTCTGTCCCAGCACCTGGATCTCAAGCTGGCGTTCGTCCCGGAGGGCAAG
Organism: Planctomycetota bacterium; assembly: GCA_025459125.1. Classification (GTDB taxonomy): domain Bacteria; phylum Planctomycetota; class Phycisphaerae; order Sedimentisphaerales; family Anaerobacaceae; genus PLanc-01. The sequence continues at coordinate 7,239 of JALORE010000009.1, read as the reverse complement.
GACCCCTGCGATTTCGTGCTGGCGGCAGGCAAAGAGGGATTCGATCGGGTGGTGGCGCAGGCGACCGATGTCCTCCAGTTCAAATGGGACCGGTTGCGGGAGACCTTCGCTGCGGATGACACGCTAGCCGGAAAGAAAGCGGCGGTGGAGGAATTTTTAGGGGCCATTGCCCTGGGATTCGGCTCAAATAATATGCCGGTGCTGGAGAGCGGTCTGATGGTGAACCGCCTGGCCCGGATGGTGGGTCTCGGCGAGGCCGAGATTCGCAAGGAATTGGCCCGGCGGATCAAGCCGCCGTCGGAGGCAGGGCGCGGCAGCGGTCGGCTGGACGGGGTCGTCTCGACGACCGACTGGGGCCAGGGGCTTCGCGCCGCAGCCCAGCGGGAAGTCCTGGAGGTGCTGCTCAATGAACCCGGTCTCCTGGACCGCGTACAGCCAGGCGTATCGCCGGACCTGTTCGAGGTCCCGGTCCTGGCGTCGATTGCGGTGCTCCTGCTGGACGTGATTCATTCGGAGGAGGATTATTCCCTGAGCCGCGTTCTGGCCCGCGCCGAATCAGTGGAGATGGCCGAGCGGATTGTCGAGTTGCAGCGCATCGGGGAGGAGAAGGGCAATTATCACGCGCGCCTGGCTGACGCCCTGGGGGTGCTGCACCCGCGTCCGCATCGCGACCGCGGTATTCAGACCAACGAGGCTGTTCTAACCCCGGAATCGGGGCCGGCGCCCGGGGAATTGCGGGGCCGGCAGAACCCGCACAGCATCGGAATCGTGTGAAGGGCCCGGTGTGCTGAAGCCCGGTGGGACGAACAATTACGCGAAAAGGACCGTACCACGGATGAATTCATGAAGCAGGCGCAGATCCCCATGTTTTTGGCCTCAGCAGGGTGGTAGCTTCAGAGTTACGCAGTTTGGCTTTAGTGGAGTCTGGATTGTGGCGAAGAAGGAAATGAAACCGAAGAAGGCAAAGGGCATGAATCCAACGGAAGTCCAGAGCACGTCTGATAACGTCAAGACCGAGGTGCAGGACCCCGGTTCTCTGATGAAGTCCCTGATCGCCAAGGGCAAGAAGAAGGGCTTCTTGACCTACGAGGAGATCAACGAGGCGCTGCCGGATGACGCCGTCAGCGCCAAGCAGCTCGAGAAGGTGCTCAGCACCCTCGACGAGATGGGGATTTCCCTCATCGATGAGAATGACGCTGAAGCCCAGGCGCTCGCCAAAGGGGATGAGGATTTCGAGGAGGATGTCGAGGCCGTCGATGACGAGGAAGCTCCCGAGCGGGAGCCCGCGGAGTCGGAAGAAGAAGAGACGCTCGAAAAGGAGTTCGTCGAGGGGGAGGTTTCCCACCGGATCGACGACCCGATTCGCATGTATCTGACCCAGATGGGGCAGATCCCGCTGCTGACCCGCAAGGACGAGATCGCCCTGGCGCGCAAGATCGAAATCGCGCGCATGGTCTTCCGACGCAAGATGCTCCAGTGCGACTACTGTGCCCGCAATGCCATGGAGCTGTTCCAGCAGGTGTTTGACGGGTCCATGTCGTTCGACCGGACCATCAAGACCGGAACCGCCCCTTTGACCACCAAGGGCGTCATCAAGAAGCGCATGAGCGAGAACCTCAAGACGGTGGCCGAGCTGCTGGACGTCAACCAGCGGCTGTTCAAGAGCATCTGCACGTCTGCGGACGCGGCCAAGGTCAACGCCGACACGAAGCATCTGCGCCGCAACCGTCGCAAGATTGCGACGCTGCTGGAAGAGCTGAGCCTGCGGACCAGCCGCATCCAGCCGATGAAGACCAAGCTGCAGGGCGTCTGCGAGAAGATGCGCCAGCTCCAGCGGATCGTCGAAGCCGGCGTGAATGACATCATGACCGCCGAGGATCTCCAGGCCGCCCAGCAGGAATTGGCCGGTCTGCAGGAGCTGGTCCTCGAGGTGCCCGATCAACTGGAAAAGAAGCTGCGCGGGATGGAACGCGTCTTCGCGCAGTACGAAGAGGCCAAGCGTACGCTGTCCAGCGCCAACCTGCGGCTGGTCGTTTCCATCGCCAAGAAGTACCGCAATCGCGGGCTGAGCTTCCTGGACCTGATCCAGGAGGGCAACACCGGCCTGATGCGGGCGGTGGACAAGTATGAGTATCGCCGCGGCTACAAGTTCAGCACCTACGCGACCTGGTGGATTCGCCAGGCGATCACCCGGGCGATTGCCGATCATGCCCGGACCATCCGCATCCCGGTCCACATGATCGAGACGATGAGCCGGATTCGCAGCGCCTCGAAGGTCCTGCACCAGGAACTGGGCCGCGAGCCGACCATCGACGAGATCGCCACGGAAGTCGGGATGTCCGTCCAGGAAACCCGGCGCGTTCTCAATATTTCCAAGCACCCGATCAGCCTGGACCGGCCGATCGGCGACAGCGAGGACTCCTACTTTGGCGACTTCATCGAGGATGACGATGTGGATTCGCCGGTCGCCTCCGCGACGCAGGAGATGCTCAAGGAGCGCATCGACCTGGTCCTCAAGACCCTGTCGTACCGCGAGCGGGAAATCATCAAGCTTCGTTACGGCATCGGCGACGGCTATACCTACACCCTCGAGGAGGTCGGCCGTATCTTCAAGGTGACCCGCGAGCGGGTCCGGCAGGTGGAGGCGAAAGCCATCCGCAAGCTGCAGCACCCGGTCCGCGCCCGCAAGCTCGAAGGCTTCCTCGACCACAAGTCCGCCTGAGCCCGGTATCCCGTCAGGGCCAATGTAGAGTCCACCCGCACCGAGTCGTTCTTGGGACTCGGTGATCGCCCCGGGTATCCCGTTCTTTCCCCTGGACGACCCTGCCGACCCTCGGCCTGCGCCGCGGAACCGTGCGTCCGAAAGGCCGTGTGCACCGGCCGCGGCGGGTGAGCCACGCCAGCTTGCCGCTACTGGCCCGCTTCCTGCGCAAAAGGCGTTCGGCGATTAGGGGGCCTGCCCATTCGGGAAGCAGCCGGACTTCGTAGGATGGAAGTGCGCATTCTCACAGACACAGGAAGGCCGTCGCACTCGCAGAATCGCGATGGTCTTGCTCAAAGGAAGACCGTATGCGGATCGTCGGCAGGCTGCCCGGTTGCTGGGCCGGAGCCGGCTGGGATACGCGACGTACCACCCTTTGATCCTCGGCATTCCGCGCGGCGGCGTCGTCATCGCGGACACGAGTGCCCGGGAGCTCGACGCGGAGCTGGACATTGTCCTGACACGGTAGCTGGGCGCCCCGGGCAACCCCGGGTTGGCCATCGGTGCTGTCTCCGAGAGCGGTCGAATTCACCTTCAGCGCGAACACGCCGCCCATTCCCTGTTTCTCGCCGACCTGGAAACCGTCATCGACTATTCCCCCGAGCTGCTGGTCGGCGGGGCCTTTCCCCTGACGTGCTGCCGATTTATGATTTATGAATTATGATTTATGATTTATAATCTTCCCGCGTGGGCTCGACCCGGCGTCGAGCTCAATCATGAATCGTGAATCATCAACCGTAGATCATCAAGGGAAAGGGGAAAAGTATGAGCTGGCGGAGCGTGTTTTTGACGGTCGCGGCGCTGTGGGTGGCTGGGACTGTGCCGTGCTTGGCGCAGGAGAAGCTCGGTGACCTGGTGACCTCGGGAGGATATGACTGGATCATCGGCAGGTGGGTCGCCACGACGGAGGAGGGCCAGAAGGCGGAGTCGAGCTTCGAATGGGCGGCCGACCAGTGCATCGTGCTCAACGGTCTGCAGGTGGGGGACTTCAGCTATCAGGGTCTGGTCATGCTGCCGCCGGGCGGCGGGGATGCGTTCGACGAGGGCGCCGACAGCCGCGGTGGCATCTGGAAGGGGACCTGGGGTCCGGAGGGGGACAATCTGGTCCGCCGCGTCGAGCACACGAGCGCCGACGGCCGGGTGCGGAAGGGCGAGATCGTCTACGGCAGAGTGGATGCCGATACGAGCACGATCGCGATATACGCCGTGGATGACAGCGGTGCCCGCAGTGCGGAGCCCTGGAACAAGCTCACCTACAAACGCCAGAAGGACAAAGCGCCGCAGGCCCCGGTGACCGCGGCGGCGGCCCGCGCCACGGACTACCGGAAGCTGGGCGATCTGGTGGCCGAGGGGGGCTACGACTGGATGGCCGGCCAGTGGGTGGCGAGCGACGAAGGCCGGACGTATGAGCTGGAGTTCAAGTCCATTCTCGACACCCATGCCGCACAGGTCAGCGTGAAGATCGGCGATTTCAAGTATCTGGGCATGATCCTGTGCATCCCGAGCCGCCAGGAGATTGTTGATTTCGGCGCCGACAATATGGGCGGCACGTGGAAGAGCACGTGGGAACAGGATAACAGCGACCTTCTCAACCGGATCGAGTACACCAGGCCCGACGGCACCACGTCGAAGATGCAGCACGTGTTCGTGAAGGTCAGCAACGATGAGATGAAGGTCAGGCAGTACCGTGTGGAGACCGACGGCACTCGTGGGGCCCCAGCCGGCAACGATCTGACTTTCAAGCGCCAGAAACCGGCCGCCCCGGCGAAGTAGCGTTCCGGACACGTTGACCTCGCGAAGACCGGGTGGCAGCGGCAAGCGGAGCCGGGACCCAATTGCGAGAGATCGCACTTGGGAACCCTCCTCGGAGCCTGCCGATGGCGTCGGCGTCTGTCCCATGAGCCATCGGCAAGCTGCGCTTGCCGCGGCCACCCAGGGCAGCCTGCAGCGCCGAGAAGTCCACACACCAGCTTCACAGGGCTGGTCCAACCGGGCTCACAAGCTCCGGGCGAATCCGACGATTCGCGGCTGCCGCGGCGCCCGCGCGTCGTCCCCCTCAGAAGCGAAAGCGCGCGCCGAGCATGTAGATGGGGCCGCCGAGCTCGAAGTCGTTGTCCGTCTTCCCGAAGTCGTACTGGAGCTCCGCGGTCAATTCAAAATTGTCGCCCACGGGGACGGTCACGCCGGCCAGGAGAAAGGGGAAGAATCCCTGCGCCAGTGTGGCTCGGCCTTCTGTTTCCTCATGGACGGTCATGAAGGTGCCGGGAAAGAAGGGGTCCTCGAACGTGTCGGAGTAGTCGTTGTGCCAGTTGTCGAGGAACCAGTAGTAGCCGACGCCCGCTCCGACGTAGGGTCGAATGCGGCTGCTGTCGCCCAGGGGATACAGCCGGGCGGCCAGGCGGATGTCGAACAGCCAGAGCTTGTCCGTGTACACGTCGTCGATGAGCGTGTCGTCCACGATGTCGGTGTAGGTCTCGGTGTGGGAGCCGAGGTAGGAGCCGCCGAAGGTGAGCGCGAAATCCACGTGCTCATCGAACCAGCGGGGGCTCGACAGCTCCACTTCCAGACGTGCCTGGGTCGTCTTGTCGAGGTCCACAGGGTCTTCGATGGTCTGAGCTCCCAGCTTGATGCCGATGCCCGGGCCGGAATCCGCCGTGCTGGTGGCTGCCCACCCGAGCACCAGGAGAATCACGAGGGCTGCGCCGGCGTCCCGGGTGCGTGGGGTGTGCCGCGTTTGAGGTACGGACTGTGTGCGTGCCATGTTGTTGTCCTCCATCAGGAAGCCGAGAGATACAAGTCACGTCGTTTGTTCTTTCCGCTCTACCTGTAAAAGGCACGCGGACGCCGGTGAGTAACAGACACCTTTCCGTGCTGACAGCGCCGCGGCGACGTGGTAGCATTCGGGCGGTCGATTTCTAGCTCAGTACCAAGGAGATGGTCATGGCGCGAAGATTCGGACGGCGGCGGTTCCTGGGTGTCGCAGCGGCCGGCACGGTGTTGGGTTCTTCCTCGGCGCCGGCAGGCACCAGCGCGGGGCGCGAGGTGCGGCTGGAGTTCCTGCGTCCCCGAGAGCTGAAGGAGGCGAAGGCGGCGTGTGGAACGATCTTCCAGCCGCTGGGCACCATCGAATGGCACGGGGTGCACAACGTCCTGGGTGTCGATGCGATCAAAGCGCATGCCCTGTGCCTGCACGCTGCCCGGCAGGGCGGGGGCGTGGTGGCGCCGCCGTTGTTCGGCGGGATCGGCGGCCTGAACCAGCCGCACACCTTCATCATGGACCCGGAAGACGACGTCTTTTCCGTGTATCTGCGTCCCTGGCTGGAGCGGCTCTGCCGGGAGATGGCCCGCGACGGCTTCCGGGCCATCATCATTCTCACGGGGCATTACGGCGCCGCCCAACAGATGGTCGTGCGGGAGACGGCCGTACGGATGAGCCGGGCCCTGGCGATCCCCGTGCTCGGCACGCCGGAGTACTGGCTCGCTTTGGATGAAGGCTATACCGGCGACCACGCCGCCTGGGGTGAGACCTCGCTCATGATGCACCTGTTCCCCGACACGGTGGATCTCTCCCGGCTCGATAAGCCTCCCTACCAGGGCGTGGGCGGCCGCGACCCGAAGGAGTCCTCCGCCGCCGACGGCCGCAGAATCATGGAGACCATCGTCTCTCGCCTCGCCACGCTCGCGCAGAAGATGCCCGCGTGGAGTCCCCAGACGCTGGACAGCTTCATCGAAGCCGAAGCGGCTCTGGTCGCCAGGCAGCTTTCCGCTCCCGGGGGCAAGAAGCAACTCTGGACGGCCTGGCGCAACGTGGCAACCGTCATGCGTGACTACGGCAAGCACCTGGCCGAAGGCCGTTTCGAGGAAATCAAGACCGCCGTGGCGAATCTGTAGTGAAGCTACAGAGAATGTCGCACTTGGTAGCCTGTGGGGTGGGCAACACGCACCGCCCTCACTCCGGCACCGACGGTGCGGGTTCGTTGGGCTCGTTGGGTTCGCTCGGACCTTCCTGTTCCTTGGCAGGTCTCGTCGCCAGAGCTGTCAGGACGCGGTCCGCCTCCGCTGGGAGAGAGGAGCCAAAACGTCCAGACGCGGTGTCCGGCACGTGAGTGTTCTCTTGCGCGGGAGCAGATGGGGCCTGCTTGTACGGTGCCACCCCGTCCGGCGCCGGAACATCCCCGATGGGCCGATGGCTTGCGAGTGGGTCGGGGGTCTGGTCGCGGTTCTGTGGACCGGCGACCGGTGGTGCCGCGGTGGCCCGCAACCGTGCGGGCCGCACGGTGGCCTGGAAGATGACCACCACGGCCAGGAGTGTCGTCATGAGCATGAGTGTTCGGAAGGAGGTCTCTTTCATGGGGACGATCTCCGGGGCTCGGTCGGTTGGGACCGGCTATATTCTCTCGGAATACGTGCGGTCGTCCGGCTGGATGACGATGGCGCTCGTGATGCCGCTCGGCAGCATGGCATTCGCATCGGGGGTA
>JALORE010000396.1 GCA_025459125.1 Planctomycetota bacterium | reverse complement strand
CGCATGGCGTTGAAACCGGCCAGCAGACAGACATTCGGACCCAGCTTCAGGCCGTCCAGTTGTCGCAAAGCCGCCCCCATGTCCACCGGCCCCCCGCCGCAGGGGCCGCCGACCAGGGTCGTGACGCCCTGCCGCACCACCTGCTGCCCCTCGGGCGACTCCAGCAGACCTTGTTCGCAATGATTGTGGACATCGATGAATCCGGGGCAGACGACCTGCCCGCCCGCATCGATTACCCGCCCGGCCTCCCGCGGTACCCTGGCGCCCACCGCTTCGAGGCGGTCGCCGCGTATCAGCAGACTGCCCCGATACCACGGATTGCCCGCGCCATCGACGAGGCGGGCATTGGTGACGAGGATGGATGCCTCCGGCTCGGCCGCAATAGTAGTCCCGGCCAGCACCAGGACGATGAGCACTCCCCGGCCTAAGGAGCCGGTCGTACGTCGCTGGGAACGTGGATGAAAACCATCGCAGGCGTCCTGCCTGCGAGGTTCTGTGGCATCGGCGTCCCGCCGATGCTGCATGGGCGGGAAGGGGCCCCCCCACGCAGAATTCTGCGTGGGGGACCCCAACCCCATGCCACGTTGGAGCGGGCTTTCATATGCGTTCTGAGTCATGGAGAACCTCCTGGATGCATGGAGTCACACTCCGGATTCGCCGGGGATTCCCCCTCGCAGGGACCCTCACAGCCTGCGGCAGGACTTGGCCGCCTGTACACATCATACCCGGACACGCACGCCAGCGGAAGGCCAGGAGGCATCTGGCTCAGAGCAAACGCAGAGTCGCAAGACACTCTGGGTGACATCGTCAAGCGGAGTCTGGGTTCCCCATCGCGCTGAATCGCGATAGGGAACCCTCTTCGGAGCTTGGCGATGGCGGATTTCGCGTGCGTCGGACCATCGCCAAGGCCTTCGGCCTTGACGATGCCACCCGGTGGGCGCATTCTCCATGCCCCTCCTCAGGACTCTGCAATTGCCTTGGCATGTGGCGTCCTCCAGATATCGTTCCATTCGTTATGTGACGGAGGTGTCACGGAAGGAGGCTGGAGTCAGCGCCTGCTGATCGGTTCGCCCGTGAAGGTGCGCCGGGCGTACGCATCGGCGGTGGCGACATCGCGCCGGTAGGTGCGGAAGGCCAGCACCCGGGTACGATTCGTGCGATCCACCAACCAGCCGAAGGGCAGGGTCGCGCCGGCGCCGACGAGGAACGAGGCCGTCAGCAGCAGACCGCTCTGGGTCTCGCTGATGCCCAAGCCGCGTTTCAGTTGAATCGCCAGGGCGCCGATCGCCCCGAGGTCGGCGCTGCTGAGGGCAAACACCAATGCCAACACCGTGACGACCCGGGCGCTGGCCCGCCCCTCCAATTGGCGTATGATCCCTGCCGCGATACGATCGATCGTCTTCATCGCAATCCCTGCCGTCGATCCCCGGCGTTTCCGCTCCACCCCGGCGCAGCCTCGGTTCCGGCAAGGAGATTGTCCCATGAGTGCCCCGTGGGCCTCAAGTGGGGACTTCTCATGAGTCTTGACGAGCAAATTCGGTAACGGCTGGGTGCCATGCCTACGGCTCTGCGTAGGCATGTTCGGCCCACGAAGCAAGCATGTCTACGAGGCGCAGACATGGCACCCTGCGGCAGGTGATTCTGATTACCGGTCTTGCTCGTCAAGACTCATTACCTGAGTATGCTGTCCGTCCGGCGTGGTTCCGTGCTCGCCTCAGCGCGGCACGACTCGGATCGCGCTGGCCGAGAGAACGTGGGCCTGCTTGACATGGGTGGTATGGCAGCGGTACTCGCACAGGCCGCAGCCGGTGCAGGCGTCCGGGTCCACAAACGGCGCTTCGATGGTACCCATGGCCTCCAGCTCCGCTTCGGAGACAACGCCGGGCGGAATATCGCCCAGCGCGAGCTGGATCGGCCGCATCTGAATCGCGTGATATCCGGCGGCCTCGCACTCCTCGAAACAGAGCCGGCAATCCCGTTGCCCGGCATGGGGCAGACAGGTCGTGGTATTGACGACCGCCAGGCCGAGGGCGGTCCGGCGCTTCTCGGTCAGGGATAGAGGCCGGATCGCGTGCGTGGGACACACCTGGGTGCAGAAGTTGCAGTCCTGGTGGCAGCCCGCGTGGGAGGGTACGACCACCGGCGTCCAGAGCGCTTCCCAACCGGCTTCCAGCCCCGCCGGCTGCAGGACCGGTCCGGGGCAGACCTTGAAGCACTCGCCGCAGCGAATGCACAGATCGAGAAACTCCGGCTCGGGGACGCTGCCCGGCGGTCGCAGCAGTCGTATCTTCGGCGGGACGGCCCGGGCAGGGCCCGGGTGGGCGCTCAGAGCTGCACCCACCCCCGCCACCCCGGAGGCCAGCAAACCCCGGCGCGACAGGGAGCATGGGATCGCCGGCGGCTGGTTGGGTTCCTTCAACCGGTCACGATTCCAGCGCGGGACGAACTTGATCGCGTGGGTCGGACACGCGCCGCCACAGGTTTGGCAGAAACTGCAGTCCAACGTGCGCGTGGTGTCATCCTCCCGGATCGCGTCGAACGGGCAAACCGCGCGGCACTTCCCGCAGTGGACACACGACGCCTCCACTTTCCGTTCCCCGATCCGCAGGAGACTGAACACGGAGAAGACCGCCCCGCTGGGACAGACGTACCGACACCAGAAGCGCTTCCCCAACAGCCCCAGGAGAAATACCGTTGCGAACAGCAGCAGCGACAGGTACACGTTCCACGTGGCCGGGGCGACCTGGCTCCAGCCCTTCATCAGTCCCAGTTGCAGTCGCCCGCCGGTGAAGAGCAGGCCGCGCATCAGGACCGGGATCGCCGCCACGTAGCCGGAGAGAAGCACGCCGCCCAGAGCGCCGACGAGCACCGCCGTCAACAGGTAGTACCTCAGGTGCGCCCATCCGCCGGGACGCTGCACCCGCAGGCGCGTGATGCGCCGGCCGATGAGCCAGTCGAAGCCATCGATGAGCGTGCCCAGAGGACAGAGGTACCCGCAGAAGCCCCGGGGGAACAGGAGGCACACCAGCAGGACACCGCCCAGGCCCAGCAGAGCGACATTCCAATGCCGGGCGGCCACCGCGGTCGTCAGCCCCACCAGGGGGTCCAGCCAGAGGAAGACCTCCACCGGCAGCCATTCCTTGTCCTCCAGGACCTTTCCCGTGAAGACCGCCGCATAGGGCCAGGCAACGTAGAAGAAGAGGTAGCCGAACAGCCCCAGACACAGCATCTGCGTGACACGCCGCACCGGGGCGCACCGCCACGTCGGGCCCATCTTCCCCAGCAGGAGGCCGACGCCGTGCCGCCATCCGTGGCCGTGACCGGGCGGCACGAACGGGAGAAAGAGATTGGCGTTCCAGGACGGCCGCTGTGGCTGCTTCACTTGAGTCCCGCTTTCCTGAGGGCCTGGAGAGCTCCATCGATGATCGCATCATACGTGACCGTCGCGCCCGTGATGCCGTCCACCTTCAGGCTCTGGGCGGCGATGATCCGCTGCGGGATGATCGTCGTGGCTTTCTGGTCGATCTTCTCCTCGTGCTGGATTCGGATATCGGCGATCTTGCCGGCCCGGATCGTGACCGTGACGGTGAGGTCGCCCACATACCCCAGCGACTTGGCTACATACGTGCCATCCCGCAGGGCAGCGGATTCGATCGCGGCCATGGCCAGCAGGTCCAGCTTGGATTGAACCTTGGCCGCACGCCGGTGGAGCAGATGCCGGCCATACGGCTGATCCGACGTGGGATACAGGGCGATGGCTTTCTCGTACTGCTGCCGGGCCTGCGCGAAGTCCCCCATCTCGGCGTAGAGATCGCCCCGGTAGTCGCAAATATCGGCTTCCTGAGCGATGCGCCAGGGCGGATCGGGCAGCCGCTGCGCCGCCACGTCGAGCAATGCGAGCGCGTCCGCATACCGGCCGAAATGCCGGTAGCAGGCCGCCAGGCAGAGGTACTCGTGCGTGTATCCCTTGGGCTGGGACGCCAGGCGCTGGCGGTACTCCTGCACCGCCCAGGCATATTCGCCCCCCATGTAGAGGTACATGGGGTATTCGTGCCCATCGCCGATGTCGCCCTTGCGGACGTAGAGGACGGTCAGCTTGATCGCCTCGCGGTTCTGGTTCAAAGACAACAGCCGTCGCACCTCCAGCCGTGCCTCCTTCCAGGGCCGGTTGACGTCATATTCGACCTTCACCTCATCGAACCAGGCCGGTGGCACCTGGAGCTGCGCCAATGCCTCCTCCAGGGATGGTTTCGCGTTCGCCGTCGGCTCGGCAGAGTCGGCACGAGCAGCAAGCAAGCCCAGCAGAGCCAGCCACAGCACAATCGTCTGGCCGCCTCGATCCGTCGCGTCGGCACGCAGGGGACATTCTCTCATCTTCGCGTTTCTCCATTCTCCGTCGCATCGAAGACCATCCGGAAAGCCGGCCACGTCGCGCAGCTCCCGCCCGAATACAGACGGGCCGTACGGTGAGAATATTGCCGATCCTCCGATCGTGCAAGCTGCGGCCGCGGCCCGGATCGACGCTTTCCACCCGTCGCGGTCCCCAGGGCCAACGCAAAGTCAACCGGCGCCCAGGGTGGCATCGCCAAGGTTTTTGGCCTTGACGATGCCACCCGTGCCGAGTCGTTCTCAGGACTTTGCGATCGCCTTTTCGCAGTCCCCTTGCGGCCCGGCGGGGTCGGTGGTAATCTGGCAGGCGCGACGAAATGACGCGGGGTTCAGGTGAATCGAGGTCGAAGACCTATGGGGAAGATGCACATCGAGTACTTTCATGCCTCGAAGTATGGCAATGGCGTCCGGGTCGCCGGGGAGTTCCAGAGGCAGATGACGGCCCGGGGGATCACGGTCACCATCCAGCACATCCGCGCGGCGGCGCCCGGCCAGATGCCGCCGGCCGACCTGTACCTGTTCAGTTCCCCGGGACGCCTGGGCAAACCTCCCTGGCGTATGCGCCGTTTCTTGAAGAAGGTCCAGTTGCCGGCGGGGACGAAGTACGCCCTCCTGACCACCGAGGCCGCCCCCCAGCCCGACAAAAAGACCAACCGCCTGCCCAGC
>JALORE010000130.1 GCA_025459125.1 Planctomycetota bacterium | reverse complement strand
GACCGGACCGCCTGAAGCTGATCCTCATGATAATAGTAGAACGCCTCCCGGGGCGTCCAGCCTTCTTTGCGGCCCAACAGCAGCGGGCGAATGTCCTGGCCGTCAATGATACGATCCGCGACCGGCTTGGTGCCGGCCAGATACGCAAGCGTCGGCAGCAGGTCCATCGTGCAGGCTGGCTCGTCGCATACGACGCCCGCCGGGACCTGACCGGGCCAGCGCATCAGGCAAGGCTCACGCATGCCGCCTTCCCACGTGGTGCCCTTTTGTCCCCGCAGGGGTAGATTGCTGCCCCCCTTACCCACCGCGGCGCCGTTGTCCGACGTGAAGACCACCAGGGTCCTCTCGTCGAGCTCGAGCTCTTTCAGTGTATCCAGGAGCTGGCCCACCGACCAGTCAATCTCTTCGATCGCATCGCCGTAGAGGCCGTTGGCGCTCTTGCCGCGAAAGGCATCGCTCACGTGCAGCGGGATATGCGGCATGGTGTGCGGCAGGTAGAGAAAGAAGGGCCGATCCCGGTTCGCCCGGAGGAATTTCACCGCCTCCTGCGTGTAGCGGCGCGTCAGCGTGTCCTGATTCACCGGCGCCTCGATCACCTGCTCATCGCGCAGCAGCGGCAGCGGTGGCTGGTTCGTGCCGGCCTTGACACCCATGTTATTGGGGTAGGGAAGCCCGTAGAAGGAATCGAAGCCCTGACGGGTGGGCAGGAATTCCGGCTGATCGCCCAGGTGCCACTTGCCGACGCAAGCGGTGGCATACCCCTGCCCCTTCAGAATCTCGGGCAGGGTGATCTCGGTCGGATTGAGCCCTTTCGGACTCACGGGAAACAGCACACACAAGCCGGTCGCGTCAACGTCCATGTTGACCCGGCGCGGATAGCAGCCGGTCATCAGGCTCGCGCGCGACGGCGAGCAGACATTGCTGGCCACGTAGAAGCTGGTGAATTTCGTCCCCTGGGCCGCCAGACGGTCGATGTTCGGCGTGCGATTCTTCGTCGAACCGAAGCAGCCCACGTCACCATAACCGAGATCGTCGCAGAAGATCAGGATGAAGTTCGGTTTGGGGCCGCCGGACGACGCTGCCCGGGCCGGCAGAGCGTGCCCCCACCATCCCGCCGTGACCACGACCGCGCCGGCGCACGCCAGGAGACTCCGACAATCCATAGTGCCCCTCTTCACCATCATCCGGTCATTGCGCGCCGGGTGAGACAGTCTCCCCAGCCACGCGTTGAGGTTGCTTCCCCCGCCCCCGATCCGGTCGAGGGCAGGCCCTGCGCGGGGATGGACACGCTGCGCTCTGCGCAACAGGCCGGCTCCACGCTGCGCTACTCGATTCGCTTGATCTTGCCGTGGCGTTTGATGACGCGCTTCCGCTTGGAGCGCTGTTTGATCTTACGGCCGTGGGTCATGGCGGCGTTCATCGCGTCCATGTTGAAGCCGCGCGAGAACAGGGCCTTGAGCCCGGCGAAGCTGCCGCCGCTGAGGGCCTTCATCATGTCGCGGCTGCGCTTGAACGTCTTGACCAGGCTGGACACCTCGTTGGGGTCCGCCCCGCAGCCGGCGGCGATGCGCCGGCGCCGCGAGCCGTCGATCAGGTCGGGGTCGCGCCGTTCCTGCGGCGTCATCGAATAGACGATGGCCTCCATCTGCTGCATCTCCTGGCCGTCCAGGTCGAGATCGGCCATCTGGCCGCCGACGCCCGGCAGGAGCTTGAGCATGTCCTTGATGCCGCCCATCTTCTTGACCGCCTGCATCTGCTTGAGGAAGTCGTCGAAGCCGAAGCTGCCCTTGGCCATCTTCTGCTGGAGTTTCAGGGCCTCTTCCTGGTTGAACTGCTCCTGGGCCTTTTCGACGAGGGTGACGACGTCGCCCATACCAAGGATGCGGGAGGCCATGCGGTCGGGGTGGAACTCCTCGAGCTTGTCGAGCTTCTCGCCGACGCCGATGAACTTGATGGGCTTGCCGGTGACGGCCTTGACGCTCAGGGCGGCGCCGCCGCGGGCGTCGCCGTCGAGCTTGGTGAGGATGACGCCGTCGAGCTCCAGCCGTGTGTTGAACTCCTTGGCGGAATTGACGGCGTCCTGGCCGGTCATCGAATCGCACACCAGGTAGATCTGGTGCGGCGTGACCGCCTTGGCGACATCGGCCACCTGGGTCATCATCTCTTCGTCGATGTGGAGCCGGCCGGCAGTATCGATCACGACCACATCCTGGCCGTGCTCCTTGGCATACGCCACACCGTCTCTGGCCACCCGAACGGCGTCCTTGGTCGTCTCATCGGTATAGACGGGAATCCCGGTCTGCTCGCCGAGGATCCGGAGTTGCTCGATGGCGGCGGGCCGCTGCAGGTCGTCGGCCACCAGCACCGGATGGCGGCCCTTGGCCACCAGGTACGTGCCCAGCTTGGCGGCGGTCGTCGTCTTGCCGCACCCTTGCAGGCCGGCCAGCAGGATGATCGTCGGCCCGGGCGAGACGAAGTAGATCCGCGTGTCCACCGGGCCCATCAGCCGGATCAGCTCGTCATGGACGATCTTGACCATGACCTGGCCCGGATGGAGGCTCTGAATCACCTCGGCCCCGATCGCCTTGTCCCGCACCTCCTTGCAGAACTGCTTGACGACGTTGTAGTTGACGTCGGCTTCCAGCAGTGCCTTGCGCACATCGTGCATGGCATCCGAGACGTTGGCCTCGGTGATCCGCCCCCGGCCGGAAAGCGACCGGAACACCGAATTGAGTTTTTCCGTCAGAGACTCGAACACAGGAATCCTCTCTGTCTTTCAAGGAAAATCACGTGAATCCACCCGTGCCCATACGACGGCGCATTCACAGAAATCCCATTATAGGCATCCGCCCCCCGTTCTGCAACCCCGAATCGCCCGCCGGGCCGAGCAAACGCCAAGCCGCCCGGGAGATCGCACGTAGGTCATGGCGAGGAGCACAGCGACGCCGCCGTCGCAACGCCGGGGATTGAGATTGCTGCGCTACGCTCGCAATGACCTGCGGGTGTTTGCCACGAATCGGGCATGTGCCGAATCGCCGCCCGCGGATTCCCGAGTCTGTCCTTGAAGTGGGAAGTGTGGAGTTTGAAGTTTAAGATGGGGAGTCTGAAGTCGGGGGTTCCCGACCTCTTACTTCACACTTCGTCCCGGTCAGACGCTCCAATCCTGGGCGGTCTTGATGAACCGATGTTGCAGGAAGATGCCGACAGCCATCGGCACGAGGAGCATGACCGGCAGGAACCATCGCTGCGTGGCGACGATCGTCTCGAGTTTCAGGGGATCGACATTCTGATGCAGCACGGCCAGGAACCCGACCGTGACGAGTGCGCTGCCGCCCAGGCTGGTGAAGAGGATCACTGCGACCTTGAAGACGATGAAGGAGATCATCCCGCCGGCCACGAGCCCGACAAGTCCGCCGGCCAGGAGCAGCCGCTGGTCGTGCAGGCCGAGCGCGAGGGTGGCCCCGGCTGTCAGGATGCCGCCGGAGATGGACCCCAGAATGCTGACGCCCCACCGCATAAGCGGCACGGAGAGGACGGCAAAGAAGATGATGCAGATGATGGCCAGCCAGACCACGTTGCCGCCGATGAGTTTCTCGTTGGCCCAGATACCGACCGTCATGCCAAGCAGGCCGAAGCAGATCGTCACCAGCAGCTTGAAGATGCGCCAGCCGTAGAACAGGCAAACGATGCCGAAGGAAATGAACGTCAACGCCTCGACCACGCCCAGCGTGCTGACATGCTGCCACATGACGTTCAGCGGCGTAGGCGGCGCTTGCTGCCCGCTTTGCGGGGCGGCCACGGCGATCTGCACAATGCTGGTCAGGATGCTCATGCGATGCTCCTATGTCTCCGCTGGGGAGACCTCCTCCAAAACCACGTTATCCATCCTCGCCCCCGTGGGATCATAGTGCCCCTCAGCGGTTGCGCCAACCATGTTCTGCTTCCCCCTGCTTCGGACGAGCTTTTCCGGCCTCGGCGTCACGCTTCTTCTTGGGTCCCGGGCACAGGACGAATTGCTCCAGCGTGCCGAACGCCGTCATGCCGAGAAACACCAGGCCGTAGGCGGCGGGCTGCTTCTGCACCAAAGCGATGGGAGCCGAGCCCTTGAAGATCAGCAAGACGGCCAGACCCGTGAAAATCAGTGCGGTCCCGCTCCCGGAGAACACCAGCGCTGCGGCCAACCGTCCCAGCAGCCAACCCATAAACAAGAGCCCAACCCCCACGGCGGCCAGAATGACCGCATCCACCAGCATAAGTCCGCGGGCGGCCGATCTCGTGCCATCCGCCAGGTCGAGCGCGAAGGTCCGCAGCGCATCCAGGCTCTCCGGCACCGTGAGCTTGCGATCTCCCGGTTCCGCGCCGGGCCGGCCGAACAGGGTCTCTCGCTCGGGGACCCCATGAGGCTGCGTCAGAATGACAAAGGCGATCGAGACGCCAATCGCCGCGAGCAGAACGCTCACGGACAGCCGGGGCAAGACGGCGCCGAGAACTGCTCCACCGCCGGCCGCCAGACCGGCGACGGCCGGACTCGGCCCGTGGATCAACCACCCGGCCGTGCCCCCGGCGGCCCCGACGACGACGGCCAGTACCAACCGGCGCAGACACATGCCCGCCAGCCAGACGAGCAGTCCCAGGGCCACCAGGACCAGTCCCGACACCAGCAGAACCACCGGGTCGAACCGCCCCGCCACCTGCTCAAAGCTGCTGAGAATCTTGATCACGATCTTGCCGGGCTCCCTATACTGCCCTGAGTCCCAACCCAGCGCACAACAACACCTATCCTGTTTATCGGCCCGAAGGAGTGATTTTCGTTAGGGGGATGGAAGCCGCCCTGCCGACAGCTTCGCAATGCGGATGATAGGAATCGAACCTACACGGGCGTAAGCCCACAGGCACCTGAAGCCTGCGCGTCTGCCAGTTCCGCCACATCCGCGAAAACCGATCTTATTATGAGCGGGACACCGTCGCTCGTCAAGCCCTTTTATCGAGAAATCGTCGCCGTGGTCCTTCGCGCAGGTCGCCGACAAAAATGGGCTGGCCGCCGCGGCGGATTCCTGCTACAATACAGAATAGGATCGGCAGGCCGGATGCGCAACACACATGGGTATTGCCCTTGGAGATCAAGTAATGGGCGAGGTCAGCATCAGCAACGTCGAGCCACAGTTGGTCGCGGGGATGCGACAGCGCGGCACCTATGCCCAAATCCGGCCCATGCTGACCAAGGTGCGCAAGTACCTCGAGGCCCGGGGGGCCCGGAGCGCCGGACCGCCGATGTTCATCTGCCACGAGACGCCCAAGGAAGCGGTGAAGGTCAACCTGCAGCACCAGGCCGACGTGGAGGTGGCGATTCCCGTTTCCGCCCGGATTGAGGGCGACCAGGAGATCGCCTGCTACGAGCTTCCCGGCGGGCCAATGGCCAGAATCACGCATCAGGGCCCCTACGAGAAATCGGCCGTTGCCTACAAGCAGCTTTTCGCCTGGATCGCCGAAAATCACCAGAAGGTCACGGGCCCGACCCGAGAGGTCTACCTCAACGACCCGCGCAGAGTCTCTCCGGAGGAGTTGCTGACGGAGATCTATGCCCCGGTGATGTGACGCCGCCTCGCGGCGAAAACTCCAAGCACGAAGCTTGAAATCCGACTTCCTTGATCCTTACTGCCCCAGCAGCTTATCCACCTGGACGGGGTCGATGACGCCGTGCACGTCCTCCGGGTGTCCGATGCCACCTCGGTCAAAGAAGGTCCAGACCTGCTCGGGCGTCCGCAAACCGGCCACCACGTCGGCGGTGGCGGGGTCCTGGCAAATCCGCCCCAGGGAGCCCAGCGCGTGCAGATAGGCTTCCGGAGCCCCCTTGGGAACCAGGGTCAAAACGATGAGCTTGATGCGGTTATCGGGCGTTCCCGCGTCGTAAACGATGCCTTCGGGGGACGTAGCCACCGCCACGACGATCTCCTCAATGGCAGCCAGTCGCGCGTGCGGCATGGCCAAACCCGGGGCGACTACCGTAGGAAGGTCGTTCTCCCGCGCCAAAACCGCCTCGTACGCTTCCTCGACATCGCCGATCTGACGCCGGCGGGCCACCCGTTGCAGCAATTCGTGGAGAGTTCTGTCGCGATCTGTCTCCCGCGTTTGACAAATCACCTCGGCGGGACTGAACAGTGACGAGAACTGAATGCCGGCCTTCTCCGTTGCCATACCGATCATATTGTTGACACCCGGAAAACCATTATCAAGCTTCCTATCGGCAAAATAGTCAAGGAGAAAAAGTCCATATCTGCCGATCGGGTGCGGTTGAATGGTCCGGAATTCCGTCACCTTGCCTCGTCCTCCAGGTTCCTTGATAATGAAGGCACAGGCTACGACGGATTCGAACGAGGTAGGCATATGGGGCATCCGGTGAGCGAAAGTGAGTTGTTGCGTGCCAGTCTGGCCGGGAGCAAGGAGGCCTTTGGTGCCGTGGTTCAGCGGTATCAGGCACTGGTCTGCGCGATCGCCTACAGTGCCACCGGCGATATCGGCGCGAGCGAGGAACTGGCCCAGGAGACCTTTCTGCGGGTCTGGAAGAACCTCCGGCAACTGGAAGATCTGGGCCATTTCCGGGCCTGGCTGTGTGCCATTCTCCGCCACCTGATCAGCCAGTCTCTCCGCGAGAGACCCACGGACGTGATCCGGACCGCGGATTCCTTGGAGCGTGCGGAAGCAGTCACCGCCATGACCCCCGATCCCGGCCAGGCCGTCCTCGACAAAGAGCGGCAAGAACTCGTCTGGGCGGCAGTGCGACGCGTGCCACTGAAGTATCGCGAGCCGCTGGTGCTCTTCTACCGCCAGGGGCAATCGGTCCGCCAGGTGGCCGCCGATCTGGGGCTGTCGGAAGAGATGGTGCGTCAGCGGCTCCATCGAGGCCGGCAGTACGTCAAAGCCGAGATTGCGGCGTTCGTCGAGGATACCCTCGTCCGCTCGGGGCCGGGCAAGGCCTTTGCGGTCGCCGTCGTCGCCGCCCTGCCGGTGCTCATCACGCCCACCGCCAGTGCGGCAGTGGCCGGCCTGGCCGCCGAAGGGACACCGGCCGCCAAGACGGTATTGGCCGCCGGGATCAGCGGTGTCATTCTCGGTCCAATCCTCGGGCTGCTCGGCGGCATTCTCGGCGCCTGGTATGGCGTCCGGAACACGAAGTCGAACCGGGAACGAAGCTTCATGCTGCGTCTGCTCGTTCTCGTCTGTGTGCTGCTGGCCATTCTCGTGGCACTGCCCTTGACGCTGACCCTGGTCGGGTTGATTCCCCGATGGACCTACTGGTCCTGCCTGGGCGTGTACCTGATACTCCTGGTGTCGCTGATGTTCTGGAGCAATGCCCGCCAGAAACGGATCCAAATCGAGGAGGGCACTTCTCACTCACCGGGGGAAGGCTTGGCATATATCCCCCGGCCGGGGGTGCGCACGAGCTTTGTCGGCCCCATCTTCGGCGGCACCCTCTGGCTGCTGATCGTCACCGGGATGACTCAGGACTGGATGTCCTTCGGTGTAATCGTGGGCGGCGATGTTCTGCTGTCGCTCGTTGCCGCGATGTTCTATGCACGCCATCCCGAACGATACTGGTCCATTGCCCTCCTGATGGAGTGTGCCCTCATGGCCATGACGCTGGCGGCGGTCAATCTCCGCTGGACGGCCTGGATGCAGGCGTACCGGCGGTCCACCACCTACGACCCAGGGAACGACGTCGGCCTGCGGACTTTGAACCTGATCCTCGCCGTTCTCCTGATCGCTCTGGTGGCTCTTGGCGCGACGCAATACGCCCGCCACCGCGCCACCCGCAAAGGCCCAAGCCTCTGAGGAATATGCGAGCCGAACGCGCAACCTGTCCGCGGGGTACAGCCGGCGTGCCGGGGATCGCCCCGCGCATCCAGCCGCTTCTACTTCAGTTCCACGGACCAGTAGGCATGGTCGAGGAACTGCTTCCAGGAGCGGTAACGCTGGTGGCCGAGGTGAATGTGGAGCATGGGGCTGTGCTTGGGCTTGACGGGCTTCTGGATCAGGACCATGCCTGCCTGCTTGGGGGTCCGGCCGCCCTTTTTCACGTTACAGTTGGCACAGGCACAGACGATGTTCTCCCAGGTCGCCTTGCCGCCCATGCTGCGCGGGATGACGTGGTCCAGGGACAGTTCCGTGGTGGGAAAGCGTTTGCCGCAATACTGACAGTGGTTCCGGTCGCGGGCGAAGATGTTCCGCCGATTGAACTTGACGTCGGTGCGCGGCAACCGATCGTAGAACAGCAGCCGGATGATGCGGGGCACCGCGACGTAGAGGTTCACCGTCGAAACCCAATCGTAGGCATCCGGCTCGAACTCGTGCCGGAACCGGCTGACCTCGCACCAGCTCCGGAAATCATAGTTGGCGTAGGTATCCTTTTCGTAGGAAACCACTTCCGCCAGGTCGCGGCACAGGAGGGAGAAGGCACGTCTGGCACCAACGATGCGGATGGCCATGTAGTGCTTATTCAGCACCAGGACACTACAGTCAAGACCGGATTGACACTCACCATCGACCATAGTTTTCTCTGACAGCGTTGGCATTGTACGACCACCCGATGTCGGCTGCAAGAGATATTATGGCCACCTCCTCGCGGCGTGTGGATCACGCCGACGCCGGCTTGGGGGCCGGAACCTGCGGCACGACGTTGGTCGCCCGAGGGCCTTTCTCACCTTCCGCGATATCGAACGACACGGCATCCCCTTCCGCGAGCGTCTTGAACCCGTCGGCGGCGATACTGGAATAGTGCACGAAGACATCACGGCCGTCAGCGGTTCCGATGAACCCATACCCCTTTTTGGGGTTGAACCACTTGACTGTTCCTTCCGACATATCAGGCTCCTTCTGGAAGACTCACCCCCGCCGTCTCCTCCGGTGGGGCGGCGGACACAAGCATCGCCTGCGATTTTGCCCGCCGCGGGCCGCGTCGGGCGCCGTTTCACATGTTCGGCTTCGCCTGCGCCGCCGCACGTGCCGAAGCGATGAGGTTCTCCCGCATGAGCCGGCCCATCTTGAATTTCACTGTCCGTTTCGTCGGAACATCCACCCGTGCCAGCGTTTTCGGATTCTGCGCCGTCCGGGACGCCCGCGTCCGCGTCTCAAAAACCCCGAAATCCCTGAATTCCAGCCGATTGTCCTGACACAACTCCGTCACGATTTCATCAAGAAAGGCCTGAACGATCCGCTTGACCGACACCCGCTTGGCTTGCGTGCGTTCTGCAATGCGATCAATGAGTTCTTTCTTCGTGACTGTTGACATAGGCTACCTCACTGGAAGAAAAGAGCGAAGCCGACGAGGGACCCGGGGCGTCCGTCGCGCCAAGGCCGCAACGGGCCGCCCCGCCGGACACGCCGCCTTGCGGCGCGACGGGGAACCCTGAACGCCCTTCTCGGCGAAAGACAACAATCTGCAAACTACTATACAACAAAGACTTCGATGCGGCAAGCACATTCGGCCAGAATTTTTCCCTCACGGTCAGGGTGGTGCCGAAGACGCGTGCCGGAGGCAAATCCACGCAGGAGGTCCTGAAGGCCTACCCCGAATTGAAGGCCCAAGATGTGCAGCTTCCAACGGTTGACCGACGCGGGGATCGACGCCATAATAGCCTGCTTGTACAGGCCGGGTGCGCCCTGGGCCGGGATCGAGCGGTAGTTGTGCGTCGCCATCGTCCCGGATGAGATGAAAGCACGGACGGATTAGGATCGGAGTCAATGCCTGACACTCACAGCGACAAGGCGGAGAAGAAACCTGCCGTGAAGAAGAAGGATCGTGCCGCGGAGATCGCCAATACGTTCGAATGGCTGATCACGGCGTTCATTCTGGCCTTTGTGTTTCGGGCGTTCGTGATGGAGGCCTTCCGTATTCCGACCGGGAGCATGGCCGACACGCTCAAAGGCGCCCATTTCCGGCTGCGGTGCCCGCAGTGCGGCTACGAATACGATCACGGGTTCGTGCCCCAGAGCTACGGGCTGCCCGACGACACCGTCCCGCCCGGAGCGGTGCCGATCCGGCAGCAGACGCGCTGCCCGAGTTGCGGGTTCTTCACGCCGGCCGGGGAGGAAGTGCCCGTCGCCAACGGCGACCGGATTCTCGTGCTCAAGTGCATCTACCAGTTTGTGGAGCCGAAACGCTGGGACGTGATCGTCTTCAAGAACCCGGTCACCCCCACGGAGAACTACATCAAGCGGCTGATCGGACTGCCGGGCGAGACCATCGAGATCATCGACGGCGACATCTGTATCGATGGCCTGATTGCGCGCAAGCCGCCGGAGGTGCAGCGGGAGCTCTGGATGCCGGTGTATGACCACGACTTCCAACCGGTGAATCCGAACGAGCGCACGGGCTTCAACGGCCATCACTGGCAGAGCCCCTTCAACCTGGAAGGCTCCGCCTGGAAGATCGACGAGGCGGACCCGACGCGGTTGGTGCTGGACAGCCCCGCGGAGCAGACCAGCACTCTCACCTACGGGGCGCCCTCGGCCAATGGTTTCGCCGCCACCTACGCCTACAACGAGGTACACGGATACAGCCGCATGCCCGCGTGCAGTGACCTGATGGTACGCTTCTATGTGCGGCCGGTGAGTTTCGCCGGCGGGGTCGGCATCACCCTGAGGAAACAGGGCATCGACTACCAGGCCCGCCTGGACCTGTCCGGACGGATGACCCTGTCCAGGATCGACCACGGTCAGGAGACCATTCTGGCGACGCGGGAGGCCTCCCCCCCGCGGCCCAAGGTCTTCACGCTCGTCAAGTTCGCCAATGTGGATCACCAACTGCTGTTCGAGTACGACGGCCAGGATCTGTCCTTCGACCTGGGTCGTTCTCCGAAGGGGCCGCCGCGGGGAGCTGATGTTCCACCGCGTGCGGAGATCTTCGGCTGCGGCCAACTCACCCTCGCCCACATCGCCCTGTTCCGGGACGTCTACTACACGAGCGACGGCCAGGGCGGCCGCGGCGGGCGCGTCATTGAAGGCCGGCCGTTCTCGTTGAACGCGGACGAGTTCTTCGTGCTGGGCGACAACAGTCCCAACAGCGAGGACGGTCGCTGGTGGGGCCAGCCGGACATGGCCAACCGCGGCTGGGAGCCGCCTCGGGCGGGTGTCGTGCCGCGGTACTACCTGGTAGGCAAGGCCCTGTTCGTCTACTGGCCGAGCGGCTTCGACTTCCCCTGGCCGGCAAGCCTCAAGGCGTCGCTGCTGGAAAACAGTCGTCGGAACCGAGCTCTGCGCCTCGTCAACGCCCTGGTCTCGTTGCGGTGGATCCCCAACGTCGGCCAGATGCGGTTCATTTACGGCGGGACGGATCGGACGGCGCGGTCCCCGAGCGGAGTTGAAGGTGACAACGTCATCGCCGTCGATCGCGGCACGAAGTGAACGGATCACGGAAGTCTGATGTTTGACGTTTGATTTCTGGATTTGCGCTTGTCGATTCCTGATTCTCCTCAAACCAAACATCAGACGTCACACTTTCTTCTTAGGAGGTCGAGCCATGAAAGCGCGCAATCCACTTCTCGTAACGGCCGTGGCGGTCATTTGCCTGGGATCGCTGGTGGCAGGCAACGCATACGCGGGCTCGCCTTCGGGCAAACTGACGCCGCGGAGCCTGCGGTGTGAATACCTGGTGAACCCCTTGGGAATCGGCGCGGTCCAGCCACGGTTGAGCTGGATCGTGGGATCGGGGGAGCGGGCCCAGATGCAGACGGCCTACCGCATCCTGGTGGCCAGCCACCCCCGGCTCCTGAACCAAGAGGAAGGCGACCTGTGGGACACCGGCAAGGTGGTCTCAAACCGGTCCATCCAGGTGGTTTACAGCGGCCGACCCCTGTCGTCCCGGATGCGATGCTACTGGAAGCTGCGGGTCTGGGACAAGGACGATGCGCCCTCGGCCTGGAGCAGGCCGGCGCTGTGGACGATGGGACTGCTGAAACCAGAGGATTGGCGGGCCAAATGGATCGGCTTCGATGCGTCGCGCAAACGCGCGGCGCTGGGCGAGTTGCCGGATCTGGCCGGCGCACGGTGGATCTGGTCGCCCGGGGAGAACGGCAACAAGGATGCCCCGGTGGGCGTACGCTATTTCCGCAAGGAATTCACCCTGCCGGAGGGACGCGAACCGGCCTCGGCCATGTGCGTCGTCACCGCCGACAACAGTTTCAAGATGTTTCTGAACGGCCGGCGCATCCACAACGGCAGCAACTTCAAGGAAGCCTCGGCGTTCAACGTCAAGGAGCATCTGCGCCCGGACCGCAATGTGTTGGCGGTCGAGGCGACGAATGAAGGCACCGCCCCGAACCCGGCCGGCGTGCTGGCCGTCCTGCGACTTCAGTTCGCCGCCGGCGATCCGACGGTCATCGTCTCCGACGCCTCCTGGCAGGTCTCGGAGACCGCGGTCCCCGACTGGATGAACGTCGATTTCACCGCCGACGGCTGGCCGGCAGCCCGGGTCCTGGGCACTTACGGCGTCAATCCATGGGGCAAGGTCAACGTCACTGCCGGTGAGTTGTTCCTGCCGCCGGCACAACTCCTCCGCAAGGGGTTCATCGTGGACCGGCCCATCCTCCGGGCCACCGTCTGCGCCTCGGCGCTGGGCAACTATGAGCTGTATCTCAACGGCCGGCGGATCGGCGACGCATACTTCACGCCCGGCTGGACCGACTACAACGTCCGGGTCTACTACAACACCTTCGACGTTACCGACCACATCCGCAAGGGCTTCAACGCCATCGGTGGAATCCTGGCCGACGGGTGGTACAGCGGCCATATCGGCTGGCTGCACGCCCGCGACCACTACGGCCTGAATCCCCGGTTCGCCGCGCAACTGCACCTTGAATACGCCGACGGCGGCACGCAGACGGTCGCCACCGACGGCACCTGGCGAGCCGCCACGGGCCCCCTCCTCGAAGGTGACTTCCTGATGGGCGAAACCTATGACGCCCGCCGCGAGATTCCCGGGTGGAGCACCGGGGACTTCGAAGACGGTCGCTGGCAGCCCGTCGATGCCGCCGAGACCATCACCGCGAAGCTCGAAGCCTATCCCGGCGTCCTCGTGCGGCAATTCCAGGAGATCAAGCCGGCAAGCGTAAAAGAAATCCCCGGGCCGGAGGCGCCTACGGCCTCCAGTCCACAGCCTACCGCCTTTGTCTACGACATGGGGACCAACTTTGCCGGGTTTGTCCGGTTGAGGGTCCGCAACGCCCAGCCGGGTCAGAAGATTGTCCTGCGCTTTGCCGAGCGTCTGAATCCCGACGGCACTTTCTACACCACCAACCTGCGCAGCGCCCGGGCCACGGACACCTACATCTGCAAAGGCGGCGCCCTGGAGACCTGGCAGCCCCGCTTCACCTTCCACGGCTTCCAATACGTGGAGCTGAACGGCTACCCCGGCCGGCCCGACCTCGACACGATCACCGGCGTGGAACTGACCTCGGACACCCCGGTCGTCGGGAGCTTCTCCTGCTCGGACGAGACCGCCAACCAGTTGTACCGCAACATCTGCCAGACGCAGCGAGCCAATTTCATCGACATTCCGACGGACTGCCCGCAACGGGATGAGCGGCTGGGCTGGATGGGGGATGCGCAGATCTACGCCCGCACCGCCACATACAACGCCGACGTGGCGGCGTTCTTCAACAAGTGGCTCGTGGACGTGGAAGACGCGCAGCTTGAAAATGGCGGTTTCTCCGACGTCTCCCCGCGCCGGGTGGCGATGAACGGCGGCACCGCCGCCTGGGGCGACGCCGGCGTCATCTGTCCCTGGACGATCTACCAGGTCTACGGCGACACCCGCGTGCTGGCGGAGCACTACGACGCCATGCAGAAGTGGATCGCCTACTGCCGGGGCACCTGCAAAGGCCTGTTGCGACCGGCCCAAGGCTATGGCGACTGGCTGAGCATCCAGGCGGACACGCCCAAGGACGTGCTCGCCACGGCGTACTTCGCCCGCAGCACGAAGCTGGTCGCCGAGGTGGCCGCGGTGCTGGGCCAGAAGGAAGATGCGCAGAAGTATCAGCAGCTCTTTGAAGACATCCGCCAGGCATTTCACTCCGCCTACGTGGCGCCGGATGGACGAATCAAGGGCGACACGCAGACAGTCTACGTCCTGGCTTTGGCCTTCGACCTGCTGCCCGAGACCGGGAGAGAACAGGTCGTCACCCGCCTGGTGAACGACATCCGCGATCGCAACTGGCGGCTGTCCACCGGCTTCGTCGGCACGAAAGACCTGATGGGCACGTTGACCCGGTTCGGCCGAACCGACGTGGCCTACCAACTCTTCCACAGCGACGCCTTCCCCTCCTGGGGCTTCTCCATCAAGCACGGTGCGACCAGCATCTGGGAGCGGTGGGACGGCTGGACACCCGAGAAGGGCTTCCAGGACCCCGGCATGAATTCCTTCGCCCACTACTCCTTCGGTGCGGTGTGCGAGTGGATGTTCAAGACCATCGGCGGTATCGACACCGACGGCCCCGCCTACGATCGCATCGTGATCCGC
The DNA here is from genome assembly GCA_025459125.1 of Planctomycetota bacterium. Taxonomy (GTDB): domain Bacteria; phylum Planctomycetota; class Phycisphaerae; order Sedimentisphaerales; family Anaerobacaceae; genus PLanc-01. The sequence goes on along the minus strand of JALORE010000130.1, from coordinate 2,342 downwards.
CCGCAGCCCGGCGGCCATCTGACCTGGGCCCGGACCACCTACGAGTCCATCCACGGCCGGATCGCCACGCACTGGCGTCATGAGCCGGCGGAAGGTCAGTTGCAGCTTGCCGTCGCCATCCCGGCCAATACGATCGCCACGGTCTTCGTCCCGACGAAGGATGCCGCCGGCGTCCGGGAAGGCAAGAAGCCCGCGGCTGAAGCCGAGGGCGTGCGGCTCCTCGGCCAGCAGAACGGCACCGCCGTCTTCGAGGTCGGCTCCGGCGTCTACCGCTTCACGTCCGCGCTGCCATAACGACTCGCGGGCGTTCCGTTCGCGTCGGCGGCACGACAGGGTATACAGACAACGCCTGTAAGCCCCCTGCTTCATCAGGGGGCTTTTCTTTTGGGTTCCCGGACAAGGAGACCCGGTTGGCATTCCGGCGGCGCGGACTTGCGGTCGGCCCTCACCTGTGAGAGAATACCCTCATCAAGTCATTTGTTGACCGGTAGGGCGTGTCTCACGCACCATTCCTTCTCCGGCAGTGACACGCGTCTCACCGAACGGCGAACCGCCCAATGAGGGCGGGTGAGGAGTTGGCATGAGTGATGTCACACGCATCTTGAATGCTTTGGAACGGGGGGATGCGCAGGCGACGGATAAGCTGCTGCCGCTGGTCTACGAGGAACTCCGGCTGCTCGCCGCCCAGCGACTGGCCCACGAGAAACCGGGACAGACCCTCCAAGCCACTGCCTTGGTCCATGAAGCGTATCTCCGACTGATCGGGGATGAGCCACAGACGTGGAACAGCCGGGGACATTTCTTCGCCGCCGCCGCAGAAGCGATGCGGCGGATTCTGGTGGAGAATGCGCGACACAAACGATGCAGGAAACACGGCAGCGGTCTCCGGAAGGTGGATCTGGACCATGCGGAGGTGATGGCCGAGGAGTTGCCGGAGAACGTGATTGCTTTGGACGAGGCTCTGGCACGGCTGTCCCAGGAGGACCCTCTGGCGGCCGAGCTCGTGAAAATGCGTTACTTCGCCGGCTTGACGCTGCCGCAGACCGCCGAGGCACTCGGGATATCCCCGCGTACCGCGGATCGCTGCTGGGCCTATGCGAAAGCCTGGCTGTACCACGAGATCGCCAAAGGGGAGCCGGGCCCGGCTGGCCAAGCCGGTACGGCCGTGTAGGATGTGCGGTGCACACCCTGTTTCTATCGCGTCGAGAGCGGTGTGCACAGCACACCCTACACCTGGGGCGTCTTGTCCAGAAAATCTTGCCGCCTGTAGGATGGGCTTCAGCCCATGCGGAAACCACCCTACGGCTCTGGCGTCCCGCGCATGAGAATCTTGCCGAATCACGAAGATTCGTGGCGTGTTTTCGCCGCCCATATCGCACTGTGCCATAGAGCACTCTGAAAAGGGATCGTATCATGGCCGAGGAATCCCAAAATCTACGGGAGATCTTTGCGGAAGCCCTGGAGAAGCCGACTCCCCAGGAGCGGCACCGCTATCTGGACGAAGCCTGCGGCCCGAACGCCGAGCTGCGCGGCCGCCTCGAAGAGTTGCTCCAGGCTCACGGGCAAGCCGGTGATTTCCTGGAGGCTGGGGCCCTGGGCGGCAAGGACACCCTCGATATGCCCCCACTATCCGAAGGTCCCGGCACCCTCATCGGCCGGTACAAGCTGCTGGAGAAGATCGGGGAGGGTGGCATGGCGGTGGTCTACATGGCTGCGCAGGAGCAGCCGGTCCGCCGCAAGGTGGCCCTCAAGATCATCAAGCTCGGCATGGACACGAAGAGCGTCATCGCCCGCTTCGAGGCCGAGCGGCAGGCTCTGGCCCTGATGGACCACCCCAATGTGGCCAAGATCTTCGACGGCGGCACGACGGAGACCGGCCGGCCGTACTTCGTCATGGAGCTGGTGCGGGGCGTTTCTATCACCGAGTACTGCGACACCAACCGCCTGAGCCCGCGCGAGCGGCTGGAGCTGTTCGTGCCGGTCTGCCAGGCGGTGCAGCACGCCCACACCAAGGGCATCATCCACCGGGACCTCAAGCCCTCCAACGTCATGGTGACGCTCCACGACAGCCGGCCTGTCCCCAAGATCATCGATTTCGGCATTGCCAAGGCCACCAACCAGCGTCTGACCGAGCAGACGCTCTTTACCCGCTATGCCCAGATCATCGGCACGCCCGAGTACATGAGCCCCGAGCAGGCCCAGTTGAGTGGATTGGACGTGGACACCCGCACGGATATCTACTCGCTGGGCGTGTTGCTGTATGAGCTCTTGACAGGGACCACGCCCTTTGGCGAGGAAGAGCTGCGCCGGGCCGGCTACCTGGAGATGCAGCGGGTCATTCG
>JALORE010000129.1 GCA_025459125.1 Planctomycetota bacterium | reverse complement strand
CGGGGGACGGGGGCCGGCGGACGAAGCGGGACTCCCAGGCCGGCGTCGCGGCGGCCGAGAAGGTCCTGCGGCACCAGTTTACGGTCGGCGGTATCACGCACACCTTCGGCCCGGACATCGATTGGGGCTTCAACCCCACGACGGCGCCGGGCTCGAAATACGCGGCCGACAACGAATGGACCTGGCAACTCAACCGGCACAGCGATTGGGCGGTCCTGGCCCGGGCTTACCAGGCGACACGGGAGGAGCGATTCGCGAAGGAGTTCGATGCGCAGTTCGCGGACTGGGTAAAGGAGTGCCCCGTCCCGGTTGCGAGTGCCGAGCAGCGGCCCTACTCCAAGTGGCGCACGATCGAGGCCGGCATCCGCATGTTCTCCTCGTGGCCGACGGCGTTCACCGGCTTCCGTAAGGCGCCATCGGTGCGGGACGAGACCCTGATCGCGATGGTCAAGTCGATGATCGAGCATGGGCGCTACCTGCACCGGCACCCCACCGGCGGCAACTGGCTGACGATGGAGATGGACGGCCTCTATCACGTCGGCGCCCTGCTGCCTTTCGTCCGGGAGGCGGCCGGGTGGCGCGACTTCACGGCGGCACGGCTCCTGAAGGAGCTCGATGTCCAGGTCTACCCGGACGGCGCCCAGGTTGAGCTGACGCCCGGTTATCACAACGTGGCCCTCCGCAGTTTTCTGGGCCCCGTCGAGACCGCGGCGGCCTACGGATACGCGCTGCCGGTCGGGTACCAGGCCAAGCTCGAGCGAATGTTCGCCTTCAACCTGTGGGCCATGCGCCCCGACCGCGACACGCCGCGCTGGAACGATTCCTGGCACGTGGATGTCCCGGGGACGCTGCAGCAGGGGGCTGCGCTCTTTCCCGCCCGCCGGGACTTCCACTGGATTGCCACCGACGGCAAGGAGGGAACCGCTCCCGACCACACGTCGCATCTCTTTCCTTACGCGGGCCAGGTCTGCTCGTCGAAGGCGGCAGCTATGCCTACGATGCTTCCAAATGGCGGCGCTATGTCCTGGCCTCCGAAGCTCACAATGTCGTTCTGGTCGATGGCCAGGGCCAGGCACGCCGCGGTTCGCCGCGCCAGAGTTACGTGACGGACAAACCTCTCGATCTCGCCTTTCGTTCAAACGACCGGTACGACTATGCGCGCGGGGTCTACGAGGAGGGATTCGGCAAGCGCGACCAGCGTCCGGCCCGGCACACGCGCGAGGTCCTGTTCCTCAAGCCCGCACGGCTCTTTGTCGTTCGCGATACCCTGGAGTCTCGCGACGGCCAGCCGCACTTGTACGAAGCCCTGTGGCATCTGGATGTCAACTCGGTGGAGGTCGACGCCGACAGCGGCGCCGTCGAAACACACGACTCCGGGGCCAACCTGTGCATGGTGGCCTCTTGTGAGCAAGGCTTGCGGGCGCGCGTGGTGAAGGGGCAGGAAACGCCCACGGTCCAGGGCTGGCTGCCGTTGGGTCACGGCGTTCGCGGCGTTCGGCCGATCCCAACGATCGTCTACGAGTGCCGGTCGCAAGAGACCGTGGTGCTCGTGACGGTATTCCAGCCGCTGCCGGATGGGAAAGAGGACCGCGTGTCACACCTCCGTTCTGCGGGCGACACAATCCGCATTGCCTACGCCAGCGGCAAGAGCATCGAGACGACGCTGCCGCCCCAGTGAGCAGCTGCGGCGTGATCCACCCCAAGGCTCCTGCCGGTAGTCTTGCGCACCGCCAAGCCGCCAGCGGCAAGCCGCGCTTGCCGCTGCCACCCAGAGAGGGGCAACAGTGCGTGATACACGCCCTACGGCCACGGCGGCAACGTCCCGCGCGATGGGCCAAATCATCAATTATCCATCATCAATCCCCGGGCCTCTGCCAGGGGACGGCGCCGGCCTGCGCGATGTGGCCCTGGAGGGCCGTGAAGAGCTTGTTGTACATCGGATGTTTGCGGGCGAGTGGTTTCTCTTCCTTGGGGTCGTCTTTGAGGTTGTAGAGCTCCATCGGCTCGAACGGGCTGTTCTGCAGGAGCTTGAAATCGCCTTGGCGGGCAGCGTAGTAGGCCCGGCCGCCGTATGGGCCGCCACCCTCGCGCCGGACCCAGAAGAGAAGACGGTTCTCTTCGGGCTGGGATTGGCCCAGGAGGGTCGGCAGGATGCTTCGCCCATCGATCTCGTGCTCGATGCGGGCGCCCGCCGCGGCGCAGATCGTTGGGAACAGGTCCATCGTCAGTACGATGCGGTCACTGCGGGAGCCGGATGTGATCCGCCCCGGCCAGACGGCGCACGCCGGTTCGCGCAGGCCGCCCTCGTACATGTCGCCTTTACCGGCGCGCCACGGTCCGTTCGTGCCGCCCACACTGAGCTGGCCGCCGTTGTCGGAGGTGAAGATCACGAGGGTGTTCTCGGCCAGCCCTGTCTCCTTCAGGGTGTCCATGACCTTGCCGATGCCGGCATCCAGGTGCTCGACCAGGGCTACCAGCGCGGCCCGCTTGTCCTCGATTCCGGTCTCCCGCTGTTTGACGCGCCGGAGCCACTCCGTCGGCGGCTGGATCGGCGTATGCGGCGCGTTGTAAGCCAGGTAGAGGAAGAAGGGTTGATCCTTCTTCTGCGAGCGCTCGCCCAGGTAGTCGATGGCCCATTGCGCGAACAGGTCGGTGGCGTGTCCCTCGGGGTCAATCTCCTTGTCATTGAGCCTCATGTAATTGAAGCCATGGCGGCGATGGCTGTAATAGTCGTCCATCATGTCGCCGAGGAAGCCGTGGAAGTGGTCGAAGCCGCGCTCGTTGGGCGTGTTCGGGGTGGTCAGACCCAGGTGCCATTTGCCGACAAGGGCGGTGTGATAGCCGGCGTGCTTGAGCCTCTGCGGCAGCAGCACGGCCTGCGGGGACAGATAGCCCCAGTTGTTGGCGCGGTGCGTGCGGATCACGCCGGGCACGCCGACGAGATCGGGGTACCGCCCGGTCATCAGCGCCGCCCGGGTCGGCGAGCAGACCGGGCAATTCGCGTAGAACGAATCGAACCGCAGGCCGGAGGCCACCAGCCGGTCGATATTCGGCGTCTGGAGGTCCGTCGCCCCATAGCAGGACAGATCGCCATACCCCAGATCATCCGCCAGGATGACCAGGACGTTCGGCCGTACCGCAACAATCTCGGCCGAGTTGGCGCCCGGCCGGGCCACAGTCAGCGCGGCACCGGTTCCTACGAGTTTGAGAAAGTCACGACGGGTCTGAGTAGATCGATTCACAGCCATTTCTCCCTGCGGCACCAATTGTGACGTGGTCTTCACGAGAGATCTCCTTGGTCGGCATCGCCACTGTAGCAGGCGGCCGCAAGACCGGCAAGAACTCGCTCTTTTGACTTGCATAATATTGAAGTTGCCTTTAATATTATTCAACATGAAAGACGACGTGAAAAATCATCCGGCGTGGTTGGAGGTGCTGTCCGAGGAGGACGTGCACTTCATCCATCGCTTCGTTCTGGCCTCGGGATCGCTCAAGGAGCTGGCGCAGCAATACGGCATCTCCTACCCGACCGTTCGGCTGCGCCTGGACAACCTGATCGCGAAGATCCGCCTGGTGGAGGACCCCGCCAACCGGGATCCTTTCCGGCTCCTGGTACGGACCCTGGTCGTGGAAGGCAAGGTCTCCCCGGCGGTGGCGCGAGAGATCATCGAAAAGCACGAAGAGACAGCCGATGCAAGGAGAAGACAGCGATGACCGAACCGTGGTTCAATCCCCATGCGTACGCCTGGATCCCCGGAACCCTGCTCGGGGTGGCGGGAGGCCTCGAAGGGACGCTCGTGGGAATCTGGGCGTCGAAAGGCAAGCACCGGAACCTCGTCATGGGGATGCATTTCGCCCTTCTGCTGGTCTGCGGTGCCCTGCTCGTCACAGGGGTGGTGGCTCTGCTGATGGGCCAGCCGTACGGGATCTGGTACGGGCTCGGCTTTCCGGGCCTGCTCGGGCTGCTCATCTTCGGCCCGCTCACGTGGATGATCCGCCGCCGGTACACCGAGGCCGAACTGCACAAATCGATGGTCGAAGACCTGTAGCACCTCGAATACCACCGACGTTCCGCCCCCTCTGTCACCCCCGCGGAGGCGGGGGTCCAGGAAAGCTGCGGCGTAGCTGGATTTCCGGTGGCGCGGGAATGACATGGGCCGGGTGCCATGCCTACGCGCGCGTAGGCATGGCTCTTTCGCCGGTGGAGCATGTCTACGCAAGGCCGTAGACATGGCACCCGGCTCGTAGCCACTCATGACCGTCATCAGCGGGAACGAGGCTCCAAAACCACACGCGACTCGGTCAGCTTGTCTACGGCCTTCCGCGAGACGGGGGCGGGATGCAGTTCGCCCCGGCCCCAGAGGTCGTAATTGGACAGGCGATAGGGGCTGTCCGGATGCTCCGATTGGCCGATGGGCAGGATCGACATAGACCGGTCTACGTCATCGAGCCGGACGAATTGCGTGTAGGACTGGGCCTGTTGCGAGAGAATGGTCCCGCCGTCCGTGCAGCGCAGGGCGGGATACGTGATGTCTTTCTCCGGGTCCAGCGAGCCGAAGCCGTCGAGCGTGGACATGTAGGGCATCTTCGCTGCCAGCAGGGCCTTTTTGCCGCGTTCGTTCCACTGGCTCGGGTCGTCACCGTAGTTGGCTTTGCCGTAGCGCCAGGCGGCGCGCAGGATGAGGTTGACGTATTCGCTCTCTTCCTCCAGCAGGGGGGCCTGCGGGTTTGCGGCGATCCGGGCGTTGATCGTCTGGAGCATGCTGCACAGGCCGGAAAGACCGCCGCCGTAGGTGACCGCCGCCGCGAAGTTCTGGCGAAAGGCCAGCGGCATCAGGTTCAGGATCTCCGTGCCTTTGATCGACATTTCCAGCTTCGACCCGGCGGTCCGCCAGCGTTCGAGATAGTCGAGCGCGAGGAGAGTCTCTTCCTCCAGGGGATACTTCTGCACGTCGCGCAGATGGTAGCCGAGTTTGACGAGGTCCCGCTTGATCGAGGCGACCGTATCGTAATGGATATCGAGCACGTCCTCGGGCGTGAACTGGCCCGCGTGGCTCTTGACCCGTTCCTTCAGCCGCCAGGAGCGGTCGGTGTCGCCGGCGCTGCCGGTCGAGATGCCTAGCGAGACCGGGTAGAACGAGGCGATCGGGCGGTGATTGGCACTGACCAGCCAGCCCTGGGCGGGATTGATCACCTGGGGCAGCAGCTCGGCAGGCAGGAAGCCCTGCCAGTCGTTGGCGCTGTCCCAGCCCTCGTGGGCGGCCCGGTCGTCGAGCAGGGCCCGCGCGGAGCGGATCGGCAGGCTGAGGAGGGTCTGGTAGCCGATGTTGCCCTGCCGGTCGCCGAAGACGCAGTTGGCGCTGGGGAAGGTCCAGCCGGCGGTCGCCTTCTGGAACTGGTGGACATCCCGGGCCCGGATCATGTCCAGCGTGCCGCGGGAGGTATCCCGCTGCGGCTCGCAGAGGGGGACGCGTTTCAGCGCGACCTCATCTCCCCGGCGAATACCCATCGCAATCGAGGTCACGACCGGACCGTAGTGCGTCCGCCGAAAAGTGAGCGTCCGGGGTTCGCCATCCCTCACCAGGATTGTCTCGGTCCGGACCTCCATGTCGCGCCACCGGCCGTCGACGAGGTACTGGTTCGGATGGTTCGGGTCGGTCTGGAGGACGAACAGGTCCGCCTGATCGGCGCCCAAGGCCGTCAGGCCCCAGGCGATGTTCGGCGTAAAACCGATCAGGAGGTTGGGACTGCCCGCCACGCCCAGGCCGCGGGCGTTGAAGGTCCTGCCGCAAATATGGAACTCGTACCACAGCGAGGGATTGCGGACGGGTGTCTGCGGGTCGCTGATCAGCACGGTCGAGCCGGTGGTCGTTTTTCGGCCGCCCATGACCCAGGCATGGCTGAACTTCGGTCCCGGGCGGTCCTCCGTCGCCGGGACGTTCGCATTTCGCCCCAGCTTGTGCTGCGCGGCGTAGTCCAGAACCTGCTGCACCCACGCGTCGCTGACATCGGTCCGCTGGATCACGGAGGCGTCGTCCCGCACGTGCGGGCCCGCGGCGCGCAGGGCGAGGCCGGCGGGTCGAGAGCCGGGGGAAGCCTCGGCCTGCGTCCCACGTCCCGAAGGCCTCCGCACCGCTGTCTGAGCCCCCGGGTCGCCGGAACTATCCTTGATCTCGTAGTAGGCCATCATCTCCCGCAGGCCGTCACCGGCGAAGAACAGGCCCAGCCGCCACCAGGAGGCGACGCACGCCGCCGGCGTCCAGGGTTCCGGCTGCAGGTCGTACTTCTCGAACAGGTAGGGCAATTCCTGGGGATGATTAATGATGTAATCGTTGACGCCCCGGCTGTAGGCTTCCAGGAGGGCGCGGGTCTCGGCATCGAGCTGCGCCGCGGTCTCTTGGGCGCCCTGCCAGTAGCCGATCGTGCGCATCTGGAGGTCGCTGCGCCAGGCGGAGGTTCTGCCCTCGGGCGCCTGACGGCTGACACCCACTTTCATGTCGCCGACCAGTTCGGCGAGTCGGCCCTGGATGATCCGCAGATTGTAGTACATCTGAAACGCGCGATCCTGGGCGGTGGCATAACCCAAGCCGTACATCGCGCCGGCGTCGGTGTCCGCGAACACGTGCGGAACACCCCAGCGGTCCCGCAGCAGCTCGACCCGGCCCAGAACCTCTTGGCGGGGGGCCGTCATTGACGCCGTATCCTGGTTCCGGTTCTTCCAGGAGTCGCAACCGCCGAGGGCCGGCAACACGGCAAGACACGGGAGGAGAAGGCACGATCTCTTCATGTGAGCTCCTTGGCACGGCAGCCGAGCGGCTGCACCGTCGTTTTCTCGTGACCGCCACAAAAGTACTACGGTAGACGGCACTTGACCATCTTTTATTCCGTATTTGCCTGCCACGCGGTGTTGGCAGCCCGCAGGTCCCTTTCGCGCCCGGTGAACTGTCGCTGGACGGGTGCGTACCATCAGACAAAGGAGACTGCCCCGACAGGCAGTCGATGAAATCATGTTCCGCAGGAGGTTTGTGCCATGCGAGCCAGGTCACTGGGTATCATCTGCGGTTTCTGTGGTGCGGTCGGGGGGCTTTGGGCGGTTTCGAGCGGAGCCGAGAACCAGCCGGCGGCGCTGGCCATTGGCGACCAAGCCCCCGCGTTCAGCGCGAATACCCACGCGGGAGACCTTTGGCAGGCCGAGGAGCGCATCGGCCGGGGCCGATACGTGGTCGTCTACTTCTACCCGGCCGCTCTGACCGGCGGCTGCACCAAGCAGGCGTGCAGCTACCGCGATCAGGCCGCCGATTGGAGCGGCCTGGACGTCGAAGTCATCGGTATCAGCGCCGACCCAGTGAACAACCTGAAGTTGTTCCGGGAAGCTCACCACCTGAACTTCACCTTGCTGTCGGACGTCAACGGCTTTATCGCCCGTGCCTTCGGAGTGCCGGTCAGCCCGGGCGGGTCCTTCAAGACGACCATCGACGGCAAAGAGGTCGTCCTTAAGCGGCCTCACACTTTGGCCCGCTGGACATTCATCCTGGGCCAAGACGGCAAGGTCCTTTACCGGGACACCCACGTCGATGCCTCCGGTGACAGCCGCAAGGCCCTCGAATTCCTCCGTCGCTGGAAATAGGTTACAGGGACCACCCGTCGTAGACCTTGATTGCAGAGGAGTCTACGCGTCACCATTACAGGGATGGTTGCAGCGGCGTCACGATCAAGTATAATCCCCCCCGTTGCATACAGGCGCCGCTGGCGGGATGTCCGTCGGCGGGCGTCACGGTGAGGTTCTGACGGCCGGAGGAGGCTAGGGATCACTCGGTCATGAAATATCGCGTTAAGACACGTCCCTTCCTGCCTGGGAAACTCCTGATTTCATTGGCGGTTCTGGTCGGCACCGTAGTGCCCCGCGCCCGGGCGTTCGAGTTTGAGTACTGGCCGAAGGCGATTGTGACGATCCCGCTCCATGAGCACTGGCAGGTGGGCGTCGAGGAGTGGCTGAGCTTCTCCGACAACGCCCGTCGGTTCAAGGATACCCAGACGGACCTGACCCTTACCTACCTGGGCCTGGCCGACTGGCTCAGCGTCGGCGGCGGCTACAAGCGGATCTTCGCGAAGGATGGCGACGATTGGCTGACCGAGGACCGTCCCTATGCGAACCTCACGGTCAAGACCAAGGTCCGCGGCTTCGGCCTTGTCGATCGGTCGCGGTTCGAGTACCGCATGCCCGAGGACGAGGAACAGTCCTGGCGGTACCGCAACCGGTTGAACGTCCTGTCGCCGGTGACGTTCACATCGCTGAAGATCCAGCCCTACACGGCGACGGAAGTCTTCTACAGTTTCGACGGAGAGGGTTTCAGCCAGCAGCGCCTCTACGGCGGCGCGTTCATCCCCCTGCACAAGAACGTCCGCCTGGAGCTGTTCTACCTCTGGAAGCTCGACAAGTGCGACGACGAGTGGCACGATACGAACGTTCTCGGCTCCTGGGTCTACTTCCAGTTCTAGCCAGCCTCCCGGCACCCCCCGCGTTGGCACGCAGGAATCTGTCTTGACAATTCCTGGTAGAATTCAGTAGAATAACAATGACCTGCGATCCTGGCCCGGCGGGGATGGTTGTCCCGCCGATCCCCGGGATGTGCGCGCGAGAATCCCTTGATCCCGTCCCCAGCGCAGAGAATGCGTCCTTCTCCCGGCAGGCATCCCACTCGTGTCGCCCTGCGCGGACATCGTTAGGTGGTTGATTGAGAGGTACGCAGTAGGAGGAAGTCCATGAGAAGATGGGTACTTGTCTTCGCGTTCGTGGCGGCGGTGCCGGTCGTAAGTCCGGCCAGCCCGCATTCGTTCCCGTCGGCGGGATCTACCGTCGTCGGGTCGGTCGGATTCATCGACAGCCAACAGATCGGATACTTCTGGAGCGCTGCGCGGGGCGATCGGGTCGAGGAGACCTTCGCGGACCCGTTGCCTTGGGTAAACCGTGCGGTTTTTGACTTTGCCGTGCCCGAGAACGTGCTCAGCCCGAACCCGCTCGAGTGGGACGTCCTGATCAACTCGACGGTCGTGGGCGATTTCCAGATTGGCGTCCGGTTCGCCGGGGATATGCACCTGGATCTGTCATTTGCCCCTGTCGCGAACATCGGCGGTCAGTACACGGTGGCCTTCGTGGTCACCAACGAAGTCGCGGTGGGCGACGGTTCGCACTCCCTGGCCTATGCCGGCGCGTGGCCGCACACCGTGGAGTTGTCGGGCCCCGTGATCCCGGCGCCGGCGGCTCTGCTGTTGGTTGGGATCGGTGCCGGTCTGGTTGGCGTTCTGCGCCGACGTGGGAGCCTGTAGCTGGTCGCGACCGAGATTCTTCCGGGGCCACGCGCCAGCGCGGCGCATGGCCCCTCTCTTCTTTCCGCGCGCGGGGGGACTTCCGGAAAAGTCCTATAATTGTTCTTGACGATTGCCTGGGTCGTCCGGTAGAGTAGGATCATTCGGTGACGCCTGTGGGATGGTTGTTCACCCATTCCGTGGATGTACGCGTGCGCGGATGGCATGCGTGTTGCCGTCCGGAGGCTTCGTCGGAGGTGGATTTGAGGTGAAAAGGCAGGGAGGTGTGGTGATGAGAAAATGGGTGGTGGTTTTCGCTTTTGTGGCGGTCGCGGAGACATTGAGTTGGGCCGGTCCACATTCGTTTCCCTCGAGCAGTTCCACGGTGGTCGGTTCGGTCGGGATCATTGACGGCGAGAAGATCGGGTATTTCTGGAGCGTCGCCCGCGGGGACAGCGTGGAGAGCGTTCTCGCCGATTCGCTGCCCGAGGTGAGCCATGCGATCTTTGACTTCGCCGTGCCGGAGAACCTGCTGGACCTGGGGGTGGTTGTCATCTGGGACGTTTCCGTCAATTCGCAGGTCGTGGGGGATTTCGAAGTCCACGACACCTTTCAGGGCCCCCTGCATCTGGACCTGACGTTTGACCCGATCGCGAATGTCGCGGGCCTTTACACCGTGCGTTTCGCCGTCACCAACGAAGTCACCGGCGGTGAGGGCTCGCACGCCTTGGCCTACGGCGGACTGTGGCCGCATTCGGTGGAGTTGATCTACGACTATGTCCCGCCCGACAGCCCCATCCCCGCGCCCGCGGCGCTGTGCCTGAGTGGCCTCGGTGCGGCCCTGATCGGCTATCTGCGGTGTCGCAGAGTCCTGTAGCGTATCCCGCCGGAAGCCTTCTCCGCGACCGTGCATCCGCCGCGGGGGCGGTTCCATTGCTCGCCCGAGCTGGTTTGCGCCCTCTTCGTAGGTCGTGCGTCCCCGCACGACGTCCTGGCGAGTGGGAACGGGGACCCCGAACGTGATTCATCGCGCCTGGGAACCCACGCTCGCCCCGCGAAGAGAAGGCGCGCAGGGTGCGTACCACCACCCTCTTCTGTTTGCATCGCTGCCAGGCGCGCGGCATAATCCGGCCACTTGGGCAAGACCATGGGAACAGAACTCTGCATTGGCTACATGTTGCCGAAGGGCGTCGGTATAACACTGCGCCAACGCGATCCAAAACGCGCTTATGAGACGATTCGCGCGTGGCTGACTGAGACAACCGTATGCCGCTTCGGTCCGGACGTCACGCTTATGCTCAGGATACCCCTCCCCGACCGGGACGCCGGCGCCCGCCTCGCGGCGCTTGATCGGGAGCTGGGCGACCATCGCATTTCCGGAGGCGAGTTCATGTGGCCCGAGGAGGTCCGGATCTCCGAGTCCTGGGAGTGGAAAGTGGCGCACGGGCGTCTCGGCGATCTATTCGACCTGGTTGCGTCCGGCCGTCTGCCGCTGAGAGCCTATGGCTGCCGGATTGGCGCTTGGGCGGACTTCCTGCTGCTCGATGAGAACGGCCAGGTCCTCCCGGGACAGAGCTTCGAGGGACCCGACCGCTTCTACTCGTGGTTGGCGCTGGACTTTGCCGACAAGTGCAGCATTGTTCTTGACCAGTTCCGTTTCCCCTTCGAGCAGGACGGCCCCGAATTCCGGAAGGTCTATGACGCCTTCAAGGCCGCGGCACCTTTTCACATGAACGACAAATACCTGCGACTCTGCCGCTGCCAGGAAGGACGCCTCACCGTCCGGAAGTTGCCGGGATGGCCGGCCTGACCGGCCGTGTATGGGCAGGGGGAGACGGGGGAAGCGATCTCCATGCTATGGGTTGAGATTGCTTCGCTCCGCTCGCAGTGACATGCGGAGCGTTTGCCACCATCCTGTCGTACCCCGGCAAGCCATCGTCCACATGCAATCGCTCTGGTGTCGGGAACCTCCTGATTGCATCTGCTGGGCAGGCCGGGTATAATTATGGTATTCGGCAGGATCAGGAGATGCACAAGAACCGGACATCTCGGGTGTTTTGCCTGCGCGGCGCTGCCCGCGGCATGACGCGTTTTCCTGAAATCGTAAATCAGAAATCGAAAATCACCAATCCCTCCGCCTTCACGCTCATCGAGCTGCTGGTCGTGATCTCCGTAATCGCGCTGTTGATGGCGATTCTGATCCCCGTCCTCCAGAACGTGCGCAAGCAGGGCAAGGCCACCGTCTGCCAGGCGAACCTGCACCAGTGGGGCATGCTCTTCGCGACGCTGGCGGAGAGCAATGAAGGTCAGCTCCGGGACCGCGACGCCTGGGACCGCTGCCGGACGGCGCAGTTTGCCTATTACCTCGACAACTTCACCTTCGCGGATTTCTGCCCGATGGCGACGCGGAAGATCAGCCAGTCCGGGACCGGCAGCGCCGACCTGGCGTGGTATTGTCCCCGTCATCCGTATCGTGCGGGCAGCTACGGTCTCAACGGCTGGACGCCCGCCTACGACGGCGGCGAGACCGGGCAGAAGCCCGGTCCCGAGAAGAAACGCTGGAAGAGCATCTACAGCAAGGGTGGCGGCAACGTGCCGATCATGCTCGACTGCGCCCTGTGGGCGGGCTACCCCACCCACTACGACAGCCCGCCGCCGACCGAGAAGGACGTGGCCGTGAATCCGAACGTCGGTCTCACCAACAGCATCCGGCCCTTCTGCATCCCCCGCCACGGCGAGTACCTCCATGGCGTCTTCATGGACTGGTCCATCCGCAGGCTGGGTCTCAAGGAGCTCTGGACCCTCGCCTGGAGTCCCGAGTTCAACGTCAACGGCCCCTTCACCCGCGCCGCCGGCATGCAGGCGGAGAATTGGCCCGCCTGGATGCGCCGCTTCAAGGACTACTGACCCGCGGCGAGCGCCGGAGCCAACGTGGCCGCGGCGAATCACGGGTTGGTTCCGCGCTTCCGCCGGGCAGTATCGCAGGTCCTTCTATTTTGCCAGCTTGGCCCAGGCTTCCTCGATGTCCATTTCCCAGAGGATGCCGGCAGGACGAGTCTTGACGCAACGGGTTCCCAGGTAGGAAATCCATTGGCTGTCCGGAGACCAGAAATAGTAGCTACCTTCGTCGGCGACTTTCGTGACGCTGCTATCCTGAGTGTGGAACAGGAAGAGTTGATTCCCAGCCTTGAAAGCCAGGGCCTTGCCATCCGGCGACCACTGCAGGGCTGCGGCGGATTTCATGCCCAGGTCCTTCATGTTCACCAGCGGCCGGCCCTGACCGTTGGCGATGGATACGGACAGGATTTGCCCATCCGGCTTGGCGATGGTCATGGCCTTGCTGTCCGGCGACCATGCGGCAATTCCAAGGAAACTGCCGGCCGTCAACTCTGCGACCGTCTTCACTTCCCCGCCTGAGGCAGAAACGACTTGGAGAACTTCTTGCGGGGCCGTGACGGAGCCAGACGTGTAGAAGGCGATCCTGCTGCTGTCAGGCGACCAGAGCACTCTCCGGCCTCTCACCGCAGGCACCTTCAGCTGTGTCGGCTCGTCTCCGCGCGGGGTGGTGAGCCAAAGCTCGCCGTTCTGGAGAATGGCGATCTTCTGTCCATCGGGTGACCAGGCTCCGGGTGTGCACGACCCTCCCCACGAGATGCGACTCCAGTTCCTGAAGATCAATGTCGCCCGGCCTGTGGTCTGCGTCTGCTTCCAGGAAACCGGCGCTCCCCAGATATCGAAGGTCTTGTCGTCGGAAGATACGCAGAACAGCATATCGTCGCGCTGAGGCGACAACTGCCAGTAACTGATCTTGCCGGGCACACTGACGTCGATTCGGAACACGACCGGTGCCGCGCCGGATAGAGGTAGCACCACCAACCCGGCGTCCTCACCCCGGTAGTCGTTGGGGACCACGATGCTCGCGCTGTCAGGGGACCAAAACTGGTCGGCAGGCATCAGTTTCGGCAATTGCCCGCCCAGCAGGCAGGTCGGGCCGCCGGACACCGCAGCGACCTGCACAGCCGGTCCCCGGTCGTAGGACGCACAATAGTAGAACAACTTCTTGCCGTCTGCGGATGTGCCCACCACCGTGCCCACGGCTGGCAGTCTGAGCTTCTGCTGCCGCCCATCCGTGAAGCGGAAGAACCGGGGTTCTTGGACATAGCCTGTCGGCGACCCGTGCCCATCCGTGTAGAGCAGCCATTCGCTGTCCGCAGACCATTGGATCGGCGTGCCCGCATCGGCAACCATCTTGGCCTCTGTCCCTGGTGTAGACTCCACCCACAGATCTCCCTGCCTGGGGAGAGCCACCCTCTTTCCATCCGGCGCGCGTTTGCCCACATCGCTCCGCGGGTCTGGTAGCATCACCAGACTCTTATCACGAAGCGAAAGGGCCCAAGACGAAACCCCGACGCTGTTGAACCGCATGAAGGTAATCCTCTCTGAATCGTCCGACCAATGCGCTGTACCGCGTATCCAGTCGTTCCCCTCATAAACTCTCTCTGCGGGTCTGGTAGAACGCCCCGTCTCGGGATTCACCGGGACGACCCAAAGGGCCGCAGCGGCCAAGAGCACTTTGGTGCCGTCCAGCGACCAAACGCCGCGTACCGCTCTCGGTTTTGGATCCTCCATCAGCGTGAAAGGCTGGCTGCCATCCAATGGGACCACCTTCACTCCCCACAACAAGAATCGCCCGTTAGGCGATATTCCGAGGTTGTCCGTGGACTCGATGATATCGCTGGGACCGGAAAGCGCTCCGGCCTTGCGGAATGTGATCCCGGTGTTCGGGTCCACGAAGACGTTGCTGTTCTCTGCGACCGGGGCCTTTGGGGGTGTCTCTGCACCGGTCGGCTGGGCTGTGACGGATGCCTTCTCAGCCCTGGCCATCGGGAGCAGAAGGGCCGCCGTGATGATGAGGATGGTCAGGCCGAACATTCCGATTCTCGCACTGGTGGGTACAGGTCTGGTCAACATGTGTTTGATCCTCCCTTTCAAGAGTCTCTCCGATTCCGCCACGCCGATGAGGCGCAGGCCCAAATCCGCCTTCCACAAGGCCAATTCGCCAATATCGATGAGGGTGTTGCTGTAGTTCTCGGCCTGGCCGCCGAGGGCCACGAGGACGGTCTCATCCACGGCCTCTTTCCGGGTCCGGCGGATCATGGCGTTGGCCAGCCAGACGAAGGGACTGTAAAAGTGCAGGACCTGCAGCACCGTCTGCACGGAATTGACCCACACATCGCCCCGCTTGAGGTGCGCTAGCTCGTGGACCAGGATCGCCTTGAGGCCCGCCGGCGATAGGGTTTCCAGAATCCGGGCCGGGACCAGGATGACGGGTCGCACCAGCCCGCAGAGAGCCGGACTGGACATGGTGCCGGAGACCCTCAGCTCGATCTCCCGACGGATTCCCACCTGTTTGGCACATTCCGCCACCATGTGCTGGAAGCGCTCGTCTGCAGGAAGGCTGAAGGCGATCAGCCCCCGGACAAACCGCAGACGTTGGAGCAGCAGGGCGGCAAAGACCAGCACGCCGACCAGCCAGAACAAAAAGAGGATACCTGGTCGCGTGACCGGAATGATGGCCACGGCCGGCGGCATCGGGGGAGCGGCTGGCGCAGATGGCCTCGTCGCGGGCGGGTTCTGCAGGGTGTCGCCGGAGAGGGAGGACCGGCCGGAAGCAGGCGGGCCGGCGGTTTCCAGCGCGGTCAACGGCGCACGCCGGTCGGTGCTGGGCAAGGCCGCGGGCCAGCGGTCGCCCAGCCAGTAGCCGATGCCGGTCGGAAGGGCCAGCGTGGGGGGCAAGACCAGCTTGACCACGATGAGCAGCCACAGGCAGTAGCGAAAGACCGCGCGCACCCATCTCCGCAGCAGCAGGTCCGCCAGGAGCAGCACGAGCACCAGAAGGGCAGACTGGAGCAGCATGCCCGCCGCGTAATCGCAGAACACCTTCCCGGCGTGGTTCACGCCGATGACGGTGTGGTTGATGGCCTCATTCATGGCTGGATCTCCCGCTCTCTGCCGCCGGATTCACTGCTTCTTGCCGGCGGTCTTCTTCACGAATCGGCGCAGCCCGGCGGCCTCTTCCTTCGACAGGCCCTCATGCTCGAGCAGGAACTGCACCAACGGCGTCAGGGCCCCGTTGAAGGCCCGCGCCAGCAGCTTGCGGAGCTCGCTGCGCCGGGCCTGGACCTGGCTCAGGCACGACCGGAAGAGCTGCAGGTTGCGAATCCGCGTGATTTCCAGGAATCCCTTTTCCACCATGCGGTCCATGGTGGACTTGACCGTGGCATAGGCCCAGTCTTTGCTCTGGGCCAGGGCCTCCTGTACCGTCCCGGCGGCGCAGGGCTCCTTCTCCCAGACCACCTTGAGGATCTCCCATTCCGCCTCGGTCAGTTCGATCGTGTCCTTCTTCCGCCGGCCCCGCGTGGTTGACTTCGATATCGACATGCCCATGTCTCCTTATTTCTATTTGCACAAAAGATATTCTATATAAATAGAATATGCCAGATAAATATAGAGAGTTGGCGAAAAATCTTTCGACGGTGCTCGCGACGTGGGGCAAAAGGCGGAAGGATAATACCGCGAAGCCCGCTATCTTCCAGGGCTGCCAAGCCTTACGAGGGACGTGGACCCTTGGCGTAAAGTCCCGTTTCGAGGTCAACGGCCCTTGGACTCGCGCCGGCAGCGTCCAGGCCGAGAACTGGCCTGCCTGGATGCGCCGCCTCAAGGATTACTGCCCGCGGCTCGGGTCGGGGCGGGTTGGGCCACGTCTTCGAGGCAGCGGACGATTAGGGCGGTCCAGCCGGTCTGATGACTCGCGCCCAGACCGCGGCCGGTTTCCGCGTCGAAGTACTCGTGGAAGAGCCAGGGTTTCTCCGGTGCCGCAGGCGGGCGTTTGCCTCTGTCCTGTGTCTTCCGTCCTCCGCCCTCTGTCTCTTCATCGGGCAGGGCACCGCTCGGATGCATGTACCATTCGCGGAGGAACAGGATGAGTTGCCGCTTCGTGTACGCGGGATCGATTTGGGCAAAGGGGATCATGTGAAAGGCGGTATCCCAGGCGGCATACCAGGGGTATTCCCACTTGTCCGGTATGGACAGGACATCGCGGTTGAACAGGTGTTCCCAGGCCGCGTTGCGTCCATTCCCGCGGTCGCGCGGCGGCGGGGGCATGTTCAGAGCGCCGGCGAGCCAGTCCTTGACGACATAACAGTAGAACTGCTTACTCCACAATAATCCCGCGTACGCCTGGCGCACGAGGGAGACGGCCCGTCATCCCAGGGCCTGAGGAATGATCTGCTTGTAGAAGCTGTCGGCTTCCTCGCTCCGTTGGGTGAAGACCCCCTCGAACTCCGGCCCAAAGAGTCTGCCGACAGCCTCCGCCTCGGCACACAACCGCAGTCTCACCTGCACCTGCCGGTGCCCGCCGACCGTCAGGCGATAGTACGGTGCCGCCTTGGTCCCCTGCAGCGCGGCATTGACCGCGGCGGCGTCGTTCCTGATCACGTATTCGTGGAACGCGTCCTTCGTGTAGGGCGTGGGGTTCGGGGCACCGAGAAGCCGCCGGACATTCGTCTGGTTTTCGGTGAAGAGCACGCCGGGCGGATTTCCGGATGGGTCCGCGTCAAAGGCAAAGACAAGCGGCCCGAGCGTCTGGTGCTCGGCCAGCTAGCGTCGAGGCACTCGTCTGGCGGATGACGGGCTTGATCGTGCAGTCCTCGTTGTGCCGGCAGCCCCAGATCCAGGTGTTGCGAAACCACAGCGTCGGCAGCAGATGCAGCACCGCCTCCCGGTCGGCGCGATTGCAGATTGTGACCCGGATCAGGATGTCGTTGTCGGAGCACGGTTCATCTTTTCGCTGTCCCGGGCCACCGCTATAATCTGGCAGGGCGAGGCATGTCTCGCCCCGACGAGAAAACGGTTACGGGGCATGACGCTGTGGCCAAGAACCTGATCACCAAGCTGGCGTCGAAGGATCGGCTGCGCGTGGCGGGACTGATGTCCGGCACGTCGGCGGATGGTGTGGACGTGGCGCTGGTGGATATTCGCGGGCGGCGGGTGCGCGTCCGCGCCTTCGAGATGTTTCCGTACGCGGCGGCGTTGCGGCAGGAAGTCCTGCGCCTGTGCCGGCCCGAGACGGCGCGGCTGGGCCAGATCTGCCACTACAATCACGTCCTGGGCGAGGTCTTTGCCCAGGCTCTGATCCGGCTGTGCGAGCGGACCGGGATCTCCCTGCATTCAATCGATCTGATCGGCTCGCACGGGCAGACGATCTACCACAACCCCCAGGGCCGCCATCGCGGCCGGGTTCTGGGCTCGACGCTGCAAATCGGCGAGCCCTCCCGGATCGCGCAGCGGACGGGGATCACCACGGTGGCGGATTTCAGGCCGCGCGACATGGCGGTGGGCGGCCAGGGCGCGCCGCTGGTGCCCTATGCCGATTGCGTGCTCTATCGCGATGAACGGCTGTGCCGGACCGTGCAGAACATCGGCGGCATCGCCAATCTGACGTTCCTGCCGACTGGTAGCAGTGTAGGGCG